>QWPJ01000196.1 GCA_003671195.1 Planctomycetota bacterium
CGACGTTAATCCACCCGTCCACGCTTGGGCCTGCTGGCAAGTCTACCAACAGTCAGGCGATCGAGAATTCCTAGCCAGAACTTTCCAAAAGCTACTCCTGAACTTCACCTGGTGGGTCAATCGCAAAGATACCCGAGGCCAACACGTCTTTAGCGGCGGATTCCTAGGTCTCGACAACATCGGGGTCTTCGACCGCAGCGCCCCGCTGCCAGGTGGTGGGACACTCGATCAAGCCGACGCGACGGCTTGGATGGCTTTCTACTGCGGTTGCATGCTCCAAATGGCTCTCGAATTGGCGGATGACTCCCAGGCCTATTCGGACATGGCAAGCAAGTTCTTTGAACACTACGTCGCGATCTCCGAAGCCATGAACTCCCTACACGGGACCGGCTTGTGGGAGGACAACGACGGTTTCTACTACGACCATCTGTACCGGGAAGGAAAAAGTATTCCGCTCAAGGTCCGTTCGCTCGTCGGACTGATCCCGTTGTGCTCGAACGTCATTCTCTACGACTCGGTGATCGAAAAACTACCCGGATTTAAGAACCGAATGAATTGGTTCTTGGCCAACAAACCCCACATGTCCAAGTACATGACCTACTTGGAGCAGAAATCGACCGAAGGCCGACCAGGTGGGATGCGATTGCTGGCGATCCCCTCGACCGATCGCCTTAAGCGACTCCTGACCTACATGCTCGACGAATCGGAGTTTCTGTCCCCTTATGGAATCCGGTCTCTTTCTGCGATCCATCAGGACAAACCGTTCGTCTTCGAACACGCCGGCGGAACCAACTCGGTCGGTTACGTCCCCGGCGAGAGCAACTCGGGCATGTTCGGTGGCAACAGCAATTGGAGAGGTCCGGTATGGTTCCCACTGAACTACCTGATCGTCGCATCGTTGCGATCCTACCATGAATACTATGGCGATAGTTTCACCATGGAATGTCCGACCGGATCCGGCCAGCATAGAAACCTCAGAGAAATCGCCGACGAAATCGAACGCCGACTGGTCCAGCTCTTCCTCAAGGATTCCGAGGGCCGAAGACCATGCCACGGCCAAGACCCACGCTACTGGAACGATCCGAACTGGCAGGATCTTGTCCTGTTCTACGAGTATTTCCACGGGGACAACGGAAGCGGACTAGGAGCAAGTCATCAAACCGGATGGACGGCACTGGTCTCGACGATCCTCGAGCACCAAGCGGCTTGTAAAACCAAGACTTGAGCTCTCACCCCCCCCCTTACCATCCCGTAGGATTCACATGACTCGTTTCTTTCATTGCGCTTGCGTTGCAGTTTTGGTCTGCCTTAGCTCGCTGGCGATGGCCCAAGAGCCCACCAATTTTCTGGTGATCCTATGCGACGATCTTGGCTACAGCGACTTGGGTTGCTACGGTAGCGAGATCGATACCCCGCAACTCGATGCGATCGCCGCCTCGGGACGACGCTACTCGCAGTTCTACAACACGGCCCGATGCTGGCCCACTCGCGGAGCCTTGCTCTCAGGATACTACGCTCAGCAAATACGAAGAGACACCGTCGCGGGAGTCAAAAGTGGCGGCCAAGGTCAACGGCCTTCATGGGCAAAATTGATCTCCGAGCGACTTGCCCCCTACGGATACCATTCCTATCACTCTGGCAAATGGCACGTCGATGGCCTTCCAACCAAAAACGGCTTCGAGAAATCCTACAGCTTACAAGACCACGACCGACACTTTGCACCTAAGAGCCACACGCTCGACGACAAGCCTCTGCCGGAGATCAAGACCGGTGAAGATTACTATTCAAGCGCCTACATCGCATCGATGGCCATAGACCAACTGAGGTACCATCAAGCGACCCATCCTGGGAAGCCGTTCTTTTCCTACGTTGCATTTACCGCTCCACATTTTCCGCTCCAAGCTCCCAAGGAGCTTGTCGAAAAGTACCAAGCCCGTTACCGCGTCGGTTGGGAACACATTCGACGCGAACGTTGGGCGAAAATGCAGAGCCTAGGACTCGGTTCCTCGATCCAAGGGCCTAGCCCTATCGAGTCCGAAGTCGGACCCCCTTACCATTTCCCAAACGCCTTAGAAAAACTCGGGCCCGGCGAAGCCAATCGACCGGTTCCTTGGGACTCCCTCGGAGAGCTTCAGCGAGAGTTTCAAGCCAACAAAATGGCGGTCCATGCAGCGATGATCGATTCTATGGATACGCACATCGGACGAATCTTCGATTTCATTAAACAAAACCCCGCGCAGTGGAAAAACACCTTGGTCATGTTCCTCTCGGACAACGGAGCAAGTGCTGAGATCATGGTTCGAGGTGACGGCCACAATACCCAGTCGGCCCCTGGTGCCCGTGACTCTTACCTGTGTTTAGGGCCTGGATGGTCGAGCGTCTCGAACACCCCGTTTCGAAGGCACAAGACGTGGGTACACGAAGGAGGTATCGCCACGCCGATGATCGTGCATTGGCCTGCACGCATCGATGCGGCACTTGAGCCCATCGCCTCTCCTGGGCATGTCGTCGATATCGCTCCGACACTTCTGGAAATTGCCGCGACTAAAAAACCAGCTACCGAAGCGCTCTGGAGCGGTCCTAGCCATCCAGGTCAGAGTCTCGCTCCACAGTGGACCCAACCAAGCAAGACAGGCGAAGCTTCCGAGGCTCGTATTCTATGGTGGCAACACGAAGCCAATCGCGCGTTGCGTCAAGGCGATTGGAAGATCGTCGCTTCGGGCAAAGAAGCTCCTTGGGAACTGTACAACTTAGCGAACGATCGTGCTGAGACGATCAACCTTGCTCTCGATCGACCGGAGGTCCTCGAGCGCCTGGTAGGAATATGGGATCAATGGACCGAGCGGTTTAGAGTCCAAGCCACTGCGGTGGAAGGACCTGATGCCCAATAGAGCTTCCCATAGAGTTTTCAGTAGAGTTTTGACCGAATTTTCCAATGAAATCAAAGAGTAGTGATCAGCACCCAAGGTCGAGAAGATATGGCTCATGATTCGACAGAACGATTGATTATTGGTATCGATGCAGGAGGGTCTAAAACCAAAGCCTGCTTGGCCTTGGCCAAGCCGTTGACAATTGCGGAAAGATCCACAAGCGACCCGAGTTTGGATTGGACGCAGTCGATAAGAGTGATCGGAACCGGGGAATCTGGCCCCGGAAACCCCCGCTCGGTCGGGTTCGATGCGGTGTACGTGAACCTCCTTGACGCGATAGCAAAAGCGTTTCAAGGTGCTGGGCTTGAACAATCCAAAGCGCAGGCGATCTGTGTCAGTATGGCCGGAGTAGGGCAAGCCGATCAGCGGATCCCGGTAGCCCAGTGGGTCGAACAAGCCAACCTGGCCGACCGAATACGGGTCAGTGAGGACGTCACGCCAATACGCTGGGCGGCCCTTTGGGAAACTCGGCATCTGAACCACTCCTCGTTGCATCAAGCTTCGTCGCATTCCGGAGGCAAACGGCTTTGGAACAACAGCGTGACGTTGATCTCAGGAACCGGATCGATCGTCTCGGCAACCAAAGACACGCCACAGGAGTCTACGAGCCAAGCGCACCCGCTGCTCGAAGTCCCCTTGATCTCGATGAGAGTCGGGGGCTGGGGATACCTTTTGGGGGACGAAGGGAGCGGATTCGCGATAGGACTCGCGGCCCTCAAAGAGATCTGCCGAGCCCACGATGCGGGGGACGAGTTTTCCCCGATGCACCTGGCGGTGCTAAAGGAATTGGATTGCCAAGACGCGATCGATTTGATTCCGAGGATCTATACCCAACCGATTCCCCGAGCCAAAATCGCGAGCTTGTACCAGACCGTCGTGCAATTTGCCTCCAGCGATCTGATCGCTGGAAAATTGATTGAATATGCCTCGCTCGATCTGGCCGAGTTGATCGTCTCGGGAGCGTCTCGAATCGGACTTCGATCGGGCCAATTTGGTTTAGCTTTCAGCGGCGGAACCCTCTCGGGCAAATCCCCTTTGGTGCCAACCATTCTCAGGCACTTAGAACGCATGCAAATGAGCCCGCTACTGAGTCACCAAGTCAGCGACCCGGTGATTGGGGCGGTGGTGATGGCCTCCGTGCTGGACGAAGCTTCAGGGACACGTGTCGAGTAGTGGAACGGAGGGATGAAATCATGCAACAAGAAACGAATACCAATCCGAAGAACCCCCGAATCGTATCGATCGATGCACTTCGAGGTTTCGACATGTTTTGGATCATGGGTGCCGATACCTTAGCGGCAAAACTCGTCGCACTGGTACCCGCAAGTCTCGCGGGGTTCTCAACGGCGTGGATTGCAGGACTTGCCGATCAATTCGAACATGCCGAATGGGAAGGTTTTCGTTTCTACGATTTGATCTTCCCTCTGTTTCTGTTCCTCGTCGGGTGTTCGATTCCTCTTTCGCTCGGCAAGCTCGACCAGGACAAACGTCGCATGCATGGGCGGATTCTTCGACGCACCTTGCTCTTGGTCCTTATGGGATTGCTCTACAACGGAATCCAAAATTTCGATTGGGCGCAACTCCGGTGGATGGGGGTCTTGCAACGTATCGGAATCGGTTACGGGATCGCTGCCTTGTTGACCGTCCACTTGAGCACTCGCGGTCTGTTGGTCGTCTGGTTGACGATCCTGCTTGGGTATTGGGGCATTTTAAGCTGGGTGCCTGTTCCTGGAGGAATCGCAGGGGATTTATCCCCCGCAGGAAACCTATCGGGCTATCTCGATCGAACCTTGCTTCCTGGAAAAATTCTGGAAAAGTACTACGGTTATGGCGACAACGAAGGATTGCTCTCGACGATTCCTGCAGTCGCCACGGTCTTGCTCGGGGTCGGTGCAGGACGATGGCTTCAAGGAACAGCGACCCATTTGCAAAAAGCTTCGGGATTGATGGCCATCGGCGCCCTGCTCGTGATCGCCGGGAACCAATGGGGCAACTACTTCCCCGTGATCAAGAACTTGTGGACAAGCTCCTTTGTTTTGGTTGCCGGCGGGTGGAGCTTGATGCTCCTGTCGTTGTTTTATGGACTGATCGATGGATTGGGTTGGAAGCGTTGGGCATGGATCTGGGTGGCCATCGGTGCCAATGCGATCACCATCTACCTATTGCAACGCATCGTTCCGTTTTCTTCGATCTCAAAGTTCTTTTTCCAAGGAACAGCAAATCTAGCTGGTGATCACGGAGCGATCCTCCTTTTGGCCGGTGCCCTGGCCTGCAAATGCCTCTTGCTGGCTTGGCTCTACAACAAAAGAGTCTTTTTGAGGCTCTAATCCCCTGCCAACTGGGCAGTAGAATCATCCGATCGATCGGTGGTCCCCAGTAGTCGTCCGCCAGTTTTTTGGTTAAAGTAACAGAGCGCTCAAGACGTACATCGAGCGGTGTTTTTGTTTGAAAAATTTAGTTTGGGAACCCTATGACGACCACCCCCTGGCAACCTCGAATCGATCAACTCCGCGAACGGCTGGTGCCGTTGCGAGGAGGTCTTTGACTACGACGGCAAAACTGCACGCATGGAAGTTCTAGAAGCCCAGATGGCTTCCCCCACATTTTGGGATGCCCCAGAACGTGCCCAAGGCGTGGTGATGGAGATCAAAAATCTTCGCAAGGTCATTGAGCCTCTGAAAGAAGTCGTCTCAAGTTGCATCGATCTTGAAGAACTCTTGCAGATGTCCGATGGAGACCCCGCAGTCGAACAAGAGATCGAATCGGAACTTGCGAGGCTCGAACAGACGACCGAACAACTCGAAATTCGTTCGCTCTTAAACGGCCCCAACGATGACTGCGGAGCGATCCTCTCGGTCCATGCTCGTGAGGGTGGTCTGGATGCCAACGATTGGGCCGAGATGCTTCTGGGCATGTACACCGCCTGGGCCCAGCAACGCGGCTTCAGCGTCGAACTGCTCGATCGGTCCGATGATGAAACCGCCGGGATCACCCAAGCGACAATCGTCGTGCGTGGAGAATCGGCATACGGATACCTCAAAGGGGAAGAAGGCATCCACCGTTTGGTTCGCATCAGCCCTTACAATGCCGAAGGTAAACGCCAGACGAGTTTCGCCGCCGTCGACGTTTCCCCGGAAATCGACGATTCAATCGATATCGATATCGCGGAGAAAGACGTTCGAGAAGACGTCTTCCGAGCCTCAGGAGCCGGTGGACAGCACGTGAACAAAACCAGTTCGGCGATCCGTTTGACCCACATCCCGACCGGCATGGCCGTCCAATGCCAAAACGAGCGCTCTCAACACAAGAACCGAGCAGCCGCTTGGAAAATGCTTCGATCGAGACTAGCACGAATCGAAGAGGAGAAGCGAGAAGATCAGCAGCTTGCAAAGTACCAGAGCAAATCGATGACAGGATTTGGTTCCCAAATACGGAACTATTTCCTGCATCCGGATCAACGGGTAAAAGACGCGCGGACCGGCTTCCAAATGGGGAACTTCCACGTCGTACTCGCCGGGGAACTTCAAGGTTTCCTCGACGCATTTCTCCGCTATCGGATGATGAACATGCAGCCAGGAACTTAGGAGCTCATGACGCAGTCGAAAATTACAATCGTCGGTGTGGGAGATGATGGCTCTCAGGGGCTCAGTCAGCAGGCGATCGAGGTCATTTCCAAGGCGACGACCCTTTTTGGCTCGGTCTCGATGCTCGATCGTTTCCCCCTCTTCGACGGCACCAAGCGACCCCTTGGTCCTGACTTGGATCGACTCGCCGCTGAACTCGAACAAGCTCCCTTGGGTTCCGTGGTGCTCGCAAGCGGAGATCCGCTCTTCTACGGGACAGCTCGATTCCTTTGCGAACGGCTTGGCAAAGACACCTTCGAGGTCATCCCGCACGTAAGCAGCATGCAACTTGCATTCGCGCGAGTCAAAGAGAGTTGGGACGAAGCCTACCTTACCAATGTCGCCCACCAACCTCTCGACCGGATCATCGATCGGATCCGAACCTCAGAGAAAGCGGGTATTTTCACCTCCGAGCAGGTTTCACCAGCGCGGATCGCCGAGTTGTTGATCTCCAAGGGAATCTACTACTTCACCGCTTATGTTTGCGAGAACTTAGGCGCCCCGGACGAACGTGTCACGAAACTCGAGCTCAAGGATTTGGTGCAGCAAAAGTTCGCTTCTTTGAATGTTTTGGTTTTGTTGCGACACAACGGTACACCCGATCAGCAGATCCTATCGAGCCAACGACGAATGTTCGGAAATCCCGACGAATTCTTCAAGCAGAGTCGTCCCAAACGCGGGCTTTTGACCACCAGCGAGGTTCGATCGATCGCCCTAAGCGAGATGAATTTACGCATCGATTCGATCGTTTGGGATATCGGAGCCGGGAGCGGTTCGGTGGCCATCGAAGCTGCGATGATCGCATCGCGTGGAAAAGTCTATGCGATCGAAATGGATGCCGAGGACTACGGCATGATGATCGAAAATGCCAACCAGTTTGGGATCGAAAATCTCGTCGGTGTCCTGGGCCAAGCCCCAGAAGCATGGGCGAATTTGCCCGATCCGCATTCGATCTTTGTCGGGGGAACTGGTCGAACGGTCGTCTCGCTGGTCGAGGCCTGTTGGCCTCGCTTGCAACCGGGAGGAACGCTCGTGGCCAACATGATGAGCATCGAGAATGTCTCAGAGCTCCAGCAGTATCTGATCCAAAAACTCGGGCTCGAGCCCCAACTCTGGATGGTACAGATTTCCAAAGGAACCTACCAACTGGAAAAACATCGGTTTGAAACATCCAACCCGAGTTTTTTGATGAAGGTATCCAAGGGACACTAGCCGACTAGAAAGGTGCGTCGCCAGCATCGTCCGAAGAGGCTTGGGAGAACTCATCGTTGATCGATCCACTTGAACTACCAGAATCCCCACCCCCCTCGGCGGATCGACGGTAAGACATCGCCTCGGCGCTGAGGAAGTACTTGACCTCACTCTGAGGATCCCGCTGCCACTTGCGGCCCGAGAGCCGGTAGTTGACGGTGATGTCGTCGCCGACACTCAAGCCGTCGGCACTGTCGCAAGCATCCCCGATGAAATCCAAGGGGATGTAGTTGGTAAATCGCCCCTGATTCTGCTCGAGCACGACCGTGCGCTTGCGGAAACCTTTTTGCCCGAAGGTTTTTGTATCCTCGATCAGGTGGACAATGCCTCGGATTGTAGCGTTTGACATAGCGAGCGAGCTTTCGAGTGAAAAACGAAGACCAAACAGGACTCTCTAGCGGGAAATTCTAAGCATTCTTCTCTCGGTTGGAAAGGACAGACCCGCCCCTCGGATCAGTCTTGGCGCCCATGATTGCCATCAGGGCCATCGACTCGCATTGACCGAGTGCGAGGAGGGGAGTTTACACAAGTCAAAAACGCTCGATCGAGCACTTCGGTCCGATGCTTTGTTCGTGCTTCTTCTCGTACTCGTACTCAGCATCGCGGTACTCGTACTCGTACTCGAAGCGATCCAGGGTAGCAATCCGGCCCATTGGCCCGCAACAAGCCGCGTACTGCCTCGATCAACGATCGGCATCGCCGAGGTTCAAACAGCCATCGAGTACGAGTACCGTTTCACTGAGTACCGTTTCACTGAGTACCGTTTCACTGAGTACCGTTTCACTGAGTACGAGCAGGACGAAATCCGATGCGAGGCACGAACTATGGAGCGAACTAAGGGGTTTGATTCGTTCTTAGGTCGGTAACTTCGACGGCTGCTAAAAGTGCCTTGGCTTTGTTGACCGTCTCTTGGTATTCACTGGTCGGATCGCTGTCGGCGACGAGTCCTGCGCCGGCTTGGATGTAGACACGTTGGTTTTGGATGACCATGGTTCGCAGGGTGATGCAGGTGTCCATGTTGCCACGGTAGTCAAAGTAGCCGACGGCCCCAGCATAGGGACCGCGTTTGGTCGGTTCAAGTTCGTCGATGATCTCCATGGCGCGGACTTTGGGGGCTCCGCTGACGGTACCTGCCGGTAGGCATGCTCGAAAGGCGTCCATGGCGGAGAGATCCTCGCGCAGGGTGCCTTGGACATTCGACGAGATGTGCATGACGTGCGAATAGAGTTCGACGACCATCAAATCGTTTAGGCGAACCGAGCCGAATTGGGCGACGCGTCCGACGTCATTTCGTCCGAGGTCAACGAGCATCACATGTTCGGCCCGTTCCTTGGGATCGGCAAGGAGTTCCTCGGAGAGTCGACGGTCCTCTTCGGAGGACTTGCCCCGGGGGCGAGTACCGGCCAGGGGGCGGACCGTCACGACCCGATCGACGACTCGAGCCATGACTTCTGGGCTGCTGCCGACAAGGGTGCATTCGGGGGTTCGCAGCAGGAACATAAAGGGGCTCGGGTTGATGACCCTCAAGGTTCGGAAGATTTCGATCGGTTCGCTTTGGCTCTGGATTTCGAAGCGTTGGCTCAAGACGACTTGGAAGATATCCCCGGCCTCGATGTATTGCCGGCATTTCAAGACGGCCTCTTGGAAGCCTTCTTTGGAGAAATTTGATTTGGGGTTGAGGGTTGGGGTGTAGGTAAGAGGGATATCCGCCAGGGAGTGTTGGGGCAAAGGTTGATCGAGTCGCTCGACGATCCGGTCGATCCAGCCCGAGGCCTCTTGGTAGGCTATTTCTGGGGAGGGTGGATTGGTGGATTCTCCGTTGGCTGATTTTCCGTTGGCCGAATGGGACAGGACAACGACCATGATGGTCTTGTTGACATGGTCAAAGATGACCAGTTGGTCGTAGAAGCCGAAATCCAGGTCGGGGAGTTTTCGGTCATCTTCGGGGGGGTTGGGTAGGTTTTCCACGTAGCGGACGACATCGTAGCTGGCGTATCCGATCGCGCCGCCGACGAAGGGTGGAAGTTCCGGGACAGGTGCGATCGATTGGTTACCAAGTTGTTTGGAGAGGAATTCCAGGGGGTCGTCGCACTGGAAGTTTTCCACCGTTTGGTCGTGGTGGAAGGAGACTTCGGTGCCATAGGCAACCACTCGGGCGCGGGGTCCGACGGCGATGAAAGAGTAGCGACCAATTTTTTCGCCACCGATAACGCTCTCGAAAAGTCCGGCCGATGAGGTGCCATCGTCCAGGAGGCGAAAGGCGCTGACGGGGGTCAGGTGATCGCTCAGGAGTCTGCGGTAAACCGGAACGATATCGAATCTTTGGGACAGATCCCGGTAGCTTTCGAAACTTGGAAAAGTAGTCATTTTCGGCAAAAAATTCGTCTCGGAGTTGCTCGATTCACACGCCGTTGTGCATCGCCCGAACGGCTCGAACCGCTTATACTATCAGGCTCTATTGAATCCGCGAATCGAAAAAGCCAAATTTGCGATGAAGTGCCAGCACTGCGAGAAGAACGCGATTTTTCACATCACGGAACTGACGGACCCGTCAGGCCCGACGCTTATCCATTTGTGTGAGGATCACGCTAGGGTGTTTTTTCAGACGGGCGAGTCGCTCGAGACGGCCACGGCCCTCTCGAGTTTGCTTTCGAAGCAATTGCAGTTGGAAAAAGCGGCCAGCGAATTGGCCCAGACCGACAAGAAGACTTGCCCGATGTGCGGCATCACGTTTTCCGAGTTTCGAAAAGGGGGGCGACTTGGTTGCCCCTATGACTACGTGGTCTTCGAGGAGGACCTCGAACCGTTGCTTATGAACATCCATGGTGCTCAATCGCATGTAGGTAAGGTTCCGAAGAATCTTGGGGGGACCCCCAAACGCCACTTCCAACTCAAGCGATTGCGTTCGGCCCTTCAGCGGGCGATTGAAGCGGAGAATTACGAGGAGGCCGGTGCGATTCGCGACAAGATCAGCGCCGTGCAGAACGGTACTCTGGAACTCGACGAGCATGAGATGGAGCTTTTGGAACTCGAGGAGGAGTTTCAGTCGCTGCCCGATGGCCTACCTGAAATCGAGGACGAAGACGAGCTTGGCGACGAGGAACACGACGAGGATGAAGATCCCGACGGCATCGACCTAGACGAAGACGACCTAGACGAAGACGACCTAGACGAAGACGACCTGGACGAAGACGACCTGGATGAAGACGACCTGGATGAAGACGACCTGGATGAAGACGACCTGGACGAGGATGACCTAGATGACGGGGACATGGACGAAGGGGATTTAGACGACAAGAAAGATCCCGACGTCAAGTGATCGAACGACCTGCTGATAACTTATGGGTTGGTGCCAATTGAAAATCGATGATTTAACCCAGCAGACAGGAGAGTGGATGCGAGGCGATGGTCCTGAGTCGGACATCGTCATTAGCAGTCGCATCCGTTTGGCCCGAAATCTTTCGGATTTTCCTTTTATTCGTAAGTGTTCGACCAAGCAGCGGACGCAGATCGCTGCTGCCGTTCAGTTGGCGTTCGACCGTTGCGAGATTGGTACTGAGGCCGAATACATCGATGTGAGCAAGCTCGGGGATTTGGATCGCCAGTTCCTCATGGAGCGCCAGTTGATCAGCCATGAGTTGAGTGATGCCGAGGGAACGCGTGCGGTCATCCTTGATCCCAGCGAGAGGTTCAGCATCATGGTCAACGAGGAGGATCACTTGCGCCTGCAGGTCATGCAAAGCGGATTGGATCTGGAGCATGGCTGGTCGCGGATCGATAAGCTCGACGATGCGTTGGAGGCTCACTTGCAGTTTGCATTCACAAGCAAATTCGGTTATTTGACGGCATGCCCAACGAATGTCGGGACCGGTTTGCGGGTCAGTGTGATGCTTCATCTGCCGGCTTTGGTGGCCACCAAGCAGATTGAGAAGGTCTTCAGGGCATTGGGAAAGATCAACGTCGCGGTGCGTGGGTTGTTCGGCGAAGGATCGCAGTTCATGGGGGATTTTTATCAGGTCAGCAACCAGACGACGCTAGGAAAAAGCGAAGCGGAGTTGATTCGTCGGGTCCAAGAGGTCGTTCCTCAGTTGATCGATTACGAGCGAAAAGCCCGAGTGTTCCTGCTCAACGAGGACCGAGCAGACCTGAGCGATTTGGTCAGTCGGGCGCATGGGATCCTCAAGACGGCCAAAAAGATCAGCAGCGAAGAGACCATGCATTATTTGAGCAAGGTCCGTTTAGGGATCAATCTCGGATTGATCCAGGGGCTGACGATACCGACGCTCAACAAGATGTTTATCCATACGCAACCTGCGCATCTGCAGAAACTCCGAGGGCGCAAGCTCAGCGGTAGCGATCGGAATACCGAGCGAGCGAACTATCTCCAGCAGCATTTGAACTAACGCATCGGATAAGGTTCAGCGAAAGCGCCCAAGGCTCCGAGTCCGCCGTCGACAGCCAGATCGGTGCCGGTGATGAACGAGGCATCGCGGCTTGAAAGCCAAAGGACTGCATTGGCGATTTCTTCGGGTGTTCCGATGCGGCCAAGGGGGTGCCGGTTAGCCAGTTCCCGTTCGCCACCTTGTGCTTCCAGGGTGGCTCGAACCAACGGGGTATCGATTGCTCCTGGAGATACGCTCAGGACTCGGATACCATCGCGAGCATACTCGACGCCCCACTGCATGGCTTGAAGTACATTCGCCGCCTTGATCGGCCCGTAGACAGGTACCCCGCGGGTCGTGCGATGGGCTTGGCCACTTGCGATGTTGATGACCACGCCGCATTGCTGCTTTCGCATGGCTCTGAGGGCATGCTGTGCCATGAAGGTGTAACCTGAGAAGTTGATCGCAAGCATGCGTTCAAAGTCCTGAGTCTTGAGGTCCTCGAGACGAACGTACGAGGAAGCTGGTTGGATGGCGGCGTTATTGACCAGAACATCCAGTGCTCCCCATTTTTCCAGCGCGAGTTCGACGGCATGTTGGCAATCCGAGGGGTTAGCCACATCGGAGCGAACAAAATGGACATTGGGGTCGTTCAGATCGGGATACTCGGCGATATCTGCGCAGAGAACCGATGCACCGGCTTGGCTAAAGCCACGGCAGATTGCAAGCCCGATGCCGTTGGAGCCTCCGGTGACCAAAACCACGCGTCCAGAATGATCGTATCGCACGGAGCCTTGGGGTCTTTGTTGTGGGTGGGAGCTCATGAGTCGGTCCGATGTGGTCTGGTTTGGGGCTTTCGCCTCGGGCTTGGATTCCCCCAACCGTGCGTGAGATGAACGCATGCTAGGGGAAAAAGATGGATTTGTATTATAGGCAAGGCTCCAGGAGTGCAACGCAAAGAGCCGCTGACTTGAGGGTATCGGTTCTGGGTGTTTTCAGAAAACTTTGACGGGACAAATTTACCAAGCATGGGCGATGAGCATGCCACGGGTCCAAGGGGCTTGGTTACACTGTTATGGACAACCGCCCTAGCCTGCCCTGCTTGACCAGTCCCGGACTGCCCTTCCCCACTTCGATCCTTGCGATGCTTTTGGAGTTTGCCATGAAGAATCATTCGACGACGCGCAGAGACTTTTTTTCTCAAACGGCCAGTGCCATCGCCGCTGCACATCTTGCAGGCGGCTTGGCTGCTGCCCCGATCACCGCAGATCGACTTCGGTTGGCGAGCATCGGTGTTGGAGGGATGGGAGGTGCGGATCTTGGGTCGCTCAGTTCCCATGCCAAGGTGGATGTCGTTGCGTTGTGCGATGTCGATGCGAACAATCTTGCTGCTGCGGCCAAAAGGCATCCCAATGCGAAGGGCTTTAGTGATTTCCGCAAGATGTTTGCCGAGATGGCTGGCCAGATCGATGCCGTTTCGGTTTCGACGCCTGATCACACTCATGCTCCGGCAGCGATGACTGCGATGAATTATGGCAAGCATGTTTATTGCCAAAAACCGCTGACTCACGATGTCTATGAATCTCGTCAGTTGCGAATTGTCTCAGAGAGCAAAAAGCTTGTGACGCAGATGGGTACCCAAATCCACTCGGCAAGCGCTTATCGAACCGCGGTCAAGCTGATCCAAAGTGGTGTCATTGGCAAAATCCGAGAGACCCATTCCTGGAGTTCCAAGACTTGGGGCTACGAGGGTCCGGATCCTGCTCCCAATCCGGTACCGGATTTCTTGCAGTGGGATCTGTGGCTAGGAACCGCTCCGGACCGGGAGTATGCCCAGGGGCATTTCCATCCCGGAAACTGGCGTCGCTGGTACGACTATGGTTGCGGGACGATGGGGGATATGGCCATCCACATTCTCGACCCGGTCTTTTCGGCTTTGAAGTTAGGGAATCCCACCAAGGTGGTATCTAGCAGTTCTGCAGCGCCGCAGAAATCCTTTGGGATGCAGAACCACACACGCTATACGTTTGGGGCCTCGGCTTTTACGACAAGCGATTTCCTTTTGACATGGAGCGATGGAGGGAAAATGCCCGACACGACCGCTTGGCCGCTTGAGGGTGCGGATGGGAAACGAATGGGTTTGCCTGATCAGGGCTCGATTTTCTTGGGTGAGAAGGGAGCCGTGTTGCTTCCCCATGTGGCGATGCCTGTACTGCTGCCGGCAAAGCAGTTCGCTGATTACAAAATCGAAGCTGCACCCGACGGGAATCACTATCACCTCTTTGTCGATGCGTGTTTAGGTGGGGCCCCAACAACGGCACATTTTGGCTATGCGGGTCCGTTGACCGAAGCTGTTTTGCTCGGAACTCTTGCCAATCGATTTCCTGGCAGCGAGTTGCAATGGAACGCCGATGCGATTTCGGTTCCCAACCATGCGTTGGCAAACGCGTTGCTTCGTCGGACCTACCGCAAGGGTTTTGAAGTCGACAATCTATCCTAGATCCGAGCCGAAACCTGTGGCATCTTTGGTCGTAGAGTCGGATTGGATCCTACCGGTGGAATCCCCTGCTATTCGCGGCGGGTTCTTGGTGGTTCAATCCGGGCGCATCGAGTATTTCGGTAGCGAGTTACCCGTCCGCTACCGATCCTGGCCCAGGGTCCGACTCGAAGATGGCGTGATCTTGCCGGGATTGATCAATTCCCATTGCCATTTGGAATTCAGCGATATCGAATCCCCTCTGCTTGCCGTGGAGTCCAGTGACAACGAGTCGACGACTGGTGGCGCATCGATGGTCCGATGGCTTGGCAAGGTGATGGCAAGGCGGAAAGCTTTGGTCGATACCGGCCAAGATATTGCGCAGATCAAAAAGGAAGCGACGCTTCGAGGGGTTCGCGAGGCTTGGTCGAGCGCTACGCGATTGGTGGTCGATAATGTGACAGCACCGTGGTCGGAGGATTGGCTCGAGCAAGCGTCGAGTGGATTTTTCGCCGATCGGCGTTCTGAGTTTATCGATGCGTTGGTCTGTGGCCCACCGATTCTGATTCGGCCTTGCGTGGAATTGGTCGATGTCAACGAGGCCAGGGGCAAGCAGACTTGGAACTACGCTTTGGAACTCATGTCGCGAATTGACGAGAGGAGATCCCAAGGGGTATGCCAGGCTCCCTTGGGGCTTGCTCCTCATGCGCCTTACACGGCTTCGAAGCGGTTGGTCAGGGGTGCAATTGAGAGGACTAGTCATCCGGGTGGATTGCTCAGTATGCATTTGGCAGAGAGTCTCGAAGAGTTGCAGTGGATCGAGGATCGAGAGGGTCCGATGAAGGACTGGATCGAGCCTTGGATTGACACCGAGCATGCGATGGAGATCGGTACGGTCGATGAGCATCTGCGGTTGCTTAGCGGTTCGCATCGAGCCTTGATTGCCCATGGGAATTACCTGAGTGCCCATCAAATCAAGTGGCTCGAGAGCTATCGCGATTGGATGGCAGTGGTGTACTGCCCGCGGACCCACGAGCATTTCCGGCATGCTATGCATCCGGCCAATCGATTTGCTGCGAGCAAAATTCCTTTGTTTTTGGGGACGGACTCGAGGGCGTCGAATCCGGACCTGTCGGTCTTTGAAGAGTGGAAAACCGCTTGCCGATTGTTTCCTGAATTGGGACCCGAGTATTGGATGGCTGCTTGCACGTTGCGGCCCTCAGAATTTTTTGGATTGGAGTCTTCGGTCGGGACGCTCCGAGTAGGGAGTCGATCTGTGTTGACTTGGGTCCCCTTGGGGCCTGCATCGGTAGTGACTCAGGAGGCCTTATGGGATGCGATTCTCAGCGCAGAGCGAGCGATTCCTTTGGAAATGGTCTATTCGTAGCAATCGTTCGCTTGCAGATGTGTTCCATGCTCTTTACGAGGCTACTTTCAAGTAATGCAAACTGAAAATCCAAACGCTTCTGATCGCCGTGACGATGTCCGAGGTCCATTGCCCAAAGAGGTGTGGGTATTGAGTTTTGTTTCCTTCTTTGCTGATATCTCCAGCGAGATGATGGTTCCGCTTTTGCCACTGTTTCTCGTAGGAACGCTTGGGGCAAGCCAGCTACAGCTCGGCGCGATGGAGGGGGCGGCCGTGTTGATCGTCTCGTTGATGTCTGCCTATGCTGGATTCCGGAGCGATCGTACGGGAGCTCTAGGGGGCCGGGTTCGATGGCTTCATTGGGGGTATGGTTTGCCATTGCTAGGAAAGAGTTTGATCGCGGTTGCAACATCGCCAGGCTGGATCTTATCTGGGAGAATGCTGGATCGATTTGGCAAGGGTTTGCGGGGCGCTCCTCGTGATGCGTTGATCGTCGACTCGGTGCCAGCTTCGAGGTTGGGTGAAGCATTTGGTCTCCATCGAGCGTTGGATACGGCAGGAGCGTTGATCGGAACGACGGTTGCGGCTTTTCTTCTATGGTGGCTAGTCGGGACTCCCGAACCGGATGCAACTCGGGGGCGGGTATCCGATGCGCCATTGTGGGTATTTCGTGTGATATTCGCCGTTTCAGCCGTGTTGGGACTCGCTTCGTGGGGATTGACCTTTTTGGTCCGGGAAAGGCGTCTTGAGACGCACCTCGAGGGCTCGCCAGAGCAGGAGCCTAAGGAAGCTTATTCTTGGTCGGTATGGCAATGGAAACACTTGCCTGGGACCTACTGGATGGTCGTGGTCATGTTGGTTTTGTTTTCGCTGGCCAACAGTAGTGATGCGTTTCTATTGCTGCGAATCCGAGAGCTTGGTTTTTCGCCATGGGCTGTCGTGCTTGCTTATTCGCTTTTCAATGTAACTTATGCGACGGTCAGTTATCCGATCGGTGCGATGAGCGATCGGCTTGGCAGATGGCGGATGATTTCGATCGGCTGGGGCATCTATCTGTTGGTCTATCTTGGATTTGCTTGGTTGTCTGAAACACAAGCTTGGGGCGTCTGGCCGCTGATGGCCGTCTATGGGTTGTATATGGCATTGACCGAGGGGGTAGGAAAGGCGTTGATCGCAGACTATGCGCCCAAGGAGTATCGTGGGACAGCGATGGGTATTTATTATGGACTTACTGGGGTAACAACATTGATTGCCAGCCTGCTTGCTGGTTGGTTGTGGCAAGTCTATGGATCACGATACGCTTTATCGGCAGGTTTTGTGTTTGCTGCCTTGGCTTTGGGTGTGCTAGGTTGGATCGCCAGAGGGCGGATTAAGACTTAACGATGTCGTGGATGACATGGCCATGAACGTCCGTCAATCGGCGTTCGATACCGTTGTGATA
>QWPJ01000080.1 GCA_003671195.1 Planctomycetota bacterium
AGAGACGAATCTGATCTTCAGTCCAGACGGAAAAAAACTAGCCTTCTCCGCCTCGGTCGAAGGAAAACCCGGTTGGTACAGCGTCGAATTTCCAGACAAACTAACCCCCAAACTCATGAGCGCAACGGTCCTCAACGATGCGCGATGGACCAAGGCCTCGGGCAGCATTCTAGGACTCTCAAAAGGGACTCCTACAAAACTAGAAAATGGCGAGAAGGAAACCGGTTTCAGCTTTTCTGTCCTGCATGACCGCTCCAGAACGGGCCGATTCCGAGAAGGCTTCAACGCCGCTTGGTTAGCGATGAGCGAGATTTGGTACGACCCGGCCATGGGTAACAAAAACTGGGAAGAAATCCGACGCAAGTACGTCGATGCGGCCTCAAAAGCTCAAGACGAACGTGGTCTCGGGGAAATCATCGAACTGATGCTCGGAGAACTCAACGGCTCACACCTGGGCTTTACCCCTTCTATGGCCGAAACGACGGAACCGGAAACACCCAGAAAACGGGAACATCCAACGGCACACCTAGGCGCTCGATTCGATCCATCCTTTTTAGGACCAGGCCTCAAGATCCGGGATGTGCTGCCTGAGAGCCCTAGCGACAAGGCGAAAAGCCGCCTCAAAGCCGGTGATATCATCCTGAGTATCGATGGCCAACGCGTCGATCCATCGATGGACCTAACCCAAATCCTCAACGGGCCCCTCGACCGAGATATCCAATTGACCGTCGAACGCATGAAAGACCAAGCGACCGAGGAAATCGCAATCAGCGTAAGGCCCATTTCCTACGGCCGAATCAAGCCACTTCTCTACGAGCAATGGCTAGAGAACAACCGTCAGATGGTCGAGCGATTGTCCGATGGCAAGCTTGGGTATTTGCACATCCAAGCCATGGACGAATCGAGCTTCTTGGAATTCGAACAGCAGCTTTACAACGTCGGTTATGGCAAACAGGGGCTGGTGATCGATGTCAGAGACAACGGAGGCGGATCGACGACCGACCACCTTTTGACTTCCTTGACCCAGCCCAAGCATGCCATTACCGTCCCTCGAGGCGGTGGCATCGGTTACCCCCACGATCGGATGATCTATGCGACTTGGTCGAAACCGATCGTCGTTTTGTGCAATCAAAACAGTTACAGCAACGCAGAGATATTCAGTCACGCGATCAAAGCCTTGGGCCGCGGCAAACTCGTCGGCGTTCAGACCGCCGGAGGGGTCGTCAGCACAGGAGCCGCTCGAATCAATGACATAGGCGTGCTCAGGGCCCCTTTCCGAGGTTGGTTCTCGAGCCGCGATGGGAAAGACATGGAGCTCAACGGAGCAGAGCCCGACTACATCCTTTGGCCCGCTCCAGGCGAACTCCCAGCAGGAATCGACAAGCAACTCGAAAAAGGGGTCGAAGTGTTGCTCGAAGAAGTCCAACAGGTACCGGCATTGCCCAAACCAAAGTATGCCACAGGGCATGAATAGCCCCGTGGCAGAGGGACCCCCGTGGCAGAGGGACCTCAAAACGAACATCAACGATGCGTTCGGGATTGCCTAGAGACTGCAGCCGGCCGCCTGGAATACCCTATCGAGGACCTGCTGGGTCTGGAGCGTCATCCTTCCCCATGATTCATCGGGAGTAGAACCCTTGAGCAATCCATGGAAGGTATCGAACATGGTGATCTCTTGGCTCGGAGCATGGCCTGAATCGTACTCAGCCACGGAGAAGCGTTGGGACCGACGGTGCATGTGAAAATCGCAGACGTCGGTGACAAACTCTGGACGGTTCAAATCATACCCGACATTTGAGCCAAAGCAGGGCAGGACGAAATCGTCGATCCAAATGCTTCCCTTTTCGCCGCTGATGTGGCACCACTGCTGGTGCTCAGTCGCGAAAGAGCAATAAAAGCTTGCTGAAACGCCATTATCGAATTGCAACTCCGCGCTGAATTCCATCGGCACAGATTTTGGACTCCCCTGCCCTTGCAACGTCGATATGCATCGCGCGCTGATTTGAGTCGGCATTCGCCATTGGTTGATCCACAGGATCATTCGGATCGTGTACCAACCTAGATCGCCCAACGCGCCATGTGGCTCGTATTTGGAATTCGAGCGAATGTTCGTCGTCCTGAATTCCTGATCGCTATAAAAAGAGAATTGAGTCGCGATTCGCTTGATCGAACCGATACCCGTTGGACTATCGAGCGTCTGACGCAATTGCTCCAAACGACGGCTGTGCATGAACATGACACCGTCCATGAACTGGACGCCATGGGTCTTGCAAACATCGAGGATCTCTTGAACATCGGCGGCCGTCAAGGCTGCTGGTTTTTCCGCAAGGATGTGCTTGCCATGCTTGGCGGCGGCGATAATCCACTCCTTGCGAAGTCCCGTCGGCAACGGGATATAAACCGCATCGATGTCCTTGCTCTCCAGGAGAGCTTGGTACGAACCCAACGCCACAGGGGCCGACTCTAAGGGGCAATTGGCTTGGCATTCATCGATAAATCGCTGCGCCGATGCAGCATCGCGGCTTGCCACTGCCGAGACGATCCCCTGGGTACTTCGAGAAATCGCCCTCCAATTTTTTTTGGCGATCCCCGCCGTGGACAAAATCCCCCATCGACACGTATCCGACTTCAAAGGCATCATGGTCAAACCGACATCTCTCTTGAATTGCTACGAATAAGCCTGGATATCCAGGCAACTCCATCCAAATCCGAAAGCAAGTTATACTAAAAAATGGGCTGGTGTGATCCCTACGGTGAGATCCGGCTGCTGGAAGAAATTAACGCAAAGGCGCAAAGGGCAGAAGAAAACTAAGGGAAACACAGAGGCACAGAGGTCACAGAGTGAAATGCTCTCGTTCCCTCTGTGACCTCTGTGCCTCTGTGTTTCAGTCTCTGCGCGACGGTAGGACCAAACGTTAGTGAGTAATCGTCGCTATTCTCACCGGGCACGCGATGTCATCATCGCCGTTAAGGTCTGCGCACTGAGGAACAGGCGGTAAGGATTTCGGCCACAATCAAATCGACGCCGCTGATGACTTCGCTGCAGCGGTTCGAGGGAGAACCCCAAAGGCAAGGCGACTCCGGTCACTGCGCGCCCCGCATGATGGCTCCGAGCCGTTTCTGGGCTGGTGTCAGTTTCGCTGGGGCTTGCAAAGCCAGCCAGAAAGCCAACTGCTCGTCTGGACTCAGAAGAACCGTCTGCTGGCGGGCACTGGCAACCTCCCGACGGGCTTGAGCAACGGTCACCGTTCGGACGTAATCACTGACGCTGATCCGGCGCAATTCCGCAGCGTCGGTCAGTGCCTGTTTACTCTCCGAATCTAAGCGTACCATCAAAGGACTGACTTTTTGGGTAGACGTCAAGTTGGCGCGTTTGGTCATCGTCGTTTCTCCTTGCCAGTATTGTATTGCAAAGTGCAATACTGGCAAGACATCTAGAACCGCACACGCTCCTCCTTAATCGCAACACGCTTGATTGAAAACCCGGGGACTGGACCATGGCTCTTTCAATTCGGAAAGCGAGAAAGCCACGAAACGTTGTAAACACTGGGCGTTTGATGGGTGAAGTGGACCCCATTCCGCTCTCAAACTCGATCTTGTAACCACCATTGTCCGCGCGTTCCAAGTCAATGTGACGAGTAGAACCTGCGACTGGCTTAATTGGGGCACTGCCAGGGAGATACTAACCGATGATTTGCTCCAGTCTTTCCTGAAGTCGCGAGTACTCAAGATCAAACCGACGGCCAGCCGCGATTAGTGCTTTAAGAGTTGCGATCTCAAAAGCTAATTTCATCTCCTCGCGACTCGCCGCCGCAAGTTTTCCAGTATCCAGTTCAATTGCAAGTGGTAGGTCGCCATAGCTCTCGTTTACAGGCTCGAATTTGGGTTCGTCGTCGTTTTTCAATCCGTAGCGAAGCGAAATAGTAACCCACTCAAACGGTGCGCCGTTGAGGAAACCTGAATCGAGCATTATGCCTTCAACTTCGTCGCGAACCATTGTTCCAATTTCTATAGTGTAACGCGGCAGACGAGTCGTAGTCATAGCTGCGCCGAGTAAACCCAACTTTCGATTATGTTTTTTCGTCATTGTACTCATCGATTTGTCTTGTTCCCAGGTAGAGTGTCTTCACCAAACATCTTGCGAAACCGCTCAATAAGTCGGGTTTCGTAGTCTCTCGCGGATTGCTTATCAGGAAAAGTCTTGCGGATTTCTGACTCATAGAAATCCCCAGTTTCGCGAGTTAGCCTTCTTGCCTGCTGTTCTCCGCGAATTGACGCACCATCACGTACCCTTACTCCCTGCGCGCTCTCGCCAATTTTGTGCGTGCCCTCGGGGCCTCGTATTCTGTAGACATGAGTATCGCCAACATATTCAAGTGAGTTCTTGTAGACTGTCTTAACTGGGGCTTGCGCACCCGAGCTATTATGCACGAGCACACCGCTGAAGGCAACGCGAAAGACGTGTTCGCCGTGGATCTCGAGGTTGTAGACACGCTCCTCGGTTCCGAGCTGCTCGATCGACTCGATCCGAACGTCGCCATCGAGATTACGAAGCGTTTCCCCAACGCGTAGTTCTCCGGCTGGCACAAAGTCCAAGCGGTCGGCAGAATAGATCGAGTGATTCGACGTCACCCCCAGGGGCTCTGCAAGCCCCGCCAGCTTGATCCGCAGGATCCCGCCCCGGACGTGCGTGAAGGTCCCGGTGACGACTCGGCCAACCCCTGAGGAAATGCTAGGACACGAAAAACTCGGGCGCAGTCTCCGAGCTTTTTCAATTGGCTAGTGCTAAGTGCCCAGTGGCGGCTCCTACCAACCACTAATAAACACCAATATTCGCTAATATAGAACTACTCATAACCGCTTGGCCCCCCTTCGCCCCCAGGGCTTTGGCTGGGGGAGAAGCGACCGTCTAGGGGAAAGGCAAGAGAGCCGATTCGAAAATCTGAAAGTTTTCGAATTCGATCCCATGCTCCTTGGGGGCTCTGCCCCCAAACCCCCGGGATTTTTCGAGGCATGGCGCCGAAAAATCAACTTATTGCTTGCGTACCAGCGCAGCACTACAATAAGCACCGCTGGATGAAACGCAACGGA
>QWPJ01000061.1 GCA_003671195.1 Planctomycetota bacterium
AGTTACTTCCTCGCCGTTGGCCTTTGAAGTTGCGCTTTTTTAGCTTTTATCGTACTCGTACTCAATGAAATGGTACTCGTACTCGTACTCGATGCCGTATCTTCGAGTACGAGTACGAGTACGAGTACTGCTAACGCGGAGTACGAGTACGAAAAGCCAGAGAAAACACCGATTTAAACTCCGAAACATGCGAATAGCGCTACTCGTGCTCGTAATCGAATCGAGGCAACCGTGAAAGAATACCTTTTGGGCTGTGATCGACTCGGGGTTTATCGAACTCAGATCCAAGCTGTTGCCGACTGTCGCGGTGCTGAGTACGACATGAGTGCAAGATAGCTACTCCCACGCCGTTGGCCTTTGAAGTTGCGCTTTTTAGCTTTTATCGTACTCGTACTCGATGCCGTATCTTCGAGTACGAAAAGCCAGGAAAAACATCGATTGAAACTCCGAAACATGCGAATAGCGCTACTCCCTCGCCGTTGGCTGCGGGTTAAACGATTGTTCGTGCTTCAGGTCGAATTTCGTCGTACTCGGTCGATGCCGGCGATAAAAAAAGGCTGCCTGTGTGCAGGCAGCCTTTGAGGGTTTAGATCTGAAGGTTTGGATCGAAGGGATGTTGGATCAGTTATCCAACGTCTCGACTTCTCGTCCGGCGATCGTTGCGACGGCTTTAAGGACCTTCATATCGGCAGTGTAGCTGACGGTCCGGATCGAGCCGTCGGTCATCACCGCGTTCCAGCCCGGGATATGAGCGCTGCCGAAATCGTGGCAGGAGGTGCAGCTATCTGGGACATCGGAATGGGTACCACGAGCGATGAATCGGACGTAGGAATTCGTCACGCCGTGGTATTCGGGCATACCGGCAAGTGGAGCCCGATCCCCGTAATCGCTGCCGGTTTTGTAGCGGATCGAGCTCATGGCTTTCTCGCCGATGAAGAGCGTGTTGCTCGTTCCATCGGTGATCTCCTTCATCTGAATTTTATTTCCGAGCGACCAAACCCCTTCGGCCTCGAGATCCACACCGGCGAGGTTCGGATCGGCGCTGTAGGCGGCCCCTCCGCACATCGCATAGTCGGTTCGAGCCCCATATTCGCCGTATCGGTCTTTGAAGGGAGCTAGCAGAGGATAGGATTTTGCGTCCCGACGGCTAGGGCAGTAGAAGCCTTGGACGACCGCTTCGATGAAGCTGTAGTCGCTCTGAGAGATAGGCACGGCGGCCGGGATGGTGTCGCAGATTCGACCGAGGTTCTTCGCCAGTTGCTCTTGTTCCATATGTGGCAAGATTTGGACCATCCAGGGGACACCTTTTTTGTCGGTCCTGACGATGCCACCGACCATATTAACCGCAAGGGGAGCATGTTCGCCGGCGTAGCCTGGAAGGCGTTTGGTCGCCGACTCGTAGTTGTGCGATGCGAGCACGATTTGCCGCATGCGGTTTTGGCAATCGGCACGACGGGCCGCTTCGCGTGCGGCTTGGACCGCCGGCAAGAGCAATCCGACGAGCACTCCGATAATAGCGATGACGACCAAGAGTTCGACCAACGTGAAGCCTCGATGCACTGTAGAGCGTCGGTGCACTGGGGAGTGTCGAGGGTGCTTCTGAGCGCCGGACCAAGTCGACAAAATAGAATAGGACATTGTCAGACTCCGAAAGAAAAAGGGCATACGAAAGAAAAGAACAAAGGGGTCTAAGGATAAACCCTTGGCCCGTAAAAGTAATTTAACGGGTCGAAAAACCACTTCGCAACAAGATTTCTAACGGACGCATGAAGAAATCGGGAAAATATTTGCCTCGTTTCTACAGTCCGAGAGTTGCTGTGGGGCGATTTTCGCCTTTTGAAAGCTCTCGCCGGGATAGCTCTCGCCGGGAAAGTCCTCAGCACGCTCACGGTGTTCAAACGCATCCCTGGCATGGAAAAACTCTAGGGATTAACCAAACGATTAGAAGGGAAATTTCTCATGTCCGACTGGCTCGAAGTAGGAACCAAAACCCCCGCGTTGAATCTTCCGGATGCTCAGGGCAAGAAGGTCAAGCTTTCGGATTTCAAAGGCTCCCCGGTGGTCCTTTACTTTTACCCCAAGGACGATACGCCTGGGTGCACCAAGGAGGCCTGTGCGTTTCGCGATCAGTCCGAGGCCTTCAAGAATCTCGGAGCCGTCGTCTTGGGGGTCAGTACCGACTCTTCGGCTTCGCATGCGAAATTCCGGGACAAGTATTCTCTGAATTTTCCTTTGCTGGCCGACGAGAGCCATGAAGTATCGGAAAAATATGGGGCTTGGAGGGAGAAGAACATGTACGGAAAGAAATCGATGGGGATTCAGCGCAGCACCTATCTGATCGATGCGGAGGGCAAGGTGGCGCGGGTTTGGAAGAAAGTCAGTGTCGATGGGCACGACGCAGCGGTCTTAGAGGCCTTGCAGGAGCTCGTCGCATCGGATTAGATATCGGGCCTTGCCAGGTTGGCCCCCGATACCATTTTATTGCTGAGCAGACTATGACTTCTAAGATTGCACTGGTCATCCACGGTGCTTCAGGCCGAAACGGCAAGCGACTCTTGGCCCTCGGTTCGATCGATCCTCAAGTCCAGATCGTCGGAGCGTTGGTCCGCAGCGGATCGAGTGCTCTAGGGCACGATGCGGGGAGTTTCTCGGGAATAGAGCCCATGGGCTTGGCCATCGGCGATCGTTGGCCGGAAGCCTTTGACTGCGCGATCGACTTTTCGAGTCCCGATGGGTGCATGCGAGCTTTGGAGCGATGCCTCGAGCGTCGATCGAGCATGGTGATCGCCACGACGGGCTTGGAGGCAAACGATCTTGAAAGGATCCAAAAAGCTTCGTCAATGATCCCGATTTGTCTGGCTCCTAACACCAGCGTGGCGGTCAACATCGGAATGAAACTCGTCGAACAAGCTGCCAAGGCGTTCAAAGATGTGCCCGGCGGAGCCGACGTCGAGATCATCGAACGCCACCACCGGTACAAGGAGGACAGTCCTAGCGGTACGGCGATCAAGCTCGGGCAGATCATCGCCCAGCAGATGGGGATCGATACCCACGTCCACGGTCGTCAAGGGATGGTCGGCAAACGCCCGCACAACGAGATCGGCTACCATGCGGTGCGTGTCGGAGACGATGTAGGTCAGCACACGGTCGTCTTTGGGATGATGGGAGAGCTCGTCGAAATCCGCGTCGCGGCCTCGAGCAGAGATAGCTATGCATCCGGAGCGATCTCGGCGGCCAAGTTTCTCGTCGGCAAAGCCCCCGGTATGTACACGATGGCCGATGTGTTGGGTCTATAAGCCATGGCCAAATGCGATCAGGGGTATCTGTGCAGAGTCTGTGGCCAGGAGGTCGAGACGCTCTGCGAAAGCGCCCTGTATTTGCGTTTCGTGATCGGGGAGATTGACCCTGAGACTCTCCATCTGAGTCCCGAGTGCCATTTGCGATGCAATCCGGTCCTTGCTCAATTCATCGTCGATGAGCGCTTTGATAATGCTCCACCGGTGCCAGAGGGCTTTGGGGTAGAGCATCTCGATGCGCAGTACGCAGCGGCCAGGAAAGAACTCATCACGCGCGGCTACCAAAGGTTGCGTGAGATCCAAT
This sequence comes from Planctomycetota bacterium, assembly GCA_003671195.1. Lineage (GTDB taxonomy): Bacteria > Planctomycetota > Planctomycetia > Pirellulales > Pirellulaceae > JBKCUI01. Next base: position 3,601 of record QWPJ01000061.1, read on the forward strand.
CGAATCGCAAGAGGTTCCCGCACGTGCAGAACTACGTGCTCGAGGAGTTTCAGGGTAAGTGGAAATAGATGCAGAAGCAGATTGAGTGTGCGGCGGGTTTTTTAGCCGACCTGCAAAGAGGCTTCGAGCGAGCGTAGGATATCGGGCACTTGCATCGAGGTGTTGCCCACTTGCAGGGATTCTTTGCCATCGATCCAGCTTTCGACTTTTTTCTGAGCCGAGATGACCGTCGAGTGCTGGCGGTTGCCGAAGTATTCGCCGATTTCCGAAAGGGCTGTCCTGGTGTGTTTGCGTGCGAGGAACATCGCGAGCATTCTTGGTTGGCTCAACGACTGGCATTTGGATTTGGTTTGGAGCTTCTGGTTTTCCAATCCGAACGCCTTGCAAACGGCCTGTTCGATATCGTGCAAACGAACGATCGGGCGATTGGCACGAACGATGTCACCGATGGCGCTGGTGGCTTCCTCGGGGCTCAGTTCCCGACCGAGCATGCGGTGTTTGGCTACCAGGCGAAGCACGATGCCTTGGAGGACCCGCGCATCGGACCCGCATTGCTCGGAGATCCAGCCTAGGACATCCTCAGCGATGCTCAAGGAGTGTTGCGAACAGAGCCGGCTGAGCAAGGTACGGCGCGTCTGCGCATCCATCGGTTCGATCGGACAGATCATGCCCCCCGAGAGCCTCGCATGGAGGTCGTTGCCGAGCCCATCGAGCTCATGCAATCCTCGGTCGGAAACCAAAATGACTTGGCGGGATTCACGAAGCAACATATCGATCGTGTTGCGCAGTTCGATCAGCGTACCGGATTTCCCCAAGCAGAATTGAACATCGTCGATGACCAAGACCTCGACATCGCGGTACTTCTTGCGGAAGCTGGCAAAGCCTCCTGATTTGGCGTTCTCGGTGTACTCGATCGTGAACTGCTCGCCAGTAAGAAAGATCGCGCGTCGGTATCGCTGCTGCTGCTTGAGCCTTTGGGACAACCCAAGTGCCAAATGGGTCTTGCCGACTCCATGCGGTCCGTGGATCAACAATGGGCTGATCTGTCCGGGGCGTTCGAGGACCATCTGGCAGGCCGTCCATGCGAACCGATTATGGGCACCGACGATGAACTCATCCCAGCGGCGTTCCTGCTGGCGACGCATCGCGACCAAGCGGTCGATCTCCCGGTCCTGAGAGTTCCCATCGTCGTGCAAGGTGCCTTGGCTAGCCGATCCCTTAGCGTCGGGATGTCCCGGTTGGATGTCTGCGGATCGGGAGTCCTCTGGGCGAACCAACCTCAAGGGCCCGGCAAGCGTCTGGATCGCAGGATCGCAATCCGTCGGTCCAGACGCTTGAGGTACGGCAGCAAGAGGGATAGCGTTCACGGGCGATGGGCTTGGAAGGAGGCTCGAATCGGGTACGACAGATGGTTGCCC
>QWPJ01000251.1 GCA_003671195.1 Planctomycetota bacterium
CCGAGTCGCGCAGGAATCGCTTTGGAATGCGATCCGCCACTCGGGTGGTTCGAAGATCACCATCGAGCTCAAAAGCGATGCGGAATTTGTCTACATGGACATTTCCGACGACGGAAAGGGGTTCGAGCCTAGCACGGTTCAAAAGACTCGCCGGCTCGGGCTCGCAAGCATGAGCGAACGGATCCGGCTTGTCAGTGGCACGATCCGAACCCTAAGCGCCCCTGGTCAAGGGGTAACGATTTCGGTCGTAGCCCCGATCCCTGAAGCATCTAGTCCCTGACCCAACCAACCCCTTCTTAGATACGGACTTTCCTATGGATCAACTTGCACCACCCATGAATCGAATCAAAGTACTCTTGGCAGACGATCATCGCATCGTGGCCGACGGCTTGCGCACTATCCTTGAGACCGACTACGATTTGATCGGCATCGCGAAGAACGGTCGGGAGCTAGTCGATCAAGCGTTGTTGCTCAAGCCCGATGTGGTCGTCGCGGATATCTCGATGCCTTTGCTCAATGGCCTCGATGCGATGGATATGCTTCATCGCATGGATTGTCGGCCCAAGTTTGTTTTTTTGACCATGCACAAAGATGTGACGTATGCTGCCAAAGCGGTTCGTCAGGGAGCGATGGGCTATGTGCTCAAGCACTCTGCGAGCGAGGATCTTCTCAGGGCGCTTCAAATGGTGATGAACGGAGAGAAGTTCATTTCGCCGGAGATCGCCGATGGATTGCAAACGGCCGAGGACCAACTGACGGAACTCGAGGAGCACAAGATGCTCACCACCCGTCAACGCGAAGTGCTTCAATTATTCGCCGAGGGCAAATCGGCCAAGGAGGTCGCCACGACGCTCGGGATATCCGCGCGGACAGCCGAGAACCATAAAGCTCGGATCATGTCTCAATTGAAGCTTCACAGCACATCGGAATTGGTCCAGTATGCGATGCGTCATGGACTCATGGCTAGCGCCGGATGAGGCGTTTCAGTCTGGTTGGTCTTCGTCCGACTCGTTTCCGATGGTGTCTCGGAAAAGATCGTCACGGGAATGAAGCTGGAAGAACAGAGCGCGTTTCTGTTCGGGTAACGAGTAATCGAAACCGAGTTTGCGCAAAAAATCGTCCGATGCGCTGATCGCCATGACTTCGAGAATCCCTTTTTTGCGAGCTCGCTCGACACAAGCTCGTACCAGCTCGCTTCCGATCCCACGGCCTTGGTAGTCGTCGTCGACGGCCAAGCATTGGATTTCACCGAGCTTGCGCGAGTAGATTTCGACGGCGGCAAAGCCGACGATCTTGGGCTTGCCGTCCCTGGTTGCCGAAGCGGGTTGCTCGGCGACGAATCCGTTGGCCATCAGGAGAATCAGTTCCGACTCGAGTCGTTTGAGCAACTTACGGGCTTGGACGAACGGTTCGAGGAGGGCTTGGATCCCATCGAGGTCATCGTAATGGGCTGAGCGAATCACGTGTTCGGATTTCCGAGCCGGTTGCTTTTGGGGCTCTTGGATCGCTTTTTCTTGGTCGATGTTTTTTTCGGGGGAAGATTCGTTCTTCATGAGCTTCGATTTGCTAGCAAAGACAAGAGGTGCACGAGGAGCCAGAAACACGGCGATTCGGGATATATCATCGATCTTTTGCTAGCAAAACACAAGGCCTAGGAAGAGGATCGCTAGGCGGTACAGTCGTACCTTAGGCTTGCCCTATCTACCTGGTTTCGCGTATATCCTACGTTTTATCGTTCGCCTGGAGTTCCGTTTTGGCCGAATAACCCGAAGGAGTTTCGGTTGGCAAGACAACCGAAGTCATGACCGACTATTTAGCCAATGCCAGCGACGATATTATGGGACAGCGGATCTTCTTTTCGGTGGGAGAGCCCAGTGGGGATTTGCATGCAGCGAATCTGATCCAGTGCCTCAAGCGCATCGATCCGTCGACGCGAGTGCGCGGTTTTGGTGGATCGAAGATGATCCAAGCTGGATTGGATCTTGATTTCGATTTGACCAGCATGGCTGTCGTGGGGATCACCGAGGTCCTTCCGAAGCTTCGCGAATTCTTCCGGATCGCAGACATCGCCGAAGGATGCTTCAAACGGGGCGAGGTCGACGGTGTGGTCTTGGTCGATTTCCCAGGGTTCAACTGGCACATCGCCAAGCGTGCCAAGAAGTATGGACTACCGGTCTTCTATTATCTTCCTCCACAGCTTTGGGCTTGGGGTGGCTGGCGCGTCAAGAAAATGAAGCGGTATGTCGATCGGGTTTTTTGCAATTTGCCCTTCGAAAAAGAATGGTTCGAAGATCGAGGTGTCAGTACGACTTACGTGGGGCATCCTTTCTTCGACTCGATTGCCAACACCCCGTTGGATTCCAAGTTCATCGCCCGATGGCGGGATTCGGGACGCTTGCAAGTCGCGGTGCTGCCCGGATCGCGCGAGCACGAAGTCCATCGCATTTGGCCGATGCAATTGCAGATTATCCGACAACTGGCCCATGAGTTCCCGGAAGTCGAATTCTTGGCAGCTACACTCAAGGATTCGCACGCACTGTGGTGCCAGAGCCAACTCAGCGCCTCGGACCAGGGGTTGCCAATCCATATCTTCTCGAGCAAGACCAGTGAGATCCTCGAACTGTGCGACTGCACGTTGATGAAGAGCGGCTCGGTATCGCTTGAAGTCATGGCCAGGGGTAAGCCCGCTGCGGTGATGTATCATGTCAGCGATATGACCTACGCGATCGGCAAGATGCTCGTCAAATGCCAGTACATGTCGCTTCCAAATTTGATGGCTCAAGCCCCTTTGATGCCTGAGTTTCTCTCCCACGGCGCAATCCACTCGCGATCCTCGCGCCGGTCGATCGAGGCGATCACTCAGGAAATGGTGAAGCTTCTGGGAGATCCCCAGTACCGCCAGCTTCAACGGCAGCGACTCCGGGAGCTTGCAAGCCTTACGGCCAAGAGCGGAGCGACGCAGACCGTCGCTCAAAACATCTTGACCGACCTGCAGCCGCGTCTGGAGCTGCGTCGACGAAATCGCCTCGAAATGACCCCGGTCGATGCGAACCCGGTGGATGCGAACCCGTTCGGCGGAAATGCTGCCGATAGCCGACGCGCTAAGGCGGCTTAGGGGCAAAGGCAAGGGGAGTAAACAGCCGAGGATCTCTGGGGAGATCTGCAATGGGGGGCTTTGAAGTTGCGCTATCCGCATGTTTCGGAGTTTCAATCGATGTTTTCCCTGCCTTTTCGTACTCGTACTCCGCGTTAGCAGTACTCGTACTCGTACTCGAAGATACGACATCGAGTACGAGTACCATTTCATTGAGTACGAGTACGAGTACGAAAAAAGCCAAAACAGCGCAACTTCAAAAACGATGGCCGGTGCGATTGGGGGCTTGCTCAAGAGCCACGCAACACGACACGCAAATCGCATACGTTCGTGTGGGTCGGACCCGTCAAAAGGACATGACCCGTCGCACTCAGGACCGTGTTCGAATCGCACCTTTCCAAGGCCTCTAGGATCTCATCTCGATTCGCAACGCTCCGATCGAGCCACCCATGGTCAATCCATGCTCCGGCCGCCTGAGTCGCGCCGTCCTCCCCATCGGTTCCGCCAGAGACCAATGCAAATGACGTCGGAATGTCCCCCAACAATTCACTACCAGCCTTTAAGACCACATGCTGATTTCGACCACCAACGCCCCGCACCGCCACATCCGGTAAAACCACCGTCGGCTCCCCTCCGCTGATCCACCCAGTGCCTGGCTCAAGCTCCTTAACGATCGCGGCCAACTCCTGTCCCACTTGTTCGGCAGTCCCTTCTCCTTCGACCCGAGACTCGCTCTGAACCCGGTACCCGAGCCTCTGCGCTTCGCGCACGGCAGCCTCCACGGCCCTCGCATTGTTTGCCAGAACAAACGTGTGCGCCGATTTCCCCTGGGCTTGGTCCTGCGCCTCTTGCCGTTTCCCCGCCTGTGTGAGTTCCGGCTGAGTGAGTTCCTCCTGAGTGAGCCTTGCTACAACCTCTGGGAATTCATCCGGCGCGTATCGTTGAAGTATCCTTGCTGCCAGTGCACCATCGGGTGCTGGCTCGAGAACCGTCGGACCCGATCCGATCATCTCCAAGGGATCCCCGAGCACATCGGAGATCACAAGCGTTATCAGGTGGCCCGCCCGAGATCGCCTTGCCAACCCTCCTCCTTTGACCTGACTGATCGCCCTGCGAACCGCGTTGAGTTCCTGAATCCGAGCCCCGCGACTCGATAGCCGCCGGGTGATCGCTACCTTGGTCTCTAAACTCATCCACTCGACCGGTGCGCAGAGCAACGCCGAGCCTCCCCCGCTGAGGAGAAAAAGAACCACATCCTCCGCGGTCGCCTTATCGATGAGCCGTAGAATTTCCCTTGTCCCATCGACTACCTTGGCCGTCGGCTCATTGACCCCTGCAGGCCTGGCCTCGCAAATCTCAATTCCCCCTGCCCGACGCTTCAATCCCTCGGGTATCGAGCCCTCGGGAAGATTGATCCAACCACAAATCCTAGGGTGCTCTTCGGTCCCCTCGAGCACCTGAAGTACCCCTTCGAGCATCCCACCTGCGGCCTTGCCAGCCCCGACGATAATCCACCGTTTGGCATGTGCTAAATCCAATCGTGTCTGTTGGATTTCAAGTATCCGTCCATCCCATCGAACCTGTTCACGGACCACGCGATCGGCGCGCACTGCATCGACGCCAGCTTGCCAAACCCGCAATGCATCCTGAGTCACTTGCTCCATGTCCAATCCGCACAGGTATTCTGGTTGAAATTACAGTGGGCTGATCAACAGCGAGCGGAACTCGACCTCGGAGCCTGGATCATGGCCCTGAAGCATGATCGTACCGGCTTCGGTGCGTAGTCCTTTGCGAGGGTTCTCGTTGGGAGCTCGCGTATCGGTCCAGGAGACGACCGGGACCCCTTCGACCCACGTGGCGATCGTTGGCCCGTCGGCCACGATGGTGATATGCACCGGCTTGTCCTCGTCGCTCAAAACCGCCTTGGCATTTTGGCGACGGAAGATCGATCCGGATCCCGCATCGACGGCCCTGCGTCGATCCTCTTTGAAGCCGTGATGGATCTGGCACTCGTATCCATTCATGTCTTCGCCGGGAATGCAGCGGAAGAAGATCCCCGAGTTGACGTTTTGGGTCAGCGTCAACGCGGTGGCTTGCAAGCAAAAGTTCGCATGGGGCTGCAACAGCTCGATGTGTCCGCGACCACCCTTGAGCTTGATCGTACCGGTATCGGTAAACGTCGCCTTGATCTCACCTGCTGGCTCGTTCCAATCGCTCTTGTCGGCTTTGGGCAATACGCTGTAACCGATGGGTCGCAAACGGATATTCCGGAACTTGATGGGTCCTTCGCGAAATTGCAGTCCGATCTTTCCGGCGGTCAAGCCCGAGGTGTCTTTGTAGTCAGCCGCTTGCTGCCCATTGACCCAGACTTGGATATGATCCTGATCGACCAGCGCGTGCAAGGAATGCCACTGTTCAGACTCCGGTGCGGTGACTTGTTCGGTGACTTTGGCTCGACCGACGATCGAACCGGTTGGAAACGGGTTGTCTTGTGGTGCGATATTGATTTCGTAGCAGTCCTTGGCAGGGTCAACGACCGTCTCGGCGGTTCGGAGGAACAGGCCGCTGTTGGTCTTGTCCTGGGCAAGGAACTCCAATTCGATTTCGTAGTCGCTAAAGCGAACCTCGGTCAGAAGGAATCCCGCCTTGCCTTCGGTCGCTACGATCGCTCCATCTTGGACTTTCCAATCGACTTCGGAAGTGGCTTTCCAGCCTAGAAGTGATTGGCCGTCAAAGAGCCGGATCCACCCCAGATCGAGATCTTCGGTCGCGAGGCGGGATTCGAGCAACGCCTCGACATTGACCGATTCATCGAGGGGGGGCTCGGCAGGTTTTTCGGTCTTGGCAGGCTTGGGGTCTTGGACCCAAGGTGCACCTAGGGCGGCTTGGTTGTTGTAGCCACCGGAGTTGTAGCCACCGAAGACATAACAGATTGCAACACTTGCAGACAACAGCCCTAGCGAGGTTGCCTGGATCAGGGAGCGAATATCTCTAGCCATACTTCAATCTGCGGTTCGGATTCTTGGGTTTTCGGATCGGGGTTCGGCCAACCGAGCACGAGTTCGTTGCGAGCTTGGACCGCCGAGGTGATCTCCCAATCATACCCGAAGCGGAAGGAATTCTCAGCACCTGAATCGCTCGCGTGGCTCGATGCCGGTTCCTGAATTGTCGCCGGTTCCTGGCTTGTCACCGGTTCCTGGCTTGTCGCGAGGATCTGACCGTTGAGCCGGGCTGATCGCAAGGCGCGGTCGCTCTCGATCCGCAATCGAACAACGCTCTGCTGGCATAGATTGGTGGGCTTATGAAAAAAACGCTGCCAATCCTTGGAATACTTCCAGCCTCTTGCCAGCGAAATCCGGTGTGGCTCGGGCCGGGTACTCATCCGCACTCTTGCTCCTGCTCATAGAGGGTCCGGCTCGGGAATACCCCGGGACGATCCTCGCTGTACCATCGATCGAGGACAGCTTTCCATTCCTCAAAATTTTTGACCCGTACGAAATGCTCACGAACCTGCAAGCCTTCGGGGTGTGAGGCGGAGTATTTGATTCCGAATTTCCGCATCGGGACCCCGGCACGCTCGGGTCCATAGAGTTGTTCTGCGAGCCGAAAGTGTTCGAGCATCACCTCGCGCTGCTGATGGACGCTCGGAGGGGCCGGGAGCGGCTTGCCCTCGAAGATCGCTCGGGTTTGTTCAAAGATCCATGGGTTACCGATGCAGCCTCGGGCAACCGTCACGCCATCGACCCCGGTCTCGAGCATCATGCGCAAGCAGTCTTCGGCTGAGAAGAGGTCGCCGCTTCCAAGGATGATCTTATCTTTGCCGACGTGCGCTTTTACCTCTTTGAGAAAGGACCAGCGGCTAGGGCCGATGTACCGTTGTTGGACGGTCCGTCCGTGGACGGTGATGGCTGAGATGCCGTATCCGAAAGCACCGTCGAGAATCTCGTAGAAGTGATCTCGGCTCTCCTGGGTGTCGTCGATCCCGCGACGCATCTTGATCGTCACGGGAATCTCCGATGGAACGATATCGCGTGTTCGGCGAACGATTTCCAGAGCAACGGCAGGCTGGCTCAGGTGGAAGCCGCCTCGGCAGCGCCCTAGGACCTTCCGCACCGGACAACCGAAATTGATGTCGATGACGCTAAAGCCCGCTTCGACGAGCTTCTGGGCACCAAGAGAAAACTGCTCGGGTTCGGCCCCCATGAGTTGGCCAGCTACGGGATGCTCCTCTGGGGTGTTGTACAAAAAATGCTGGGTCTTTTTGCGGTCTTTCAAGCTGACGAGGAACTGATCGAGCATGACCTCGCAAAGCGAATACGAAGCCCCCATGCGACGCGCAATGAGCCGCATGGCCCAGTCGCTATAGCCGCTCAAGGCGGCTTGGACTACCGGAAAACCGATCGGAACATTGCCGATCTGTAGCGGGGCAATGCCTTGAATCATGCTCTAGATGCTTCTGAAGAACGAAATGCTGTTGCTAAGTAGTCGGCAGCTTGCCTACCGACATTGTCCCACTCTCCGATGCGTTGTTGACGCACGAGTCGGAGCGATGGATACCAAGGGCTATCGTCGCGGTCCAAAAGCCATCGCCAATCTGGGGTGAATCCCAATAGAACCAGCGTTGGCCGAGCAAGAGCCCCTGCAAGGTGCGCCATCGAGGTATCGCTCGTGACGATCCAGTCGAGATGATGCACAATCGCGGCGGTGTCCATGAACGCGCCGCTGGTTCGATCGACCTGTTCGGGTAGTTCATAGATGGGCTTGGATCCCTTCCATTGCTTAATCTGCTCGCTTCCTTTACCGAATTGCAAACTGACCAATTGCACGTCGTCCAATTGGCTCAGAGGCTCGAGTGACGACAAAGGTAACGACCGGAACATATCAGCTTGGTGGTCGGGATTTCCCTGCCAGACCAACCCGATACGACGCTTGGCTGGGGGGAGAAGTTGATCGAGCTGGCGTTTCCAATAGCCGACAAGACTCATCGGAGGGCTCAAGTAAGGGACTTGGCTAGGGATATTGCTCAGGTTCGTCCCGAGCATGTCGGCCGCGTCGATCAGCGAGCAGTGGTAGTCGAACGGCTGGTCGATTTGCCAAGTATTGGGCAACAGGGTGTTGATCCCATCGCAGCCTTGGAGCAGGGCCATCAAAGGAGCTTGTGCATGGACGATTGTCCGTGCACCCTGCTCTTGCAGGATCTTGGCGTAGCGAACGAAGTGGATCGTATCTCCGAGTCCCTGTTCGGCGTAGAGCAAGATCGTTTTGCCTTGCAAATTTTGCCCGGTCCATTTGGGTTGCGCATAGCGATGCTGGATCGACTCGGTGCAGTTCCATCGATGGCGATATTCTTTCCAGCCTTCCTCGAAGTTGCCTTGAAGCAGCCCGATGACCCCTAAGTTCCGGTGAAGCTCTGCGTCCTGGGGATGCAACCGCATCGCATCGGCGTAGTACTTGAGCGCCAGATCGATCCGTCCGGTCCAAGCATGAAGGGTACCTCGATTGCGGTACGCATTGAAGTAATCGGGCTTCAGATCGATCGCTTGCTGAAAGCGTTGGTCGGATTCCTCGATGCGGCCTAGATACCGCAGAGAATTGCCAAGGTTGTTCAGTGCGATCGGAAACGCAGGCTGGAGCCTGAGTGCACGCTCATAGGCTTCCACCGCATTGGGATAATCCCGCTGATCATGCAGCGCTATGCCCAGAAAACACCAAGCGTTGGCGTTGCTCGGCTCTTGCTTGAGGATCTCTTCGTAGGTTTGCCTTGCTGCTGCGGTGTTTCCTTGTTGGTGGATCCGCCAAGCAGCAATGAGTTTTTGCTGGCTATCGGGTATTGGATTCGAGGGCATTCGATTCAGGGGAATTCGATTCAGGGGAATTCGATTCAGGGGTCGGGTTTCCGACGGAAGGTTCGCTCGTCGGTTGGCTAGGTGCAGCTTCGGATTTTGCTCGGGCTTGATCGAAGTAGGCCAGCATCGCTGGCAACAGGAACATATCACACAACAGTGCAGTGACCAAGGTGATCACCCCGAGGGCTCCGAAAACGCGGTGGTCCCGAGTGTCGGAAGTCAACACCGAGCTAAAGCCGGCCACCAAGACAATCGTCGTCATCATCATCCCGGTACCTACCTCCTGGAACGAACGCTTGATCACCTCGGCATGGGTCCCGCCATGCTTGAACTCTTCGAGATACCTAGACATAAAGTGGATCGTATCGTCGACGGCAATCCCCAAACAGATCGTAAAGCAGCAGACGCTCACGACCTCCAACGGCTGCTTGGTCATGACCATATAAGCCGCCGAGGCCAGCAGTGGCAGGATGTTCGGAATGATCGCGATGAGCCCTAGACGGAGCGATCGATAAGCGATCGCCAGGACGGCGAAAATAATCAGCGCCGCGCTCCCTAGGCTCGCCGTTAGGTCGGTGACAATCGTGTAGAGATTTCGCCATCGCCAAATCGCTTCGCCTTGCATCTCCATCGTGAGCCCAGGGTTCTTGCTAACGACGTCTTGCAAGGCTTGATCGATCCGCTCGTAGGTCGGCTTGTAGGTCGCCGTGCCGAGGTCTTTGCATCGGTAAGTCACCGTCGCAGTGGATTGCTCTTCGTTGAAGAGCCGTTGTCGAAGTGGGGGTGGCAAAAGCTCGGCCATCGAGAGTTTGTCCAAGACATCCCCTTCCCCGGGCAAGGCTTTGAGCAGGGTGACCAAGGACAAGGGGTGACCGATCAGCGGCTCTTTTTTGAGGATCGATTCGACTTGTTCGATCGCAAGCGCGGCCTGCGAGACGCTCAGTTGCTGCGGATCCCATTTGACATCGATCATGCAAACATCGAGTCCCTGCATCGCTTGATCGAGATGCTCCAAGGACTGCTGGGCGTCGCTCCCGGTCGGAAACGCACTGGACTTGCGGTCGTCGGGTCGAAGTGCCAGAGCGACGATCCCTAATCCGACAGTCAGCAGAATTGAAAAGTAACTCATCAACCGCCTGCGACGTACAATCCCATCGATCGTCGGCTCGATCCTTTGGACGACATGATGTAGCGGATCGCGCTCGGATCCGTTGGTCAGACGTTTGCTCCAAGGAGTCATGCTGATCAAGGGGATAACCAACATCACCGAAATCCACGTCGCAGTGACCCCTAGAACACAGGACCAACCGAATTCGCGGACTATTTGGTGGTTTGCCCAGGCCAGCGAACCCATCCCGATGGCGGTCGTCAGCGAGGTAAGAAAACAGGCCAGTCCGACGAGTTCCAATGTCCGTTTGCAAGCAACCCGAGCTGGCAATCCCTCTCGCATGCACTTGCGGATGTGGATCATGATATGCACCCCATCGGTAAAGCCGACTAGGCTCAGGAGCACCGGCAGGATCACAAAGCTAAATGGGTTTTCTTGGAGGTCGAAATACCTAAGGAACCCGAGGGTCCAGAAGACTCCGATGACCGGTGCGGCCGCAACGACTAGAACGACCGTCAGTCCGCGAAACAGGATCGCTGCCATCAGCAAGATCATGCTATAGCCGATGGCTTGATACCGGATCTCGTTGTTCCGGTTGTTTTTGATCAATACCAGACGCAGCGGGACAGAGCCGGTGACGTGAAACTCCATCGGCACACTTGGATGCTCCTTGGCGACCTGCCGAGCGGCAGCCAAAATCGGCTCGGTGCACTGGGCGTTATCCTGGATATAGAGCCAGTCGTACTGGATCTCGACGAGCGCCGTTTGGGCGTCGCTCGAAAGCATCTGACCGACGACCAGCGGATGCGATGTGGCTTTTTTCTTGGCGACATCGAACCGTTGCTGCGAGGCGTTCGCGCGGGGTAGGATCGGTTCGCTGAGTCCGAAGATATTCAGTGGGGGAGCTTGGTCGAGCGATCGGACCGAAGCGACCTCGGCGAGCCGATCGACCCGGTCGACCACGTTGCGAAACGCTTCGGAGCCTTCGGGAGTGAAAATCGCTGGCGACTTGACGACCAAGACCGCTTCGGCCCGCCCGCCGGATCCGGAGAAAGCTCCTCGTCGCCCAAGTCGCCCTGGACCGTTGGAAACGGGGGCCTTGGCGGTGCCCGTTTGTGGCGAACTTTCGCTAGGAACCGTTTCGGTCTTCTCGGGGCTCGGAGCCCATCGGGCCTGAAGCTTCTGTGGCCAACTTGGATCGAGGTAGCCTCCGATGGCCAAGCCGGTCATCAAGATCAGCAGTCCTAGGCACCAATAAGGATAGTCCACGACCGATCCAAAAAGCTTGCCGGTCCAAGTGGTGCCAGCAGGATCCGAGCCGTTGGGTCCGGAAGATTCAGAGTTAGGCTCTGAGCCGCGGTGATGCAACATGAATCACCGACCGCCCTGCTGGCGATTCGATCCGTTGCGCGCGGCGCTGCTGCGACCGGCTTGGATCAATTCCTCTCGGCTGATTTCTCGATCGTTGTTGCGATCGATGCGAGAGAACCCAAAATCGCGAAGCACTTTGGGGGCTTCCTCCCATCCGACTTTTCCGTCCGCGTTGGTGTCCCACTTGGCAAGGTAATCGTCGGCGTACTCGGTTGCTGCCGAATCGGCGGTTTCCTCAGCCGTCGACATCCCAGCTTTGGCCGTCTGGCCCTCTGCTTGGTTGCTCCGAGCGGCGATACTTCTGGCCGGGTTGTTTTGCGATGCGGGGAGACCCGATGGGGATCGTGGGCGGGAGACCTCAAAAAACGCGACGGCCATTTCCTCCCAAGTCTGGTCGCCCCACATGACGAACTCACCGGGTGAGGGGTTGGTGGGGTTGGCATCCGAGTTGTCGAACGAGGCGGTGAATTCGAGTGTATCGATATCGGCGAGCGGAATCCGTTCGGTCCATTCGTAGGTATGTTGCCAATTGAAGTCATAGCGAGGGACTTTCAGGAGGATCTCCGTGCTCTCGGCCCGGGCGGCGCGCAGTTCAAAGGCCTTGCCTCGAACATGCATATGGGGAGATACCGCAAGCAACTCTCCGTCCTTGGGGAATCGAGCGACCCGCGCGGTGACTTGGTGATCCGTCGCGCCCGGTGGGATTTCAAAGTCCTGGTCAATCCCCACGACGGTGTATACCTCATGGGTTACCGTCGGCTCGTCGACAAAGATCAAACCGATTTTCGATAGATCGCTTGTGGCTTGGCCATTGGGCGTATAGTGCATCTGGAATACGAACTTCGAGCCCGCAGGAATCTTTCTGGCATAGCCTTGGGGAAATAGCGTAGCCATCTGTCCGGGAACATAAGCCGTCAGCCAACCGATCCCGATAAACTCTGCGTCGTCGGGTGGGCGTATGAAGACGATCGCATGGTGGACTACCGATGGATCCCCAGGGATGACTTGGGCGGCCGAGACCCACCGGTCTTGGGTGATCTTCGGATCGACGACAAAGTACTGATAGTCGACGGTCCCCGAGGCTGGAATATTATAGCCCTTGGTGCTCATCGGTACGATCAAGTCCGGATCGCGACCGAATCGCCAACCGTCTTGCGAGAGGTTCGTGGGATGAGGCTTGCCTGCATCGTCGAGTTTGCTCGCATCGCCGAGCTTGCTGAGATCGCCGAGGGGTGCCCCGTCGCGAACCCACTGGCGTACGGTTTCAATTTCTTGCCGGGAGATCGAGCGGGTGTTTTTGAAACGACCGTGGGCTGGGTCCGCGTGCCACGGTGGCATGCGTCCGGTATCGATCGTCTCGAGGATCATTTCCGACCAGCCTTGGAGCTCGGCGGTGTCGTTGATATCGAATGGCCCGATCTCGCCTGCTCTGTGGCATTCGGTGCAGTGTTTGTTGAAGATCGCCACGACAGAGTCGGCGTAAGTCACCGAAGGTGTTTCGTTTTGGTCGCTCGGAGTGGGTTTGCGTACATAAGCGATCTTGCAACCGACCGGTTCGGTCATTGAGATCTCTGGAGTCTTGCCGGCCAAGGCGGATTCCAGGGCGTTTGCGAGATCCTCGCGGGTGGTTTTCGAGCGGGTGATCCCCGGTGCGTATTGATCGTCGACGCGACCTCGATAAACGATTTGGTCTTGCGGATTGACCACGATGACCTCGGCGGTCCGAGTGACCTTCCAGGACTGGGCATGGGTCTGCTCGGTGTCCTTGAGAATCGGAAATTGGATTTTCATCTCTTGGACGAACTGCTCGATGTCGGCGAAGTTATCTTGGGGGTTGCTCATGACACCGACCCATTCGATTCCGCGCGACGCAAAGCGTTCGCGGAGTTCCTCAAGCCTCCGGGCGTAGAGCTTGGCCACCGGGCAGTCACAACCCAGAAACGCATAGACCCGCAGCTTCGAATCGGGATTCCAAGCGATGGGGAACTTATCGACGGAGATCGTTTCTGGGGGTGCGGCCAAGCCCCGGGACGTGAGGTTTTCGATGGAGCCTCCGACCGTGCAAATCGCAAAGACGATCGCGAAAAACTTGCTCGTCCAAGCCGCTCTAGGACGAAGAGAACACCGCATCGGATGACCGAAAACAGAATCTCGAACCGTCGGCGGGTAGTGCGTAGCGAGTCTCATACGGGGTTGGTCCAGGAAAATGCCGTAGTGAACGTGTATTAATACTCCTGTTTTATAGGAGAACCGGGGCAGACGGCAACTGTGGAAACCGATGAAGAAAGGGTAAACCCAATGATTTTTGGGTTTGCGGTCTGCTTTCGGGGGCTGGCGATGCTCGATCGGAGGATTAGATCCGTTTGAACATTTTATCGAGTTGTTCTTTGGAGAAGAAAAGCGCCGTAGGTCGACCATGCGGGCAATGGTGGGTGTCGTGATAAAGGTGGCGTTGTTCGAGCAGTGCCGATATTTCTGGATCGCTCAGACGATCCCCCGCCTTGATCGCAGCTTTGCACGCCATCATGTTCATTAGTTCGTCGAGGACGTCCTGGGCGTTGACCTTTTTGCCGCCGGACATCAACGCTTCGAGCACCGTCCGAAGCATCTCCTCGGGGGCCCGTTTCGAGAGTATCGATGGGTAGGCGCTCAGCAGGACGGTATCGCCACCGAACGACTCGATTTCAAAGCCGATCTCGGCGAGCATCGCCTTCGATTCGATCGCCATGGCTGCTTCTGAGGAGGTCAACTGAACCGTCGCGGGCATGAGCATCCGCTGACGATCGAGGGACCTCGAGAGCACCTTGGTCTTGATCTGCTCGAACAAAATCCGCTCGTGCAGAGCGTGTTGGTCGATGATCACCATTCCGGCTTCGTCTTGGGTGATCAAGTAACGGTTGTGGATCTGGAAGCCGACGGCTGGGGTCGATCCGACCCACTCGTGGTGGCTTTCGATGGGCAAGCTCGCCGAAGATCCCTCTGGCGATCGATTTTCTAACGAGGCTGTGGCTTGAGTGCTCTCTGGAGAGCTCGCCGGTGCCCGGCCCGAAAACTCACCTCCCGAAAACTCACCTCCCGGAGTTGGCTCGCCTTGAAATGGCCCGCCTGGAAATGGCCTGCTGCCTGGAAATGGATTCCCGCTGCGGTACGCCTCGGGGGAAAAGCCCGCATTGGGGAAGGGTTGGAAGGTCGGCACGTTTTGCTGGGAGCGAGCCCAATCCATGAGCGATGTATTGGACTCGGCCTCGGGGGTACGAGCCGCGAGACTTGGGGCCTGCTGCATGTTCCCTGGGGGGGTCGGATCGGCTGTTTGGGGGGCTTTGGCAACGAGGTTTGAGGTCAAGAATCGGTGTCGGATGGTATGGAGCAATCGGCTGTAAATCGCTCCGCTGTCTTCGAAGCGGACTTCGACCTTCGTCGGATGGACGTTGACATCTACGGTTTTTGGATCGATCTGCATCTGCAGAAAACAGATCGGCAAACGACCGACCATCAGCAGTCCGCGATAGGCTTCTGAGAGGGCATGTTGCAAGGCCCGATCGCGGATGTAGCGACCGTTGAGAAACAGATACTGCATGCGGTTGTTGCTGCGCGAGACGCTCGGATCGGCGACATAGCCCCGCACCTTGACCTTCTCATCCTCATGCTCGACCGAGATCAATGCGTCGGCGATTTCATCTCCAAAAAATGCGCGGATCCGCTCCGACCATCGGTTCGTAGGAGGTAGATCGTACTGCACGCGATCGTTGCTGCTGAGTTTCATATGGACGTTGGGAAAGGCCAACGCGATCCTCGTGAAGGCTTCGACGACGTGCCCCATTTCCGTCGATGGCGTCTTCATGAACTTGCGACGGACCGGCGTATTGAAAAACAGATGCCGCACTTCGATCGTCGTGCCGACATTCATCGCGCAAGGTTTAATCGGTTCGCGATCGGATCCTTGGGCGCGCAACTCATAGCCGCCGTCGCTTGAGGCGACCCGGCTCCGGAGGGTCATGTGGCTGATCTCGGCAATCGAGGCCAGTGCCTCGCCTCGGAACCCCAGCGTTCGCACGTCGAAAAGATCCTCCGAGTCGGCAAGCTTGCTCGTCGCATGGGGAGCCAATGCCAGTTCCAATTGCTCGGGTTCGATGCCACATCCATTGTCGCTGATTCGAAGCAGATCGATACCGCCGCCTGAGACCATCACCTCGATCAAATCCGAACCGGCGTCGATGCTGTTTTCCAGCATCTCTTTGACCACGCTCGCAGGCCGCTCGATCACCTCTCCTGCTGCGATCTTGTTGACCAGACTTACCGGCAATTGTCGTATGATTGGCATCCGAGCAGTATTGGCTCCCTGAGGTGACTCCCTGAAGTGCTTGTCCATGCGCACCGCGTACGCAGCGCGATAGGAAACTTGCAGTATAAGCTTGAGCGGATGCCGAGCAACCCAGAAGCTGGTTTTCTGCTCAGGATCCCTCCTGCGGGTGATCCTTGAAACGAATCGCAATCGGACCGGTTTTCAGATACAATGGCGTTGGCAAGCTCAGCCCCCGGGGCGACTTGCTCCTGCCCCTCCCTCCACCGTTCTGCCAGCGACTCTTAGAAGGCGACCCTTACGCATGCCAATGAAATCCCCTGGAAAGTCAAACGCTCGGATCTCTTTAGGAGCCTGTGCTCGGGGCCATGCTCAGGACTATGCTCGGGCCCTTCGGCTCCTGCTCGGTGGTCTTGCACTTGCGATTGCTAGCAATTTCAATCTAGTGCGAGCCCAGGAACCGGCAGAGGCCAAGCCAGTGGAACTGACGAAACTTTACGAACCTCGCGAGTATGTCGGCAAGAGTGGCGAGCCGTTGAAGTATCGGTTGATTAAACCCGTCGATTACAAGTTCGGGAAAAAGTATCCGCTGGTCCTGTTCCTTCACGGGGCAGGCGAGCGTGGCGACGACAATGCCGCGACCCTAAGGCATGCTGCCAAGGACTTTTCCTATCCTCAGACGCGTTCCAAGTACCCAGCGTATGTGGTGATCCCTCAATGCCCAACGGGTAAGAAGTGGTCGGAGGTCGATTGGTCCAAGGATTCGAGCGAGCTTCCCGAAGAGCCCAGCGACCCCATGAAGTCGATTAAGGAGCTTATCGACGATATGGTTGAAAACGCTGGTGTAGACCCTAATCGAATCTACATCACCGGCTTGTCGATGGGTGGCTATGGAACCTGGGATGCGATCGCTCGCTATCCTGGATTCTTCGCTGCAGCGGCTCCGATCTGCGGCGGTGGCGATCCGAAAACCGTTGAGAAATTCAAGTCCCTTCCGATCTGGTGTTTTCATGGTGCCAAAGATCCGGTTGTCAAAGCGACTCGCAGCCGCGAGATGATCGACGCGCTTCAAAAGGTTGGATCCAATGCCAAGTACACCGAGTATCCCGAAGCTCAGCACGACAGTTGGACTCAGACTTATTCCAACCCAGAGCTTTTCGATTGGATGTTTGCGCAACGCCGAGAAAGCAAATAACACGCGTCGACTCGCTTTGGTTCTTCCTCGTATCTGTTGAACAACATGTTGCACCCGAGTCCTCGGTTCTCTTGCTTTAGTCGATTCTTCACTCGATTGGCTCTCCATGCCGTCGCGAACTTCCTGCTAGCAAGCTTGCTCGTCGGTGCG
>QWPJ01000093.1 GCA_003671195.1 Planctomycetota bacterium
CCTGGGGATGCAAAGTCACCGTGCCGGGGACCGGGGTCATGCTCAACAATCAAATGGATGATTTCAGTATCTCACCCGGAACACCAAATGCTTTTGGATTGGTCGGCTCACAAGCCAACGCGGTCGGTCCGGGCAAACGGCCCTTGTCGAGCATGAGCCCGACGATGGTTTTGGATGCTACAGGCGAGCCTGTCTTGACGGCCGGCGCTGCAGGTGGCCCGCGCATCATCAATGCGACACTTCAAGTTTTACTCAGAGTTGTCGATGGCGGATGCTCGGTTTCCGACGCAGTGGCCTCCCCTCGCGTGCACCACCAATGGCAGCCGGACGTTCTGCTCTTTGAGGACCAATTCGGTGTCGGCACTCCCTGGGAGATCACCCCTGGAATTCAAGCAAACCTTTCTCGACTCGGCCATCCTTTGAAAGCCTCTGGATCGTTGGCCATCTGCCAAGCCATCCATCGGCAAGGGGACCGATTGACCGCAGCGCACGATCCGCGAGCTCAGGGGCAATCGCTTGCCGAATGATTTGACGCTGAACCTAAAGAGCTCAATCGCTATTTTTCGAGCAGCAAAGCGGCAAGACGCATCGCCATCATCATGATGGTCGTCTGTGGGTTCGAGCCGGGGATCGCGGGAAATACCGAGGCGTCACAAACACGCAATCGATCGATTCCTCGCAACCGAAAATCAGGATCGACAGGAGCCTGCGGATCGAGTCCCATCGCGCAAGTTCCGGTGTAGTGGTACAGGGTTGTAGCGAATCTTTCGAGATGGGCGAGCAAGGCCTCCTCGCTGGTGCGTTTTGGACCGGGCATCAACTCCTCTTCGAACAGGTCTTGCCAAGGGGCTCGGTGAAAAAATTCTCTGGTCCAATGGATCGCTCGCAAAAACGCAGCCCTATCCTCGGGCTCCGATAGGTAGTTCGGATCGATACGCACCAGGGATCGGTTCGATGGGTCGGGAAGAACGCTCCCTACACTTCGGGGGTGGGACTGCGTGACTCCGATACTGACGCAAGGCTGTGCGTTAGGGATTTTGGGGTAAGCCAAATAGTGCGTCGGTGTGATATGCCATTGGAACTGCTCGGATTGGATTCCAAGCGGATCGATCCATGCTCCGAGTTCGGCGAGATTCGAGGACTTTGGACCCCCTTGATCCTCGATGTACCGGCGGCGGTCGACTCGATCAAAGGGCCATGCAAAGGGAACCCCTTTTCTTAATTGGAAGACCAGCGGATAGACCAGATGGTCCTGCAGCCCCGACCCGATGCGATCATGGGGGTATCGGCATTCGAGTCCGGCTTGTGCAAGTTCCGTTCGAGGGCCGATGCCGCTTTGAAACAAAAGACGAGGGGTTTCGATCGCTCCACAACAGAGGATGACTTCTTTGGCAGCAAGCACTTCGAATTCATCGCCTTGGGATTGGACAATAACCCCGACGACCCGATCCGAATCGATGATCAGTCGTTTGGCCATCGCATTCGAGAGGATAGGAATCGGCTTCGAACGGGTTTCTGAAAGGATGCGACGGCGACGACCCTTGGCCGCGAATCGCAGGTAGGGTGCGATCGTTGGCCAGATCGTCGGGGTTGCTTGGATCCATGGGTTGAGCGATCCGAAGCCGTATTCGATGGCGCGGCGATGGATCTGAGCGGTGTTCGGGTGCAGTGTTAGCCATGGGCTCTGGGGTCCCAATGAGCTCAGTGGCTCATTTCGCAATCGATCGAATAGCGACTTGGAGGATTCGACCGACCAAGTCGGACCGCAAGCCGAGTGCAAGGTTTGAAGGAACGCGTCGGAGGGTTCGATTCGGATCATGGCGTTGATCGCCGACGAACCTCCGAGGACTTTCCCAGCAGGCCACTTGAGGGATCGCTTGGCCAGATGCTTTTGCGGCGTCGTCAAATAGTTCCAGTCGATGCGGGAACCAAAGCTCCGAGGGTAGAAGGCGGGTATGCTCGAGAGGGGGCCGCGATGGGGCGAGCCGGCTTCGATCACCAGGACGCTTCGGCGGCGGGAATTGTCCGACGTAGAGGAGTGAAACAACTGAGCTGCCAGCGTAGCGCCTGCCGGCCCCGATCCGATGACGATGTAGTCATAAGATCGCTCGGATGGACTTGGATTTAGCTGAGACATGGCAACTTGACCGTGGCGCATTGACCGAGTGCGATGAGGGGACTTTACACAAATCAAAAACGCCCGATCGAGCACTTCGGTCCAATGCTTTGTTCGTGCTTGTTCTCGTACTCGTACTCAGCATCGCAGTACTCGTACTCGTACTCGAATCGATCCAGCATAGCAATCCGACCTATTGGTCAGCAAGCTACCGCGAACCGCCTCGATCAACGATCGGCATCGCTGCAGTTCGAACAGCCATCGAGTACGAGTACGACGAAATCCGATGCGAGGCACGACCGTGGCGCTAATAATCAAGGCTCGCGCCGCCGTCGACATGAAGGCCTTGTCCGGTGATGAAGCTGCTGTCTTCGGTGGCCAGAAAAAGGCAAACGCGTCCCATTTCTTCGACATCGGCCATCCGTCCGATCGGTTGCAAGGCGGCGATGCGTTCCAAGGCGGCTTGTGGGTCCTGGAGGCTTGCGGCCCAGGATCGCATCAGCGGTGTATCGACGTTGCTCGGAAGGATGGCATTGACCCGGATACCAAAGTCCGCGCATTCGAGGGCAAGCGACTTGGTAAACGACAACTGAGCACCCTTGCTGGCCGCGTAAGCCGTCGAGTTTCGCTGGCCTAGAGCTGCAGTCATGGAGCTGACGTTGATGATGGTACCCCGCGTCTTCTTGAGATGTTCCAAGGCGTAATAGCACATCGAATAGGTGCTCAGAAAATTGATCCGGAGTACCTCGAGGGCTTGCTCGGGTGGCATTTTCAGCAAAGGTGTATCGGGGGGATGAATACCGGCGTTATTGATCAGGCAATCGATTTGGCCGAAGCGTTCGATCACTGCCGTGATGCTTGCGGCGATTTGCTTTTCGTCGGCGACATCGCAGCGCACCGCGAGGTGTTGATCGCCGAGTCTTTGTGCGGTGGCTTGGGCGGCATCGAAATCGCGATCGAGGATGGCAACGAGCCCACCTTCTTGGGCGAAGACGTTCGAGCACCCGGCGCCGATCCCTTTGGCACCACCGGTGATGACGACGACACGTTGTGCAAATCGCATGGAAATCGCTCGGCTAATTGAAAAATGAAAATTGGTAATTGAGAATTTTTGGCTAGGATCGAGTCAAGCATGCCAATACGGGTAGTTGCCAGTACGGGTAGTTATACGGATAGGGGGGTGGATTCTTCCGTGCGGCAGACTATCTTGCTAGCCATGCCGATTAGCGACACTATTTACCCGTTGATCAAGTCACGGACACTTTTTTCAATAGCATGCATCGCACTTGCGATGGGTGTCTATGCGATGCTGCCGCTACTCAAAGAGTATAGCAGCTACAAAGACATTGGCGACACGCCCTCGGACCTGCATGCGGCGTTGTCGTTGGTTCTCGGATGGCTCCTGGTTTTCCGAACCAATGCTGCTTACGCTCGCTGGTGGGAGGCTCGCACGCTATGGGGTAGTTTGATCAACTGCAGCCGGAATTTGGCGATCAAGATCCAGGAGTTCTTCCCTGATTTGTCGCAAGAAGAACGGCGTTTCCTCTCGCGGCATTTGTCGGAGTTTCCACGAGCCTTGACCTGCCATTTGCGCAAAGTCCCCTACGACGGTCCGATTTTTCGAGGCGCCACCCCGACGCATGTTCCGCTGGCGATTTCCCAAGATATTTACCGATGGATCAGCAACCGGCTTTCCAACAAAGCTTTCGATCGGGATCTATTGCGGATTCTCGATTGCGAGACGGCCAAGTTGATGGACATTTGCGGTGCTTGCGAGAGGATCGCCAAGACCCCAATGGTTCGCTCGTATCGAATATTCGCAAGGCAATGTATCTTTTTATTTCTCTTTACACTGCCGTGGGGTTTAGTCCAAGACTTCATGGCCTGGACGTTGCCATTGACGATCGTGGTCTCTTATTTCATGGTCGGCATGGAGATTGTCGCCGAGCATGTCGAGGAACCGTTTGGGTTTGATGAGGACGATTTGGATTTGGAAGGCATGTCGGCGACGATTGCCAATTCGGTCGAAGAGATTTTTTATAAAAACCGTAGGGAGCTAAGCGAGCCCTCAGAGGAAAACCAAGGATAAGCACCATGGATATCATTTACCGTTTTGACCCTTATGCTCCGCTGGACCTCAAGCGACCGAAGAACAACAGGGAGGCCTTGAAGACACTGCATCAAGGAAACTGCCGCTTCTATTCGATGGTCAACCATCTTCAGAACGTCCAGGACGGCAAGAAGGTCGATTCGATGGTCGTTCCGATCTCACCGGTGCAATTGGGGATTCCGGTCGTCGGTGGTCTCGAGCAGATGCATTCTCCTTTTGCGGCCGTTCTAGGATGTGCTGATGCCCGCGTTCCAATCGAGCACATTTTCGACTGCTCGTCGAACGATTTGTTCGTCGTTCGGGTGGCTGGTAACGTCCTGGGCTTGGAGTGCATCGGGAGTATCGACTATGCGGCCACGGCCCTCAGGGAGTCCTTGCAAAGTATCATCGTCCTGGGGCATACCCACTGTGGGGCCGTCGGAGCGGCGGTCAAAGTGTACCTGTCCCCATCGAGTTTTGCTGAAGTCGCCTTTAGCCACCCGGTTCGAACCATCATCGATCGAATCATGGTCAGCGTTCGCTCTGCGGCCGAAGCGCTCCAGGAGGTGCATGGTCCAAAGGTATCGAAGAATAAGCAATACAAGGATTTGCTCATCAATGCGTCGTGTTTCGTCAATGCAGCCTTCACTGCCTACGACCTTCAACGCGAGGTCAATGCGGTGGCCAAGGGATTGACGGTTTCCTACTCGGTCTACGATATGGCTTGGTCGACGGTCAATTCCACCCCGATTCGCAGTGCGGAAGAGGCTTACGACGCGCACGCCTTTGGAACCGCCCC
>QWPJ01000246.1 GCA_003671195.1 Planctomycetota bacterium
CCTGCTGGATTAGCTGGCAAGGATGGCAAGAACGGCGTCGATGGCAAGCCAGGTCCTGCTGGGCTAGCTGGCAAGGACGGCAAGAATGGCGTCGATGGCAAGCCAGGTCCTGCCGGGCTAGCTGGCAAGGACGGCAAGAACGGCGTCGATGGCAAGCCAGGTCCTGCTGGACTAGCTGGCAAGGATGGCAAGAACGGCGTCGATGGCAAGCCAGGTCCTGCTGGGCTAGCTGGCAAGAACGGCGTCGATGGCAAGCCAGGTCCTGCTGGGCTAGCTGGCAAGGACGGCAAGAACGGCGTCGATGGCAAGCCAGGTCCTGCTGGGCTAGCTGGCAAGGATGGCAAGAATGGTGTCGACGGCAAGGCAGGTCCTGCCGGACCCGCTGGCAAGAATGGCGTCGATGGCAAAGCAGGTCCCGCTGGACCTGCTGGCAAGGACGGCAAGAATGGTGTCGATGGCAAACCAGGTCCTGCGGGACCGAAGGGAGATCGGGGACCGTCGGGATCCGACCTACGAACAGGAGCCCGCGACATCACAGCATTGCTTCAGTTACCCGAGGGCGCGAGGCTCGACAATGCAATACTTCGACGCGTCGGGGACACTGTTGAATTGTCTCTTGCCGGACTACGGAGCAAGAAGAGGATCGAAGCAGTTCTCGGCAGAGTGCCTGCTGGGTTTCGACCTTCAAATCACCAGAGTCTGTGTACAACGGACACCAATTTCGAGCAGGTACTTGTGAGTGTCGATGCTGATGCAAAAGCAGCAATTACGGCCACTCAAGCCAAGCAGGCTAGTGGGATAACCTCTACGTCGACCGCCCTAACTTGGTTGACCGAAGACGAGTGGCCAACCAAGTTGCCGGGTAAGGAATGGCGTCGCACAGGCTTCTAAAGAGCTTTGGCCAGATCACACTGGTTCTAGGAAACGATTTGCATGGAAAAAGGGACTTGGTCTCTTTTTCCATGCGCGCCGGGTGGTCTTCGTAGGGTTCGTGAAGCGGTCCTCGTCACCCGCCAAAAAACCCCCAACGCATCGACCGCAACAATCGCTCAGCAAACGTCGCCAAACAAAAGGACCGCGGAACGTACCATCCGCGCTCGTTACGCGTCCCGTGCTCGATGGTGGGTTGCGCGGTCGTTGCGCTCGTTGGGACGAAATGATGAAGGTGGATTCGTGGGTATCGGTGGCTTGGTAAATGATGGGCCGACCGCTTCACCACACCCTACGAAATCTATGCCAAATCAGGGTGGTGATCGCGGTTGATTGGTAAAATCCGAAGACACACATGGATCAATGGCTCAAGAGGGAGATTGAACATGTCGGATTATCTTCGATATTACGTACCCGGTGGAACCTATTTTTTCACTGTCAATACCTATGGACGATATCCGTTTTTCGGCGAAGAAAGAGCCATCGACCTACTACGCGAATCCTGGAACACCATTCAAAAAGAATCGCCTTTTATCAACATCGCCTCGGTTCTATTACCAGATCATTTCCATTGCCTGTGGTCTTTACCCTCAGGCGACATGGACTTTTCTACGAGGCTCAAACGAATCAAGGATGGATTCACTCAACCGTGGCTTGCGAGCGGAGGGTACGAGGTTCCTGTTACCGATTCCCAAAAACGAAAAGGGAATCGAGGCATTTGGCAACGACGATTCTGGGAGCATTGCATTCGGGATGCGCGGGACCTTGAGAACCATTTTGATTACATCCATTACAACCCAACCAAACATGGCTATCGACTCCGGCCCGCCGATTGGCCTTATTCGACAATTCACAAGTACATCAAAATGGGGCATTACCACAAGGACTGGGGCAGCACGCTCCCTTCCAACATCAAAAATATCGAACTCGAATAGCCCTTCGTAGGGTTCGTGAAGCGGTCCTCGTCACCCGCCAAAAAAACCCCAACGCATCGACCGCACCAATCGCTCAGCAAACGTCGCCAAACAAAAGGACCGCGGAACGTACCATCCGCGCTCGTTACGCGTCCCGTGCTCGATGGTGGGTTAAGCGGACGATGGTTAAGCAACAGGAAGGTTAGACTCAAGCGATCAACGGAAAGAGCACGTTGCCGTGCACGTCGGTCAAGCGATAATCCCGACCTTGGAAACGGTAGGTCAGTTTCGTATGGTCAAAACCCATCAGGTACATCCAAGTGGCCTGAAGATCATGGACATGGACCGGGTTTTCAATCACCGAAAAACCTAGTTCGTCGGTCTGACCGTATTCTGTGCCACCTTTGACTCCGCCCCCGGCCATCCACATCGAGAAGCAGTCTGGGTAGTGATCGCGGCCGAGTTGAGCCCCGTTGGCAGTGCGTCCTTCTCGGAACGGCGTTCGTCCGAATTCTCCGCCCCAAATGATCAGCGTCTCGTCCAAAAGTCCACGTTGCTTTAGATCGCCAATCAATGCCGCGACGGGTTTATCCATCGTTTCGCATTTCTTGGTCAAGCCATCGCGAATGTCTTCGTTGGGTCCAGTACCGTGAAAATCCCAACCCCAATCGAAAAGCTGTACGTACCTTACGCCCGACTCAACGAGCCGACGGGCTAGCAAGCAATTGTTCGCCAAACTCGAAGCTCCGGGCTTGGCTCCATAGGCCTCCAAGGTCTCGGCGCTCTCCTTGGTGATATCCATGACTTGCGGAACGCTCGTTTGCATTCGATAAGCCAATTCGTATTGGGAGATCCGCGTCATCGTCTCTGGATGCCCGAACGCTTGGGCTTGCAACGCATTGAGCTCACCGAGAGTATCAAGGCTTTTGCGGCGCAATTGGCGATCGATACCCGGTGGATCCGAGACATAAAGGACCGGCTCACCCTGGGAGCGGCACTGAACGCCTTGATAGACACTGGGCAGAAAGCCGCTTCCGAACGAACTCTTGCCACCGTTGGGTTGCACGCCGCTGCTGATAAGGACGACAAAGGCCGGGAGGTTTTCGTTTTCGCTTCCCAAGCCGTAGGTCAACCAAGACCCAAACGAGGGTCGACCGCTGCGGGGCGAACCGGTGTAGATGAGCAATTCGGCTGGAGCGTGGTTGAACTGCTCGGTGTGCATGCTGTGGATGATGCACATCTCATCGGCATGCTTTTTCAAGTTCGGCAAACAGTCCGAAAGCTGCAAACCGCTTTGCCCACACTTTTCAAATTGGTGCCTAGTCCCGAGCAATTTGGGGGTTCCGCTTGTGAATGCGAACTCCTTACCTTGGATAAACGACGCGGGTGCTTCCTGGCCATCCATCTCGATCAACTTAGGCTTGTAGTCATACAGATCCAAATTCGGCGGAGAGCCAGTCATGTGCAGATAGATCACACGCTTGGCCTTCCTGGGAAAATGGGCTGCTTTGGGCGCTAAGGGATTATCGGCGGCGTCGGCTCGATGGCCAGTCTGCAAGTCGGCCAACGCCACAGCGCCTAGGCTCAAACCTGCATTGGCCAGAAAGTTTCTTCGCGTGCGGTTGAGCAAATGCTCTTGGACGGGTTTTTCCATCGTTGTACCTGTCGTTTTTCCGTTAGGGAGTCATCAAAAACT
This sequence comes from Planctomycetota bacterium, assembly GCA_003671195.1. Classification (GTDB taxonomy): domain Bacteria; phylum Planctomycetota; class Planctomycetia; order Pirellulales; family Pirellulaceae; genus JBKCUI01. The sequence goes on from QWPJ01000246.1 coordinate 3,541, forward strand.
CATCGAGATTCATCAGCACGTTACCGATCAGAACCCAGCTTGCGAGTTCCTGCGGAGAGAGTTGCTCAGGAATTTTACCGATCGGTTCGGTCGCTAGTCTCATCGCCTGGTCGGCTCGATCCTTGAGGTCCTCGCGCGAGGCTTGCAGTAGCTTGAGCATGCTCTGAATCTCCGCGTCGCTCGGTTTTCGTGTGAGCACGAGTTGGAACATTCGACTGAGTTTGGATGCATCGTCGGCAGCTTGGTCGGCTTCGTAGAGCAAGACTCTGCGAGCAAGACCTTGAGCCGCTTCGATGTAGACTGGGTCGTTGAGCGTTACGAGGGCTTGGAGCGGGGTGTTGGTCCGATCCCTTTTCAAGACACAGACCTCGCGGCTAGGTGCGTCGAAGGTGGCCATGGACGGGTAAGGATTGCTGCGGCGCCATTGCGTGTAGATCGCGCGGCGAAAACGGTCCTCGCCTGTGCTGGTATCCCAGTCGGTCCTAGAGCCAAATGCAGCAGACAGTCCCATGCTCGGCTGGGGAGGACGGGTCGGAGATCCGTAGAATTTTTTCGACAACAGGTCGGCAGAAGCCAACGCCGTGTCCCGGACTTGCTCGGCTGCGACACGGAACCTGGGACCTCGTGCGACGTGAGTATTCTCCGGATCGGACTCAAAGTCCTCGGCGGTGACGCTCGAGGACTGCCGATAAGCGTTCGAAAGGACGATGCTGCGAATCAGCTCTTTATTATCCCAACCGCTACCGAGAAACTCCATCGCAAGGTGATCGAGCAATTCTGGATAGACCGGTAGATCGCCTTGGGAACCAAACTCCTCGCTGGTCCTGACGATACCGACTCCGAAGAGGTATTCCCAGGTTCGATTCACTAGAACGCGAGCCGTGAGCGGATTGCGGTCTGAGACAAGCCATCGCGCGAACTTCAATCGATCGATGGTCTGTCCGTCGGATTGCTCGGAGAGAGGTTCATAGCCAAAAATTCTAGGCACCCCTGGGGAAACCTCGTCGCCGGTGACTTTGTAATTGCCCCGGATTTGGATCTTGGTCGACCTATGCTTGTCCTTGGCCAACTCACGCAGGATCGGGACCGTGGTTATCGGCTTGAGGCCGCCCAAGGCCTGGCGGGTGGTTGCCAACTGTGCGCGAAGGGCCGAGCGTTCGGGAGCTATTTGACGAACAAAGTACCGATGGAGTGACTCACGTTGTGCGTCGGTACGATTCTCTGAGCGCACCATCTCGAGAATCTCCTTGGGCGTTTGAAGCACCTCGTTCAGGTGCCGATCGTCGGTCAGTGCGACGCGGAAGTTCGAGAGAATCAGTCGTTTGAAAGGGGAATCGAATCCCAATTGGAGGCGCAGTATCCATGGAGCACGGATCGAATCGGCATCGAGTTGGTTGGTCTGGTCGGCCTTCCCGGCAACTTGCAACGCGTGCGGCTTATCGATCGATCCGCCGACGGCCCAACCGGTTTTCGGATCGCTGTCGATGGTATGCGAGGCGGGCAATCCACTTTGCTCGTAATCGGCTTGAGCAAATTTTGCATTCCAAGCGACTTGTTGTTGGAGGTTCAGTGGATGCTCCGCGGCACCCTGTTCGAGGCGACCTTGCCAAACCTCCTTGCGATTCTCATCGAGCAACCGAACAATGGCGCCCGAAAGCCGGGTAGCTAACCCGTTGTCGGTTCGATTGAAAAGGACTATTCGATCGACCGGTTGGGTTGCATGGAGGTCGAGTTCCCACCAAGGTGAGTCGCTGGTGTTGGTATGGGTGATCGAGTTATCCTCCCATTTACCAGAGGTATTCCCATCGATTGCTCGGGCCGCTGCCCCGCCGAGGATCTCTGAGCTTTGGCTCGCTTTGCCAGGGCCTGCGAGATTCTGCTGGCCATCGAAAACTTGGACCTCGGCGAGCGAGAGTATCTTCTCTTTGCCGGGAAGGTCGATGCGAATGAAACGTCCCTTGGCCCGTTGGCGAGGCTCTTGGTAGAGCGACCCGCCGAGCTGGGTCAAGACAAAATTGCCGTCCCCGTGGCTCGATCCGCCTCCGGGTAAGGCTTGATCCGGAACCGATTCGATCCGAATGCCGCTTAGGTTCTGCGGCCCCCAGCCTTCCGGCAGGACCACTTCTAAATCGAGTCGATCGTTGTCCGCTTTGGAGTCAAGCTTCACAAGCCCATTCTCGAGTACTTGGATCGCATTTCCGGATTGGGCTGCAACCGTCTTCGGGAAGGTCGGCTTCCACTCCGAAGCGATCCGCAATCGCGATTCCCATTCGATTTGTGAGTTTGCAAGAGACGCATCGGGCGCATCGAGTTGGGCTTCAAGCTTGAGTATTTGCGACTCAAGATCCGAGCGTTCTTCGCGTTGCGAGGGCGAGTACCAAGCGTACGTGGGGGACTCATCCCCGCGATCGGCATCTTCGGTTTGATTGAAGATCGAGAAGACCTCGAAATACTCTTTCTGGGATATAGGATCGTATTTGTGATTGTGGCATTGAGCACAGCCCATTGTCACGCCCATCCAAACGGCCATCGTTGTGTTGACACGGTCGATAACCGCTACGTTGCGAAACTCTTCGTCATTCGTTCCGCCTTCGTTGTTCGTCAAGGTATTGCGATGGAAGGCCGTGGCGACCCATTGATCGGGAGTCGGGGAGTCGAGCAAGTCCCCAGCGAGTTGCTCGATGGTGAATTGGTCGAAGGGCATGTTGGAATTGAAGGCTCGAACGACCCAGTCGCGATAAGCCCAAATGGTTCGGGCGGGGTCGTCGGCGTACCCAGCGGAGTCTGCGTAGCGGGCCAAATCCAACCAGCGACGGCCCCAATGTTCGCCGTAGGCCGGAGTGGTCAAGAGCCGATCGACGAGCCGCTCGTAGGCCAACGCATCGGTGTCGTTGAGAAACGCATCGAGTTCGTCGAGTGTCGGGGGTAGACCCGTCAGATCGAGCGTGAGGCGTCGAAGCAGGGTTGTGCGATCGGCTTGTCCAGAGGGTACGAGTCCTTTCTCAAGGAATTTAGCAAGAAGATGACGGTCGATGGGGTTGGCTGCCCAAGCCTGCAGGTCTGCCTTCTGGTTTGGGGCCAGTTCTGGATGCTTGTTGGAATTTGGATTGCTTGAGTCGATGTCTCTGAGGGTGGGGGTCGGTCGTTGAGCGATCTGCTCGTAGGACCAGTGCTTGTTATAGGTCGCTCCGGCTTCGATCCAGCGGGTGAGCAACTCGGTCTCTTGGTCGGTGAGCCGTTCGGCAAAGCGAGGAGGGGGCATGCGGACTTGATCGTCGCTCGAGAGGATCCGATGGAGGATCTCCGACTCGCCCGCAGAGCCCGGTGCGATCGCTTTTTTGCCTGAATCGGCTGCCGATGTGGCCGCTTCGAAAGAATCGAGCCTTAGGCCCGATTCGACCGTTTGCTCGTCGGGCCCATGGCAAGCAAAGCAGCGGTTCGAGAGGATGGGACGGATCTGGGTGTTGAAGTCGATCTTCGAATCGCTTTTCGTCTGAGCCCATGCAGTGTTGGGGCTAGCGGTGACGAACAAGGCTGCCCAGGCCAAGCAGCCGGCGTAGGCAAGCCATTTGGCGAGGGCGAACCGTTTTGTCCAGGCCATCGATACGGCATCGATGCTGGACGTCGAAGGCGTACTTGCGAGCGGGAAAAGCCTATTCATGGCGATTTTTTCTTCGCGGGGGCAGAGCAGGGGAGGGATGAATCGGGGTCCAAAGCGGTCCGACTCAGTACCTGCATTTTATTCGGAATGGTATCCGGCGTCAGTGTTGCTTTTTCTAAAAGAAGGATCTCCTCGGCTCAAAACTATGAAAATAACGGCAAAGTTGCCAATTCGAACCGCCGATTTCCCGACCGAACCGATTCGGGTAAGATTGCGTAAAGACGCTAGGTCAGCACTGGGGTTGACGGCATTCTTTTAAAAACTCGTTTTGAGCTTCCATGGCAACCCAAGAATCATCTTTTTCTCCTGAGTCCGATGAGGCCGCCGACAGCGAGGCTTTTTCGGGCCTGTCCCTCTTGGGGCTAGTCTCCTCGCTGGTGGGAATTCTCTCGGTTCAGTACGTGCACTTGATGCCGTTTGCGATCGTCGGAACCGTTCTTGGGATGTTTGTCCTATTGTTTGCCAAGAAGCTGGGCCTTAGCCGCATATCGAGAGTCTTTGCGTTCTTGGCCGTTGCCATCGGTGCGACCTTTGCCTCTTGGGGAACATCCCAAAGTTATTTGCACAGTAATTATGAGCTTTCTCAAGCCCGCAAAGTTGCCGAGTTGTACTTGAACTCCCTGTCGAAGGGAGATCTCGACAGCGTCTACTACTTGGTGGGGTTTCAATTCGAGGGGGATCGTCGCCAGAACGAGGATGCACGTGAGTCCGATCTCGATAAAGCCAAGAAACGTCTTGCGGCTGATTCAGCCCACGTAGCGATCCAAAAGCGGCGAGAGCCAGCCAAATGGACCTTTGTTTCGCTCGACGGAGAAGCCATGGGTTCGGTGGGTTATTCCTACAAGCTCAAGTATCGGGACGATGGCCAAACCAACCCTCCGACTTATTTCGTTTACGCACGCAAAGACGTCCAGGAGCGTTTTGCTACCAAGGAAGAAGTGCACTGGTACGTCGACACCATCGAAGCGGCCAAGTAGCGATCTAGTACCCTGCGGATTTTCTGATGCCCAGTTCGCTGATCAGCTTGGGTGCGAACCTTGGCAACACGCTCGAAACCATGAGAGCCGCCTCACGGCTCCTGGAGGAAACCTTCGGCGCCTCGGAGATTCGCCTCAGTTCGATTCTCAAGACTCCCCCGGTGGGCGGACCGAGCGGTCAGGGGGATTTTCTCAATGCGATCGCAAGGATCGACCATTCGCTGAACGTTTGGGAGGTCTGGGAGCGGATCAAAAAAATCGAGACCGAACTCGGCCGCCAGCGGTTCCGACGTTGGGAATCCAGGCGGATCGACATCGATCTGATCCTTCACGACCAAGAGTTGGTCTGGACCCCGCATTTGAAAGTCCCCCATCCTCGCATGAGCATGAGAACATTCGTCATGCGACCTGCATGCCAGGTCGCAGGCGATTGGATCGACCCGGTCACCCAATGGAGTATCCAGGAGTTGACCGAGCGTCTCGATTCGCCCAGTGAGCCTCGAATTGCAGTCGCCTGTAGCACCGAGTCGCTCCAACGACAGCTTCAATCCACACTCGAGCGACAAGGGCTCTGGCCGTCTAGTTCGATACGCGTCGAAACCAAGAAACAGCCTTCGGCTTGGTGGCAAGTCTGGTCCGAGGCCGACTTGCACATCGCTTGCATCGACGTTCCGGATCCGGAAAACGTCCAGTGGGAGGACTACGCTTTGCCTTGGGCTCTTGCCATGGGGATTGCGAAACCTACAGCGACGATCGGAACGCCTAAGGGACCTGTACCGAAAGAAAAACATGGGTTGAGGTATCTTTTGCCCGGTAGCGACATCGACTGGATCTGCCATGAGATTCAAGCGGCACGATTGGCGTTGCGGTGCCCGGTCGAAGACTCTGGTGAATCGTGGACCCATTGAGCAGGATCAAGGATTTCAAAAACCAAACCAAGCGGATTACGCCATGAGCCAACACGAACATCAAAAAACCCCTGAACGACTTCCAGGAATAGACCTTTTTCGGATCGACGGCCAATTGGCCGTGGTAACAGGTGCGAGCCGAGGGCTCGGCTGGGCCATGGCCTGTGGGCTGGCAAGCGCCGGGGCGAACGTACTTTTGGTCAGTCGCAATCAAAGCGAGCTCGATCAACGGGCGGAAGAAATCTCCGAAGTTTATGGCACCAAAGCATGGGGATATGCGGCCGATGTGAGTTCCGAGAAAGCCGTTTCGGCACTCAGAGACTATTGCTTGGCAACCGCAGGCGTTCCATCGATCCTGATCAATAACGCTGGGATCAATATTCGCGGTCCGATCGATGAATTGAATTTTGAACAGTTCAAACAGGTGCTAAGCACGAATGTCGAGGCTCCCTGGCTCGTGACAAGAGCCTTCATCGAGACGATGAAACAAAAGCGTTACGGCAGGATCATTCATATCGCTAGCACCTTGGGCCTAGTGGGACTTGCCAATCGGACCCCCTATACGGCCAGCAAAGGAGCCGTCGTCCAATTGACCCGCGCGATGGCCTTGGAGTTTGCTCCATGGAACATCACATGCAATGCGATATGCCCGGGCCCATTTTTGACCGAAATGAACCAAGGGGTAGCCAACCAAACCGATGTCAAAACCAATATTGTCGGGGCAACGGTGATGGGTCGTTGGGGAGAGCTAAGCGAGATTCAGGGTGCCGCGATCTACCTGGCCAGTTCCGCCAGCAGTTTTACCACCGGCAGCATGCTCGTCGTCGACGGCGGATGGACTGCAAGGTAATTGCCGCGTCGCCCAGAGGTTCGGATTGATTGCATTTGGAAGATCAATAAGCTAGACTCGGTCGGTCTCTGTCCCAAGCTACGATTTAAACCATCATTAGCTCTACCCGGGGAGTTTAGAGAGCAGCGTTTCATGTCGGACGATCACTTCAAACCTGACGGCTCAAAGAGCCAATTCAGCAGGCCCTGGTATTCTGCTGTTAGGACCTCGTTTCGCCCCAAGGATCTCCTCTCGGGTCTGATCGTTTTTCTTGTCGCATTGCCTTTGTGCTTAGGGATCGCACTTGCCTCAGGTGCACCGTTGTTTTCCGGCATCCTATCGGGAATCATCGGGGGAGTCGTCGTTGGGTTTTTAAGTGGCTCGAAGACCAGCGTCAGCGGTCCTGCTGCTGGACTTACGGCAATCGTCGCTGCGCAAATCGGCAATCTCGGGTCCTTTGAAACATTCTTGTTCGCCGTATGGATCGCCGGAGCGCTCCAGATCCTTCTGGGAATTCTCAAAGCCGGATCGCTTTCAGCCTATTTTCCAACGAGCGTGATCCAAGGACTCCTGGCCGCCATCGGTGTGATTCTCATCCTAAAGCAACTTCCACATTTGCTCGGCCATGACAGCGATCCCGAAGGCGAAATGAACTTCGCGCAACCCGACCATGAAAACACCTTTACCGAAATCGGCAAGCTTTTCTCGGGAGAAATCCACCAAGGAGCCATCGTCGTAGGCCTGCTGTCGCTTGGCCTACTTCTAGGCTCAGATCGAATCAAATCCCTAAAAACACAACCGGTCCCTATCCCTTTAATCGTCGTTCTCTTTGGGATCTCAATGAAGTTTCTCATGGACCTTGTAGGAAAAAATTGGGCGATCGAGGAATCCCATCTGGTTCAAGTCCCAATCGTCGCAAATATATCGCAGATCCAGGATTACATTCAATCCCCCGATTGGTCCCAATGGACCAATTCCAAAGTCTACATCGCCGGAGGAATCATCTGCTTAGTAGCCACCTTGGAAACCCTTCTGAATCTCGAAGCCGTCGACAAGCTCGATCCTCAACAACGCGTCTCTCCCTCGAACCGCGAATTGATAGCCCAAGGAACCGGCAACATGCTCTGCGGTCTTGCAGGGGGCCTGCCCATTACCTCGGTGATCGTCCGCTCCTCGGTCAATATCAATGCGGGAGCCTCTACGAAACTATCGGCTATCTTTCACGGTCTGCTGCTTGCTGTATGCGTCCTTGCGATACCGCATTGGCTCAATGAGATCCCGCTTGCAGCGTTGGCAGCTATCCTGCTTCACACTGGATTGAAGCTGGTCAACCCAAAGCTCATCGCGAGGATGTGGAAAGACGGCATCTATCAATTCATCCCATTCTTGGCAACGCTTGTGAGCATTGTCCTGAGCGACCTGATCCTCGGCGTGACTCTCGGGCTTGTGATCAGTATCGCATTCATCCTCTTGAGCAACATGCGACGGCCAGTGACCATCATCGAGGAGAAACGCTTCGGGGAAAAAATCACACACGTACAATTGGGAAACCAAGTCAGTTTTCTGAACCGAGCAAGCCTCCAAAAAATGTTCGATTCGACCCCGGTCGGCTCCCATCTTGTGCTCGATGCGACCGACTCAAATTTCATCGATCCAGACATTCTGTCGATGCTTCGTGAATTCAAGGAGACCACCGGTCCGACCCGAAACATCAAAGTCAGCATGGTAGGATTCCAAAACCGAATGGGAATCTCGGATTCCATTCTCTATGCCGAGTACTCGACCAAAGAAATCCAGGAGAGGCTCTCACCCGACGAAGTGCTCGATATACTTTTGGCAGGCAACGAGCGTTTTCGATCCGGACAACGTCTTGTCCGAGACCTTCACCACCAAATCGGTCAATCCGCCCAGAGCCAATTCCCACTGGCGATCATTCTAGGCTGCATCGATTCCCGGGCACCGGCGGAAATCGTCTTCGATGTTGGCCTAGGCGAAGTCTTCAGCACACGCATAGCCGGCAACGTCGTCCGTTCCAAAGTCCTCGGTAGCCTCGAATACGCTTGCGTCGTCGCAGGTGCCAAAGTCATCTTGGTTATGGGACACACCCGTTGCGGCGCGGTCTCAACGGCCGTCCAACTCGCCGCCCAAAAAGAAAAGACCTGTACCATCCCCGGCTGCGAACATCTCGATCTGATCATCGAGGCAATCCATGAGAGTGTTCGCAGCGATGACACCTACCTCTGGGATCGTAAATCCGAGGCCGAACGGCAACAAATCATCGATACCGTCGCGAGGCGCAATGCCGTTGAGTCCGTCCTTAGAATCTACACCGATAGTCCCTCGCTCAAACATCTTGCAGACACAGGCAAAATCGCGATTGTCGCTGCGATGTACAACCTCGAAACCGGGGAACTCGAAATCCTCTCGCGGGTCGGACGATCGGCTTGAATCCGACCGCCGAATACGCAAGCACAGCGTTTTTACCCTGAAATCATCTTGCGAAAGCAACCCTTTTGGAGATTGCTTTCGATCCATCTCTAGTGCATAATCCTCAAAGGTTTCTTGGGCTTTTTTGCACCTTAGATCCTGAAAAAACTGGCTGTCATCCCCTCGCAACCCAATCTCCTGAGTCGCGAACGTCTCGGCCTTTACCTCTGTTTCCCTGAGGGCCATTTGGCTGCCTTGACCGACTTCACCAAACGCTACTCTGTATCCCCCCCAGATGGGATGTCCCCTTGGTGCCGCGTAACGGGCCAAGGTCTGGCGTTGATTGCCAAGCTTCTGAGCGGTTTCTCTGTCCGCTGGATCGGGGCCGAACCCGATACCTGCCAACGCGTCTACTTTGCCAATCACACCAGCCACCTCGATGCAGTCGTTCTCTGGGCTGCACTCCCGGGAAGCCTTCGCCAACTGACCCGCCCGGTGGCCGCTGAAGACTATTGGGGACAGACCCCCTTTCGCAGATTTCTAGCCCAATCCTTCAACGCGATCCTTATCGACCGAAAACAAATCAAAGTCCACCAAAGCCCCATCGAGCTGATGCTTCGCGAAATAGGGACCACCTACTCCCTGATCGTCTTTCCAGAAGGAAGCCGCGCGATCGACGGCGAAATGGGCGAATTCAAAAGCGGACTGTACTACCTAGCCAAAAAAAGACCCGATCTCGAACTCGTCCCAGTCTACATGGACAACATGAACCGAATCCTCCCAAGAGGCGAATTCATGCCCGTTCCATTGCTTAGCTCCATCTCGATCGGAGCACCCATCTTCCTGGAACCCAAGGAAAGCAAGCAAGACTTCCTCAATCGGGCCATGCGCAGCGTCAAAGCCCTCAAAGAACGCTAAAATCAGTCGCTCGCTTTCCGATCGCAACCCAAGTTCCGCCCCACCATGCCGATGAATCAATCAGCACCTAAGCAACCTGTTAAGCCTCCGGCTTCCTCTCCTTTTTCATGGATGATCTGGGTTCTGGTAGGGACCTGTATCGGCGGTGGCGCCGCGGCCTTGGCCTTCCTAGGCCCAAACCGCAATCCCAACGACCCAGCGTCAAACCCAAAAGCCTCTGCTGCCGGCTCCAAACCGGCAAGTGCGTTGCCGGCGGGTTTCGAAACGACTCTGGTCAACAAGAGCCAACCCCAGAGCCAACAGCCCAAAGGTATGGTTTGGATTCCAGGGGGTGAATTCTCGATGGGGAGCGACCACCGAAGCGAGTCCCTCTGCGGCCTTCCGGGCGTAACGAACGATGCAGTCCCCATCCATCGAGTCTACGTCGACGGTTTTTGGATGGATGAAACCGAAGTGACCATCGCTCAATTCCGCGCTTTCATCGAAGCGACCGGTTACGTAACGGTTGCCGAGATCAAACCCACCAAAGAGGAGTTTCCAACAGCTCCCGAGGAAAACTTGATCGCAGGTTCGACCGTCTTTAAACCCACCCAGAGCCCCGTAGAATTCGATAACTATCTCCAGTGGTGGAGCTATGTCCCCGGCGCCGATTGGCGCCATCCGGCAGGCCCTGAAAGCAACCTCGAAGGCAAAGAGGATTATCCAGTGAACCATGTCGCCTACGAAGACGCCGAGGCTTACGCAAAATGGGCTGGAAAACGGCTTCCAACCGAAGCCGAATGGGAATTTGCCGCTCGGGGTGGAAAAGCCGGCGAGCTCTATGCCTGGGGCAGTGAACTTCAAATCGATGGCAAATACCAAGCCAACATCTACCAAGGTCGCTTCCCGGTCGACGGCGGAGACAGCGCCTTGGATGGATTCGCAGGAATTGCCCCGACACGTCAGTTTGCCCCAAACCCCTATGGTCTCTATGACATGGGAGGCAACGTCTGGGAATGGGTCAGCGATTGGTATCGCGACGACTACTACGCGCGCCTGCGATCCAGCGGCCAGGTTACCCGCAATCCTCAAGGCCCCACCGACAGCTACGATCCGATCGAGCCTGACCAAATCAAACGTGTTCACCGGGGTGGATCCTTCTTGTGTAGCGATCGCTACTGCACTCGCTACATGGTCGGCACACGCGGTAAGGGCGAAGTCCGAACGGCCAGCAATCACCTGGGCTTTCGCTGCGTAAAAGCCGATTAACGCAATGAATCGACCGACACGGCTTCGGCAATCACTGCGATGCAATCACCCTGCTGTGTTTTGCAAGCTGTCCGCATGCAGAGCAAGTAACCCTCCTTAGGGGAAACGATCAAGGCCGGCTCTCTGTCGGGCCTTTCCAAATAATGGATCCGAGCCAAGGGTTGATCGACCGATACCTTGGACCCCAATTCGACGCAGATCTCGAATATCCCCGATTCGGGTGCCAACAGGTAATTTTTGGCCTCTAACGCTTGGGTCAGTATCGTCGGTTCTAGCCCCAAGGAGGCCCGTGTTTGGACCGTTCCTTGCAAGACCCCAAGATGCTTTAGGACGTTGACTAGCCCGTCGTGCGCAATGCGATGGACCCGAGCCGGAATCGCTTCCCCACCACCGAGCTCGGTCGTCACGACCGTCTTGCCCTGGGACTCTGCCTCGACAGGCAAAAGCCCACTTCCCGCGATATCGGTATAAAGGAAACAAAAATCCGTATTCCAAGCCAGCATCGCATCGAGCATCGCTTGCCTCTGCAAGCGATCCGAGACGACATGCATGTGAGAGCAGGGTACAAACTCCATGCTTCGCCCCCCCGAATGGATGTCGATCACCGCGTCGGAGATCGGAAACAACTCATGGGTCAGATAATGGGCGATCTGGCTCGTTACGGAACCTTCGGCGTCACCGGGAAAAGCCCGATTGAGGTTCATTCCATCGATCGGAGATAGCCTTGTCGAGGCCAACGCTGCCGGAAAATTCAGCGAAGGGATCAGGATCAGCCGTCCTTGCACCTGCTCTGGGGAAATCGACCGAGCAAGTTTCATCAGGGCCACTTGGCCCTGGTATTCATCCCCGTGGTTGCCCCCCAAGACCAGCACCGTCGGCCCGGCTCCGTGGGCTACGAGAGTCATCGGAATCATCACGTTGGCCCAGCCGCCGAGGTTGTGCGAATAAGGGACCCGAAGGAATCCTTGCTGTTTACCCGGGCGATCCAATTCGATGTCCGTGCGAATCATGCTAGCTCCTTGGTAGCGTTTTCCTTAGGTTCAAACCAACGATATATACTCGGCAAAACCAACAAAGTCAAAACGGTCGAAGTGATCAATCCTCCGATCACCACGGTAGCCAGTGGTCGTTGGACCTCGGCTCCCGAACTGCTCGAAATGGCCATAGGGATGAAACCTAGGGCCCCACAGGCAGCCGTCATGAACACTGGCCGGAGTCGATCCAAAGCGCCTTGTACCACCGCATCGAACGGACTTAGATTTTGGTGACGAAGATGCCGAATATGTTCGATCAGGACCACGCCATTCATCACTGCGATTCCGAATAGTGCGATGAACCCGACCCCGGCCGAGATTGAAAAAGGCATCCCGCGGGCCCACAGAGCCAGAATTCCACCGGTGGCTGCAATCGGTACGTTCAAGTAGATCAGGAGCGCTAAGCTTACCGAATTGAACGTCACATAAAGCAATGAGAAGATCAAAAGCAAAGCCACCGGAACGGCGATCGCCAAACGCGCCGTGGCCTCGCGCAGGTTAGCGAATTGCCCTCCCCAATGCAGGATGTAATTCGGCGGCAATTCGACGGACTGATCCACTACACGCTGAGCCTCAGCGACAAAGCCCCCTAAATCCCGCCCTTGCACGTTGCAGCTAATCAATAGCCGCCGGCGAATCGAATCTCTGCTGATTTCCACCGGCCCGTCGTTGATCTTGATATCGGCGAGTTGAGAAATCGGAATCTGTCTTCCCGAGGCATCCTCGACTTTCAATTGCGAAAGTTTCTCCACATCGGTGCGCCACTCAGGTGCCAATCGCACTTGCATCGGAAACCGCCTTTGGCCCTCGAAGACTTGCCCCACCACTTTGCCTCCCACACAAGCCACCGCATCGAGGACCTCGCGCGCATTGATCCCATAACGCGCCAAGGCATCTCGTCGAACACTCACTCCACAATAGGACAGGCCAGCGATCTGCTGGGCGGCGACATCCGCCGAGCCCTCGACACGCAAAAGAGCTTGGACGATCTCATCCCCCTTGGCCTTGAGCACCCCCAAGTCATCGCCGTAGAGACTCAACCCAATATCGCTTCGCACCCCGGCGACGAGCTCCTGGACGCGCAACTCGATCGGCTGGGTGAAGCTGAACGAGTTGGCTGGAACTTCCCTGGCCAGAGCCTTACGCATCTGAACGACCAGATCCTCCTTGGGAATCGGCTCTGGCCACTGCTCCTTAGGTTTAAGCCGTACGATCACATCGGTTTGATATACCCCCATCGGATCGTTCGCGATCTCGGGTCGCCCCGTTTTTGAAACCACCGTGATCACCTGCGGGAATTTCAATAAGCAGCGTTCCATCGCTTTGGTCAATTCGACCGAAGTCTCGAGCGATACACTTGGAAGACGCGTCGCTTGAATCGCTATATCCCCTTCGTCGAGTTTTGGAACAAATTCCCTCCCGAATTGCCGAGCCAGCAACACGCTGATGGCAAAGATGGCGATCGCGGTAAGGAACATTCCAAGGGGGTGCTTCATCGAAAAACGCAAGCAAGGCTCATAGAGGCGTTTGAGACCACGAACGACCAGAGTGTCTTTCTGCTGAATCCAACGGGCTAAAAACAAAGACGCCAAGACGGGCATGACCGTCACCGAGAGGATCAGCGCCGAGGATAGGGCGGTCATGAAAGTGAATGCCATAGGGCGAAACATCTTGCCCTCCATCCCCTGCAAACTCAGGATCGGAATAAACACGATCACCACGATGAGTCCTGCAAATAAAATCGGTTTACCGACCTCCTGAGCGGAGGACTCAAAGACATGGAGCGGAACTTTTTTACCAGGGTTGGATTTCAAATGGTTGGCCGCCTGACGCATGCAATTCTCGATCATGACCACTGCGCCGTCGACGATCACTCCGAAATCGACCGCACCGAGACTCATCAGATTCGCCGAAACCCCTGCATACCGCATCGCGATCAGCGCGCTCATGGCCGAGAGCGGAATCGCTGCGGCGACGATCAATCCGGCTCGCAGATCCCCGAGCAAAACGATGAGCATTACAATCACCAAGAGGACTCCGAGTCCGATGTTCTCAGCGACGGTGTGGATCGTTTTTTCGACCAAATCCGTGCGATCGTAAAAAGTGTCGATCTCGATTCCCTCGGGAAGAGTCTTCTGAATCGTATGGATCTTCTCTTTGACCTCTTCGACCACCTTGCGCGAGTTTCCCCCCATGATCATCATGACCATTCCGATGACCGCTTCACGATCTCCGTCCCGAGTCACCGCACCTTGTCTTAGCATCGGTGCAAATCTTGCCTCCCCGATGTCTTTGATCCGAATGGGAGTTCCATCGCGACTCTCGAGGACAATGTTCTGAATATCCTCAAGGGAGTTGACTAAGCCTTGGCCGCGCACCAACCGTTGCTCGGCACCGTGGGCGATGTATCCCCCCCCGGAATTGCCATTGTTCTCATCGAGCGCCTTGAACACATCGGCAAAGGAAATACCGTAGTTTTGCAATTGAGCCGGATCGACCTGAATTTCATAAGTCTTGAGCTCACCGCCAAAGGTGTTGACCTCGACGACCCCTTGGACGCTGCGAAGTTGGAAGGCGATCTGCCAATCGAGCATGGATCGCAATTCGCTCAGCGAGTACTTGAAACCAGGTTTGGATCTGACCTCAAATTGATAGATTTCGCTCATCCCTGTAGCGATCGGACCGAGCTCCGGGGTTCCCATCCCCGGCGGTATGTTCTCCCTGGCCCTCTGCAATCGCTCGTTGACCTGATTCCTGGCCCAATAGATGTCGGTTCCATCATGAAAAGTGACCGTCACGGCGCTCAGGCCGAATCGGCTAATCGATCGAATCTCGTCGACGTTGGGGACCCCACTCATCGCATTTTCAATCGGGAATGTGATGAATTGCTCGACTTCTTCGGGTCCCAAAGCTGGCGAATTTGTCAACACCTGGACTTGGACATTCGTCAGGTCTGGAACCGCATCGAGCGGAATTTGAGTCGCAGCGACCAAGCCCATTCCCAAGATCAACAACGAAGCGATCAGAACGATGAATCGATTGTGCAAGGACCAATGGATGATACGTTGAACCATCATGATTACTCCTCACCTAAAAGTTCGGCTAGCATCTTCGACTTCAGAACAAAAGCTCCCTGGACGACGACTTGATCCTTCGGACCGAGCCCTCGAAGAACAACCGTTCGGCCCTGCGCTTTGACTCCGGTTTGGATGTCGCGGCGCACGAATCGCGTCCCCTGAACCTGTACAAATACGAATTTCTTTCCCTCATGCTCCTGGATCGCATCGGTAGGTATAGTCATCGCACTGGCACTTTGGCCACCTGAAATCGAAACATTGACGAACATTCCCGGTTTGAGCAATCCATGAGAATTGTCGGCGATTGCCCGAAGCGCGATCGTGCGAGTCTTTTCATCCATGATCTCTCCGGTATAGAAAACCTTGGCCGAAAACGTCTTGTCCGGCCAAGCTTCGTTGATGATCGAGACGGTCTGCTGATCGAGTGACCGCAACAGCGGGACGTTCTCTTCGAACACATCGGCAGTGATCCAAACGGTCGAAAGATCAGCGACCGTCAGGATCGACGCGCTGGGACGGACTTGCTCGCGGACCGTGCAGTCCTTGGTGATCACGGTACCATCGAACGGAGCTCGGATCGGATAATGCGAAATCGCCTCGCCCTGATCGGTCGGATCCACACTCTCGATGTCTTTAGCATCGACCCCGAGAATCCGCAGACTCGTCGCGTCGACTGCCACCCGAGTTTCAGCTTCCTTGACGTTCTGATTGGCCAACAAAATGCTCGTTTGCATTTCATAGTCGATCTGCTCGACGCGAGCTTGGAAGGTCGCTAAGTCCGCATCCCGAGTCGATTGAGCACTCAGGAGCAACTTCCCCGAGACCGCACCGCTATCCTGAACATTCTCCAATCGAACTACATCTGCTTGCGCTTTGAGGTACCCAGCATAGGAGGCGAGCAAACGCTCGCGGTAATCCCCCATCCCCAAATCCCGAAACTTGCTCTCGATTTGCTGAATCGGTCGACCTAGTCGCAATTCATCGATCAATAGCCGAGTGTTCTCGGCGATGCGAGTTTGGAGATCTCGCTTGACGATCGCAATTTCGCGCTGCAACCTCGCTTGATAGAGGTCCAATTTGGCTTGTCCAATCTCCCGGCTATGGATCACGATGAGCAAATCGTTGGCCTGGACCTTCTGACCTAACGTCACCGATACCGAGTCGACTGTCCCCTCGACCATCGGAAAGATGTGCGATATCCGATCCTCATTCAACGAAACCTTGCCGGTCAAATTCACCGGCACGGCAAGAAGCTCCTCCGTGGGAGATTCGATGACGATCCGACTCGGTCCCCAGAGATCCGAGGCAAGCTCGACTTCCACTCCGGAGGCTCCCTCGTTGCCGGGTTCCCCTAGCGCCGCTCGGGTCGCCTGCGCCGCTCGGGTCGTCTGCGCCGATCGGGCGCCGTTCGACTCTTCGTGCATGCTTGCTACCACGGGAATCGGCCGGGGGATACGGAGGTTGTAGAGCCAAACCGCACTGCCGCCGAGGAATGCAGTCAGTAAGAGAAACGGCCAAGCACGATAAGCATCTTGCAATGTCTTCATGGTGGATCTGTGGATGGATTGAAAGAGGATCCGAAGCGGTTCAAGAAAAGAACCCCTGAAAGAAACGCACAGCAATCAAAGAAACCCTAGAGACGGGCTGTGCAATAAAGTGTCGAGCAGTAAGCAAATCGACGAGCTTGCTCCGATACTCGCGAATCCTCGGACCGAGCGTCCCACTTGCGACCCGCAGAGCCCACCTCAGGGCAGGGCAGCACGAGCCAAGCGACCGTCGTCTTCAAAGCAAAATCCAAAAGGTGCTTTTCGCTTGGGCTCAGCCCAAACGACTCCAAGAACCAAGTCGCATGGGAAATGTCCAGCATCGGTGGAGCATTTGGGAATGCTGCAGATCCAGGGCCATCGAGTTGCACGGCCCAGTGGAAGTGTAGTTTTGCAGTATCCGCAGAATCCCGATGATCGTACTGTCGAAGATGCTCCGAGAGTCGAACCTGCTCGGCGGCTGAACCACCGCTAGGACCGTCGTCTCGATGGTGGTGATACACTGGACGCAACCCAGGCACACCTAGGAGCCAGACCATCAGGACCAGACCACGGAGCATCCCACCTAGAATGACACCACGGCGCTGGATGCTTCGATGGGTCATCCGCAGCTTGGTATTTCGAAAGTTGTCCTTGGACTTCGCAGAAACCATAGAATCATCGTAAACTATACTTGAGATTCCTCAACCGGGTATTCTTAAGCCTATTCCACCCAATCTCGATGTCAATTACGCCACGAAAGATGCCGGAAATCTCTCAACCCATCACCACCCCTCATCCAAACGATCCAACTTCCTCCAACGATTCCTTGGTTCTCGACACAGCCACCAGGCTTGCCATCGAGAGAACCCGAGTCGCCTACGAACGCACGATCATGGCCGCAATCCGGACGTCTACCTCGTTGATCGCCTTCGGCTTCTCGGCGTATAAGTTTTTCCAGTTGGATCCCATTGATGGTCGCATCGGGAACGCTCCGCCTAGATCCTCGATCCTGGGTCCTAAGGAATTCGGACTGACCATGATCTCCCTGGGGCTTTTGTCGCTGTTTCTGGCTTGGTTCGAGTACCACCGGGATATCCGAACGCTGCGAAATGAATACCGGCTTCTCCCAAGTTCCTCTATAGGCTTGGTCGCTGCTCTCGTGGCTGTCCTAGGAACAACCATTTTGGGGGTTGTGTTTTTTAACTTCTAAGTAGCTCCCCAGAACCTCGAGCAAGCTAATAATCGACCTGACCTTCCTCGTCCTCTTTTCGACATTGGCGAATTTCCTGCATCACCTCCACAAGCAGCTTGGCAAAAGACGCCGTCGCTGCCTTGAAATCCTTGGCCAACAGTTCGCGGTTGGCCGCTTGGATCCGTTCGGAGAGAACTCGCAACTGAGGACTTTTAGAATTATCCTGGAGCCATCCGTAGAGTTCCTCGACTGCGACTTTCAACTGCGAAGCAAATCCCGCCGAAGGCCTGCAGGTGTACTTGCGATAAGGCGCTTTTCCAAACCCTTTTTCGGGCGCAGGGGATTGATTGCTCACTGCGGCTTTGATCCAGCCGGTGACCAACGCAATCAACGCCGCGGCTGCGGCAAGGATCGCCAATGGCGTTTGCTGGACCAACGCCAGAAAAAGCGCCGCGAGGAATCCGATCGCCGCGATCAGACCGAATGCCATCGGGAAGCCCGATACCCCTCTGGTCGGACCACCAATGGCCGCACCGCTAGTGACCCCAAAGTCCCGTTGGACCTCTCCAATCACCACGGTGATATTGTCAGGACCTCCACGAAAATTCGCTAAATCGACAAGTGCCTTGACGGCCGTCGATGGGTCGAGCAAACCCAAGATGGAACCGATTTCTTCGTCCGCAAGCTGGCCGCTGAGACCATCGCTGCAAAGTAAAAATCGATCCCCCTTCTGAAGTGGGAAAGGACCTTCTAGATCGACCATCACACTCGGACTCGGACCCATCGAGCGGGTGATGACATTTTTCGGGATCGAGCTATTGCGGATCATCTCCTCGCTGACCTCACCGGCTTGCTGCATCTCCCAAACCAACGAATGATCAAACGTCAATTGCTCAAAAGTCTGACCTCGCAATCGGTAAACCCTGCTGTCGCCAACATGCGCGATCACCCCACCGATGGGCATTAACAGGATCGCACTGGTCGTCGTACCCATGCTCCGAAATTCTGGATTGACCGTCCCTCGCCGATTGATCTCTCGGTTGGTCTCCTCAAAGGCCCTGAGCAAAGCTTCCGAGGGCTCGAGCTTCGTATTGAGCTTCGAAAAATGATGCGGAATCAATTCCACGCTCAATCGACTCGCAAGCTCCCCGGCTGCATGGGCTCCCATCCCGTCGGCAACGATGAGCAAATCCCCACTGCGCTGCCACTGGTCGGCATCGCCCGCACCGACAATCGCATAACTGTCCTGATTGTTCGCGCGACGCATACCGATGTCGCTGCAAGCTACCGCAAACACGACCGGAGACCAATTCGCAGGGGTCTCGGACACCGGATTCTCAATTCGCGGGGAGTTGTCTGCCAAGTGAGATTCCAAACGACATCAAAATGAGAATGAGTAACTAGCCCGAACCGGAGATCCAACAGGATACTCCAAGTATCGACCGATGGGTAGCAAAAGGACCAGACCTCTGCAGCCCAACTTTTGCTTTCGTACCACTCCTGAGGATCGGGGAAATTATAACGATCCGCACCGTCGAGCGGTTCGAGCCCTTTTTGGATTTACTGGGGATTACCCCCGCGGAGGCGGTACCGCTGTGGGCCGTGTGGCTGCCCCACCGGGCAGCCTTCGACGTATCGGTCCGAAGGCCTGCTGGGCCGCGGTGGCCATTTCGGAGGTGATCTCGTCGATTCGATTGCGAAATACCGCAAATGCCCCAAGAGAGGGGATCGCGATCAAAAGACCAGCGACGGTGGTTATCAGGGCGGAATAAATTCCTGAAGCCAACTGCCCGGCCCCTGCCGTTCCTTGGGATAAGGCCACCTCACGGAACGCAAGGATCATCCCAGCTACCGTCCCGAGCAATCCAAGCATTGGGGCAAGGTTGCCGATCACCGAGAGGTACTCGAGCTTTCGGTACATCCTTGCAGCCTGTTCGGCGAGGGCGTCCTCGAGCGACTTTTCGACCGCAGGCCAACCATACTCGATTTCGGCGATCCCGCTGGCCAGCACGTAGGACAACGGACAAGGCTGGCTACGGCAAGCTTGGTCGGCATCCTTGAGCTTGCCCTGCGAGAGCAACTGCCGCACATTCTCATTCAAGTCATTTGGCATAAGATCCTTGCGTCGCAAGGTTAACCATTGGTCGATCACCAAGTACATCGCCAAAATCGACATCAAAATCAAAGCGATCATGATCCCCACGCCCAACGGTCCACCGCTGAAGAGGATCTCGAAAAAGGTATCATCGGCCGCCTGGCTGGGCTTGATCCCACCGGCCGATCCGCTCGGGACATTGGGGGTCGAAACGATCGAGGAATCTGGGCCAGGAGCCTGTCCAAACACGCTAGGAGCCAACGCGAGGGCACCGAGGATGAATCCCAACAGGTACCGCTTGGCCGGTCGTAGACGGATTGTCCAATCGCATGGTTCCAAATCCATTCTCATCGTCTCCTCAATTCTTTTTTTCTTGATTTTCTCGGGGGCTGGTTAGGGTTTTGCTGCACCAGACACGACCGAGAAACGACTCGCAATGTTTTTTGCGAGTTGGTCATCTCCCAGTCTCCTCGCAGCGTCGATCCCCTTGCCCATGGCTTGCTCGGCTAAATGATACCGATCCTGATGCATCGATGCGACGCGTAGCCATTGGGCGATCGCAAGCTTTGGCTGGTTTGCTTGCTCGAGCCGATGTGCCAAGAGCATCGTCGGGCCAGCTTGCAAGGGCACCGGCAACTCGTCTCGCTGAGCTATCCATTCCTCGATCCGCGCCGATAGGATTTCCTCGGGGAGCGATAATCGCCAAAGCTGTATCGTTGAATATGCGGCAATCCAAGCCGTGTCGTTTTTTGCAAGTGCCTTGAGCACCTCGATCGCTTCGAGGCGATGCGGGCCACCGAGCGACCAGGAGGCACCGAGCAACCGCATCGAGGGAGTCTGGCTGGACATCAATTCGAACACTTCCTGAGTCCAGGCGGGAGTCAGACGATTCCATTCATCCGACCAAGGGAGCGGGATGCGACTCATGAGCAACTCCGGGCAAGGATCCTCTGCAAGCACCTTAAAGATGCGCGCCGCGACACTGAATTGCTCGATCGCGGCGGCCGAATCGACCATCTCGGAGACGAGCAAACGCTGCTGCCACTTTGGGATCTCCGAGAGCCCGAGCGCCGTCTGCCCCTTCTGGAGAACCTGCCGAAAATTGCGTTGCACAAAAAGCTGGTGGGCCTGCGCATAAGGCTCAGCCTTCCAATTCGGCTCGATGCCGACGACCAAGTCCCCCGGAAAATTCGTCGGACCCTTGGAATCGGGTTTGATGAGCACCAGTTTGTCGATCTCCCAAGAAACCACCACTCCCTGGACGTCGATCAAGGAACGCGAGCGCCAACGATCGAGCGAATTATCCCCCGGTTCGCTCCATACCAACTTGCTCGCAGGGCCGAGTCTCTCGACGGCTTGGAGATAGTACTCGGTCTCCTGCGACCAAACGCCTTGCTCGAAACTGACGATGCATGCGGCAAACCCCAGTACAAAACCTAACCGACGGTTTACGAATTTGGCTCGATGGATCACAATAGTTTTTTCACCTCTGCAGCCTATGCTCGCCTGTTGTCCGAGAAACACATGCTTCAACTGATCCAGTATCCACACCCGACACTTCGATTCCCCTCGAAACCCCTATCGCGCGTCGATGAAGCGCTGCGCGAAATCATCGACCAAATGTTCGAAATCATGTACGAGCATCGTGGAGTCGGACTTGCAGCCAATCAAGTGAATTTACCGTTGAGACTCTTTATCGCCAATCCGACGGGCGAAAAAGATTCTGGCCAAGAACTCGTTTTCCTCAACCCCGTGATCCAAAAGGCAACCGGTACGATCGAAGCCGAGGAAGGATGTCTGTCACTGCCCGGTCTGCACGGTTTGGTCAAACGCAATAAAGCCGTCCAAGTCAACGCCTACTCGATGGACGGCAAGGAAATCAATCTCAAAGTCGAGGGCTTTTTGTCCCGGATCATCCAACACGAAGTCGACCATCTCGACGGTGTTCTATTCATCGACCGGCTCTTTGATCAAGGCCCAAAAGTCGCCGAGGAAATCTCGCGATTCGAAGCCCGCTTTGCCAAGCAACGAGAAGAAGGTCAAATCGCTGACGACCAAAAACTTGCCGAGCTACGCCAAGATTGGCTCGACAAGTATTGCAAGTAAAGTACAAGCTCCAACGCTGGAACCCTAGCAAACCTAAGCCAACTTAGTTCTCCAGAGGGGTCTCTTTGTCCCCGTTTCGAAGGAACGCCTTGCGAACTTGCTTGCCCTCGACGGGTACCAACGGGCGGACCCATATGTTGCGGAAGCGAACCGGATCTCCGTGATCCTGCAAACTGATCGGCCCCTTTTCCGAGTGCTTCGTGTACTTTGGGGCTCGACTAAAGGGCGTGTCCCCCTTGAGCTCAAAATGATTGAGAATCAACACACCGTTGTGCATGGCGGTGATGTAAGCAGGCGATTTGAGCGATCCGTCAGCATTGAACCTTGGGGCTGTCCAGAAGATATCGTAAGCGTTCCAATCTCCGGGCTTGCGCATCGCGTTGGCCATCGGTGGGGTCTGCTTGTAGATCGCACCGGCTTGTCCGTCTGAGTAAGTCTTGTTTTCGAACGAATCGAGCACTTGCAGTTCGTAGATACCCATCAGAAACACACCGCTGTTGCTGCGCCCCTGTCCGCTCCCCTTCGGAGGAGTTGCAGCCGACCATTCGATGTGAACTTGGCAATCCCCAAACTCATCGGTGCTGGTGATCGAACCGCGGCCGGCAACAAGGTTGCCCCCATCGATCTTCCAAGCATCGGCGTTCTTCCAATGGGACTTGTCCTTGCCATCGAAGAGCACCACCGCGTCGGATGGTGCATCGCTATTGGTGCTACCAGGTGTGACGATCGCCGGTTCCTTCCATTCGATCCCATTGAGGTACTCTTGGGCTACTCCGGGGTTTGCCCCTGCACCTGCGGTCAAAACCGCCAAAGAGCTGATCCACCATAAGTTCGTGCGTTTCATCATGTGACTTCTTTGTAAAACAAGGCATCGGAAGGAAAGGAAATCAGGCGCTGGTATCAGAATACCATGCTCGATGAGACTTGCGAAGAATCCCCTAGAAGAGGGGGTTGGCTTGGCCATTTCCTACCTGGACGTTGAGTTCAAGAAAAATTCAGACAATCCAACTTATGGGTCTTAGAACCACATTGACAGGCTCCTACAGTAGCTCGTTCTTTCCTTGCGAACATCCGACTTCCTTGTTGGGAGTAATCCTTTCGCAGACAGGAAAGCGTTCTTTGTGTAGTTCACCTAAAGGGTTAGGGCTATGTTTGATCACGTTTCGGTGCTCGCGGCGGCTATGCCGTCGCTGTCGATTTTCCAATACTCGATCGTGGATAATATCTTTTCCATGACCGTAGCTACGATGGGTGCAGCAGCACTCTTCTTGTTTTTGTCGCGATCTTCGGTCGACGAGGCCTATCGCCCAGCGTTGATGGTAAGCGGTCTGGTCGTGACGATCGCATGCTACCACTACTTCATGATTCGTCATTCGTGGCAAGATGCTTACACCCTCTCGGGAGACGGATACAAAGGAACCGGTGCCGGCTTTAACGATTTTTATCGCTACGCTGACTGGATTTTGACCGTTCCGTTGTTGATGGTCGAATTGGTCGCTGTTTTGAGACTTCAAGCTGGAAAAGCTCGATCGCTTTTGACCCGGTTGGTCATTGCAGCGGCTCTGATGATCGCTTTGGGATACCCAGGCGAAGTCATCACCAGCCCAGACCAACACATGACCCGTGTCATTTGGGGTGTGCTTTCATCGATCCCCTTCTTCTACATCCTGTACATTCTTTGGACGGAACTGACCGCCTCTCTCGAGACCCAACCAGCCGCAGCCCGCAAGCTCATCGAGATCGCTCGTTTGGTGCTCTTGGTCACTTGGGCAGTTTACCCAATCGCCTATGCACTGGGTGGAACACCTGAGGCTTTGCAAGCAAAGTCTGGCGGCAACGCCGATGCCAGCGGCATCGTCTGGTTGCAAGTCGGTTACGCGATTGCCGACATGACAGCAAAAGCTGGTTTCGGTCTGCTGATCTACTTCATCGCTCGTGCCAAGAGCAAGAATATCGATCACGATCTGTATCCGGCAACCGTCTAGTCATTGAGATGGCTTGGGCCGACATCGCGTCGGGATCACTGATGTCGATAGTCGGTCTTTTTACCACCACTAGGTGCTCAAGTGTTTCTCTCTGTGTTTTACCTCGCGATTTGTTTGGCGACCATCACTGCGTGCATGACGTTGGGTCCTCCCGATTTTTCGGTGATGGTCTACGGAGCGGCAGTCATGGTAGCCATCGTGGGTGTACCACACGGGGGGCTAGACCATTGGACAGGCCGCCGGCTCCTTGAATCTCGATTCGAGAGCCACTGGTGGATGATGTTCTTTCCTGGGTACTTGAGCCTAAGTGCGATCGTCGCTTTGTCATGGGTGTTGTTTCCCGTGGCGACTGTCATTGGCTTCTTTCTTGTTTCCGCTTGGCATTTCGGACGGGAAGACCAGTACAGTTCCATGTCGCAGAAGCTGTCTAGTCGATTTACGACGGCAACAAAACACCTCTCAGCGATCGCTTTAGGTGGTTTGGTGATTTGGATCCCGGCCATCTTCCGCCCGGACGAGATGGAACTGTTGCTTCGGATCATCGTCCCTGGCGATTCAAAAACACAAGCCAAGCAGATCGTTACGATTGCAGGTTGGATCGCTATGGTCATGTGCCCCCTGGGAGGATTGTTTTTTTGCTCGCGGCTGATCGATCGAGGAAGAGACTGGAATGCCTGGGTCGCACCTGCTACTGCAGTTCTGGCGGCCACGACGCCAATTTTGGTTTCATTTACAGCTTTCTTTTGCCTCTGGCATTCGATTTTAGGACTGTCGCGATTAAGACTCCAAGAGGGAATCACCGGTGTTGCATTTCTTCGGTCGGTTCTCCCTTTATCGGTCCTGGCTGTCTGTGGAGTCGCAATCTCCGGATGGTGGTTGATTCCATCCACCGAGGGATCTTCCATCGATACAGTATTGGCATCCCTGAAGACCCTTTTTATCGGTCTTTCGGCGATCGCCGTACCGCATCTTTTGTTGCATGAATGGTCGGAATTCACTGGTCCGAGAGCTCCACATCAAGGGATTTGTTGCGATGGATCCTAAGGTGTTTTCCCGAGAAAATCGTACCGACCAATCCAAAGACTCGGATTACATTCTTGTCGGTGGTGGTCTTCAGAGCGGTCTGATGGCTTTAGCGATCGCCCACCATCGTCCAGAGGCCGATGTGATTCTCATCGAGCAGAACTCGATGCTAGCTGGCAACCACACGTGGTCCTTTCACGCTACGGATTTGGTGGCCGACTGTGCCCCTTGGGCTGACCTGTTGGTCGAGTCACGCTGGCCTGGTTATCATGTTCGAATCGGAAATCGCACCCGAAGCATTTCGATACCCTATTGCACCTGCTCTTCCTCGCATTTCAATGCGGTACTTACTCAGCGAGCGTCCGATTCTCGACTCCGTATCCTTACCGACACCAAGGTCGAAGCGATCGATTCCGATGGGGTATTGCTGGGTGATGGCCATCGATTGAGTGCTCCAGTAGTCATCGACAATCGAGGTGCGACTCCATTCGATGCAAATCAGTACTCCGGAGGATTCCAAAAATTTTGGGGATTTGAACTCAAACTCAATCGCGATTGGCCCCATACAAACCCCATCGTCATGGACGACCAAATCGATCAGCAGGATGGATTCCGATTCATTTATAGTCTTCCGATGGAAACCAGACGTGTTCTGGTCGAAGATACCCGATTCTCGAATAATCCCTCGATCGACCGTGACGATTGTTGGGAAAAGGTCCGAGCCTACGTCGAGTCTCAAGGATGCCATGACTGGCAAGTGATCCGAGAGGAACACGGAGTCTTGCCCATGCCCATGGCAGGCTCGATGCCGGGAACCGGGCTTCCTGGACTCGCCGGGGGTTACCGTGGAGGCTGGTTTCATGCAGCCACCGGTTACTCGTTTCCTTTAGCCTTGCAAGTGGCTCATACCGTTGCAACCTATCCTGGATCTGAATTGTCAGACCAATTGCACAAGCTGAGCATAGAGCATGCTTGGCGGGCTCACTTCGCACGATTCCTCAATCGTTTGCTCTTCGAACTGGTTAAACCTCAGACCCGCTACCAGATTTTTAGACGCTTTTACCGAGTCCTCGACCAAGCGGCGATTGGCCGTTTTTACGGCCATCGCTTCACCCGGTGGGATGCCTTTCGGATCATCGTGGGATTCCCACCAATGGGGCTACGCCCGATGAATTTTTTGCGTTCCTTCTCCAAGCGTTCGACTTATCAAATCCCTACCCAACCATCTACCCAATCGCTCAAGGTGCCCGGATGACCCCCTACCTTAGAAAACTTCTCGACCGTTCGCTCCATGGGCCTGTGAGCGATTTTAAATGCCGACAGGGGAAGCGGATCCGAGGATCGTTGCTGCAATTGAGCTATGAGATGGCAGGTGGAGTGGGAACGGTGCCCTCGCCTGTCAGCGATGCGATCGAGAGCCTCCATGCAGGTTCTCTGGTCATCGATGATATCCAAGACGATTCCCGCTTGCGTCGCGGTCAGATCAGCTTGCACCAAACCCTTGGCATACCACTGGCGATCAATGCAGGAAACTGGATGTATTTCCACGCATTGGAATGCTTGAGTGATGCTCAGTTGCCAGATCCCATGAGGATCGAATTGCTAAATGCGATGATTCGCACAGCACGATGTTGTCATGAAGGGCAAGCAATCGATTTAGAGGCTCGCGTCGATCGCGTACCGGTCGAGCATTGGGACCAGACTGCAAGCGCGATCAGCCGACTCAAGACCGGTTCACTTGTCGAATTGGCCGTCCGAATGGGCTGCATCGCCGCCGCAACCCCCGATCCGCTACTGTCGGTCTTACCGGCTTTGGGTCGACGGATAGGAATCGCTCTTCAGATGCGCAATGATCTCGATGAATTGGCCTCGATCACCGAAGTCGCATTGAGCGCTCCCTACGAAAACTCTTACGACGATGAGGCTCCTGTCAGAGATGACGATCTTCGCAATTCCAGGATGACTTGGCCCTGGGTCTGGGCCAGTCAACTTACGTCGCACGAACAATGCCGAAAGTGGTCGTTGGGCCTCGATGGTTCACAGAAACAACGATGGAATGTAGGCAAAGAGTTATTTCTTCTTACCGGCCAACACGGGGATCGTGTCATCGCGGATTTGGTAACCGAGCAGATGCACTTGACCGCCGAACACATCATCGACCCTAGGTTACTCGATCAGATGTCTGAGATTCTCCATGCCATAAACCAGCCTAGTTGGCCCGATGCGGCACTAGATAGTATGCAATTAGGGGTATCCCAGAAGGCCGACCGATGATTCAAGGCACCGGACCGGCGCGGAACAAAACGGAATCCGTCGATCGTCTTGGACCAAAAAGCCCAAGGGGACGCGCTGCGGTCATCGGAAGTGGATTCGGCGGACTTGCCGCAGCGATTCGATTGCAGGCCATGGGCTTTGAAACAGTTTGCTACGAATCGAGAGATAAGGCCGGCGGACGGGCTTATGTGTACCGCGATTCGGGCTTCACTTTTGATGCAGGGCCGACGGTGATCACCGCCCCGCATTGCCTGGAAGAACTCTTTGACTTGGCGGGTGAATCGATGGCCGACCACGTCGACTTGATCTCGGTCGATCCTATGTACCGCTTGCAATGGCCAGATGGGATGCAATTCGACTACAGCAGCGATGAATCGCGTCTGGTAGAGCAGATCCGTAAATGCTCCCCGAGCGATGTCGAAGGCTATTATCGCTTCGCGGATTATACGCGTCGCGTGTTCGAAAAAGGTTATGTCCAACTCGGTGCTACTCCGTTTTTGAATTTCAGCGATATGATCCGATGCGCACCGGATCTGATGCGCCTGCGGGCCGACCGCAGTGTCTATGCGACGGTGTCCCGATTCATCCAAAGTGAGCCCTTGCGTCAAGCGTTCAGTTTCCACCCACTCTTGGTCGGCGGTAACCCCATGGAAACCAGCGCAATCTACACGCTGATTCACTGGATCGAACGCCAATGGGGCGTCTTCTTCCCTCGGGGTGGCACCGGAGCTTTGGTCGAAGCACTCGTAGCTCTGTTCGAGCGCCTCGGCGGGGAAATTCGACTTGCGACTCCTGTCGACCGAATATCGTTCCAATCCGATGCGAGCGGCAAAACGGTTCACGATGTGTCCGACTCCAACGGCCACAAACAACGCTTCGATCTGGTCGTCTCGAATGCCGATATCCATCACACTTACGCACATCTCTACGGCCAAAGCCCAGGCGGAAACAGGATGCGTAGGAAACTCGAGCGGATGGATTGGTCGATGTCCCTGTTCGTGATGTATTTCGGTACCAATCAACGTTACGCGGATCTTGCCCATCACACCATCCTCTTCGGTCAACGGTACCAAGGTCTGTTGAGAGATATCTTCCACGGGCGTTCGCTGCCCGACGACTTCAGTCTCTACCTACATGCTCCGACAGTATCCGACCCTGGATTGGCTCAGCCTGGAGGCGAAGCGTTCTATGTGCTCAGTCCTGTACCCCATTTGGGAAGAGCCGATGTCGATTGGGAACAGAGAGCCGAAAGCTATGGCGATGCGATCCTGGAATCCCTCGAGACGCATCTGCCAGGACTGCGAAATTCGATCGTCACGCGACGGCATTTCACCCCCTTGGATTTTCGCCAGCAGCTAAATGCCTACCAAGGATCCGCATTTTCGGTTGCACCAAAACTCACCCAAAGCGCTTACTTCCGACCGCACAACAAATCCGAAACCATTCCGAACCTCTATATCGTCGGCGGAGGCACCCATCCAGGTGCAGGAGTGCCGGGCGTGATCAACACGGCCAAGGCAACCCTAGGGATCATTGCAAAGGACTTCGCCAAGGTGCTCAAATGACCGAGAGACAGTCCGCGCAAGACATCATCCATCGATCGAGCCGAAGTTTCTCAATCGCATCTTGGTTCCTTCCGGTTGCGACAAGAAGCAAAGTATGGGCCCTCTACGCTTGGTGTCGGAGTCTCGACGATGCGGTTGATCTTGCGACCAGTCCGAGTCAAGCCAAAGAAAATCTGCAGCGTTTCGAAAACGATTTGATCGGTGCTCACGATCGCGAACCTACACAGCAGCCTGCCTCGGAGTGGATCCTTCCCTTAGTACTAGACAGACAGATTCATTCCCGACATGCGCTGGAATTGATCGAAGGAATGCGGATGGACCTCGACGGCTATGAGGTCCAGACCGATGCCGATCTAGAGAAGTACTGCTACCATGCAGCCGGGACGGTCGGTTTGATGATGACTTCCCTGATGGGGGTCAAGGAACAAGCTGCAGACCGTCATGCGGTCGCCCTGGGGGTTGCGATGCAAATGACGAATATCGCCCGGGATGTCAAGGAGGACGCGCAGATGGGTCGATCGTATCTGCCAGGAATCACTAAACCGCTCGAAGCAAAAGCGGACGATATCGCCCAAGCGGTTCGCAAAATCCTAGACCACGCAGAAACTCGTTATAACCTTGCAATCGACGGCATGGACTATCTCCCTTGGAGATCCCGCACTGCGATTCGAGTGGCCCTGGAAGTCTACCGCGAAATCGGACGCCGGATCCGTCGCAATGGCTACCGCGTGATGTCAGGGCGAACCGTCCTGAGCAAACCCCGTTTGATTGCGGTCGCTTCGCGAGCCGTCTTGTTCGATATGCTATGCATCGTTTCCCTAGTCGTTCGTCGACTACTTCACCCAGGTCTTTTCTCCCTTAAGGAACCCAACATGACGAATACTTCCAACCCCTCGGATCCACACCCAATTTCCACCGCGAACCAGGCCAAGCAGATCGCTCTTCTAGGGCTCTCTTTGACCTCGATCATGGCGACTGCGTTGTTCGTCATGGTGTACTTCAACCCCAAGTCACAGGAGTATTCCTACCTTCCTTTGATCTACGCGGTCGGTTCGTTGCTGGCGAGCGTTTTGTTCCACAGGCTTTCGGTCCGGTATGACAAGCCCAACCCGCAAGCAACCTAGCCGCTTGAGCTTGGGAAACTCGGTCACAAAGCGAGGCGCGCCAAGAGCCCCCCCAAGGATTCTTCACACTCTGAGCCCTAGGGGCCTGGGTGTTTACGGTTTTCTTGGTTTCGAAAAACACAGCCCCCCCACAGAGCGGCGATCTTGAGTAAAATCTGACGGTTACTCACTTCCGTCAATCTCTCGATCAAGCTCCCTCCCACCATGCAAAAGTCCTTCTGGCCTTTGGTTTTCTTCGCCATAACATCCTCAACCCTAGTAGCCCCAGCCTGCTTCTCGACGATTTGCCCGGCCGATCAAGCCGAAGTCCAAGACCCAGCGGGCTCCTCGGTCGCCAAGTCCATCATCCAACCCGGAGACCGAATCGCCCTGATCGGAGGCGGTTGGGTCGAGCGGATGCATAACCACCCTTGGCTCGAAATGATGCTGACCCTCGAAGTCCCTGGCGTGACGTTCCGAAATATGGGCTGGAGTGGCGATACCGTCTTCGGCGATGCCCGAGCCGTTTTTGGCTCACGACCCGATGGGTACCAACGCCTCATGCGTGACCTCGAATTCGCCGCCCCTAACTTGGCCATCCTTTGCTACGGCGAAAACGAAGCCCATGGCAGCCAAGCCGAACGCGATGAGTTCCTCAAAGGCTACCACAAACTCGTTGAAGATCTCAAACGCAAAGGCTGCCGCATCGTCATGGTGATTCCACGCCAACGCGAAGACGCCGGACCTCAATTCCCCAACCCTCGCTATTACAACGGCAACCTTAGCCAATTGGCCGAGGGCATTCGAAAAATCGCGACGGATCATCAAGCGACGATCGTCGATCTTCAGAAACTTGCTCCCGATAAACGGTTCACCGAGGAAGGAGTTGTTTGGAACGACCAAGGCTATCAAGAGGGCGCTCGTGAAATCCTCGCGCAGCTCGGTTACAAGAAACTCTCGATCGATCGGATGCTTCCCAACACCGATTCGGTTTCGCAGTTACGCACCGCGATCCAATCGAAGAACGAATGGTTCTTTCATCGCTATCGACCACAAAACGAAACCTACTTGTTCCTGTTCAGAAAACACGAACAAGGCAACAACGCCGTCGAAGTCGAGCAAATGGAGAAGTTCGTCCGCGATGGAGAATCCAAAATTGCCCAATGGCTCAACTCCGAAAAATGGGCTCCAGCACCCTGATCGCAAGCCACACCCCCGCGGCCGATCCTGCCTACCTGTTCCTTCAAAGCCCTCCTAGTAAAACCCCAATAGAAACACAACCGTTATGAAAGACCTTCGCAATCCCCGACGATTTCCGAAAGCCACCGCGCTGGCGGCAACCGTGATCGCGGCCGCATCGGCAGGACTACTGTGCTCGAGCACCTCGGTCGCCAAGCCAGAAGATCCCCTCTCGATCGATAAAGCCCTACCCATCCGCTGGGAAATCGAACCCCTGGCTCTCGATGCAAACGAAGGCTGCGCGATCGCAGACATCAACGGGGATTCCAAGATGGATATCGTTGCCGGAAGGAACTGGTATCCGAGCCCCTCGTTTGTCCCACGACCCCTGCGAACGATCGAGGACTGGAACGGCTATATCCAGAGCAATGGAGATTTTCCTTTCGATGTCAACCGAGACGGAAAGATCGATGTCATCGCCGGATCCTTCGTCCCAACCGAATTGGCTTGGTACGAAAACCCAGGCGAGGAAGGGCTTCGACTCGGTCAGACCTGGAAACGCAACCTATGGGTCGATACCAAAGCTTCCGAAAACGAAGCCCAGTTGATGCATGACATCGACCAAGATGGGATCCCCGACTGGGTCGTCAACAGTTGGAATACCAAAAACCCACTGACGGTCTGGAGACTCGTCGATAACGGAATCCGAGATGGCAAACAAGCCAGCTATTCACTCGAACAAAAAGTCATCGGTAAATCCGGCAACCAACACGGCATGGGGGTCGGCGATCTCAATGGCGATGGACGCAACGATGTACTCGTCGGCCACGGTTGGTACGAGCAACCCGAAAAGCCCTGGGAAGGCGAATGGAAATTCCATGCCGATTGGAACATCCAGGGGAGCATCCCTATGATCGTCGTCGATCTGGATAAGGATGGCAAGAACGATGTCATCGTCGGTCAAGGTCACGACTACGGTTTATACTGGTGGAGACAAACCGGAAAGTCCGCTGAAGGAACCATCGAGTTCGATCGCAAACTCATCGACAACCGTTTCTCCCAACCCCATGCAATCGCCATGGCAGACCTAGATGGCGATGGCAAGCAAGAGATCATCACCGGCAAGCGTTACTATGCGCACAATGGCGGTGATCCAGGCGGAAAGGACATGCCCGAACTCCAGGCCTACTCGTACATCGATGGCCAATTCACTCGCTCGACGATCGAACGCGGACACGTCGGAGTGGGGCTCCAGATCGCGACCGGGGATCTCAACGGAGATGGGCGTATCGATATTGCCGTCGCTGGCAAATCCGGAACGTATGCCATCTTGAACTTGCCCAAATAATCTCCCACCCAGGACGCTTGGACCTACACCACAGCGCCCATGCGTTCAAACAAACGGAGCGCATTGTTTGTCGTCACCTCGGCCATCCGCGATTCGGATTGTCCGTGCAACCCGGCAAGCACGCGCCCGGTATAAGCCACAAACGCAGGCTCGTTGCACCGAGCGCTGCGTTTGGGCTCAGGGCTCAAATAAGGTGCATCGGTTTCGACCAGCAATCGGTCGATCGGTAAACGACTCGCCGTCTGCCGCAAAGAGTCGTTCTTTTTGTAGGTCAGCATGCCCGAGAAACTGATGTACAAACCCATCGCAATGCACTCGGTAGCCACTTCATAACTGCTACAAAACGAATGCATCACTCCCTTCAACGGACCGTTGCGATACTCCTCTCGCAGCAACTCTAGCATCGGCTCATCGCATTCTCGCGAATGGATGATCACCGGCAAACCGGTCTGGCGACTCAAGCCCCAATGCCTTCGAAAGTTGGCCAATTGCACCTCGAAGGGGCAATCGTCCCAATACTTGTCCAAGCCTGTCTCACCCAGGGCGGCTACACGCAAGTCAGACACCTTCTCGCAAATCTTTTCCCAATCGCCTGGCTTCTCCTGCTGCGCATAATTCGGGTGGATTCCTACACTCTGGAAGATCTGTGGCTTTGCTGCCTCATACTGCTCCCATTCTCGGTAGACCCCATCGATCGTATCGAGCGAATCGGCATCTACGGCTACGCACAGAATCCTCCTGACCCCGTAGACCATCGATTCAGACAGCAAGCTTGGAAGCGTGCTCTGGAACCTGTCATCAGCAAGATGCGCATGCGTGTCAGTCCAGCCCGTGGTAACCATCGATCACTTGACTCCTGACGCATCCTTGGAATTGCGTTTTAAAAAGATAGAAATCACACACCGCCCCTAGACCTTCCTTCGGTCGTACCGCAAAACCTTTTCGATCGGTGTGCGGAATTCCAACTCATCGAGCAGCAGTTGAGCAAGTCTAGGAGCCATCAAGCTTCCTTTCGAGCCCAAACCGTTTAGGCAAACCAAATTCCTGTGCTCAGGATGGGAACCGATCAGCGGATGCCTATCGTAACTGGCCGGTCGTACCGAGGCCCGTTGTTCGATCCATTGCACATCGGCTTGGGGCTCGTCAAAAAAACTCTCCCACCGACCGATCAATTCCGCCCGCGCTTCGAGTCCAACGGGCGATTCAATAAGGCACTCCTGGGGGTCTCGTGCGTAGGTAGCTCCAAGCAAATAACGCGACGGACCCAACGGTACGATCCAACCGTCCCGATGCACCACATGCTCGATCTGTTTCGAGCCTGCAAAGACCTCTAAAACGTCCCCGCGTGCCGGATGCAAAGGCAATCCCCCAAACCATGCGTTCGAACGCGCCTCGAGCCCCTGGGCCAAAGCGATCCATCGGGCTTGCAAGTCCAAGCCCTCGATCCGCATGCACTGCGGGGTCAATACAAGCTCATGCTGAAGGTCAACAAGGGCATCGAACAACAATCCTTGCTGGCCCAAAAATGCACGGGTCGCATCCACATAAGCCTCGGTGCCCAAGCGAGCCGCAGGGGACATCGAGAAACCACCCCATGGGGCGGCAAAACCGCTCAAGTCGCTCGCGGATAAAAGCTCCACCTGAAGCGATCCGACATAGACTGCCGACTCTGGCCCCGTCCATCGTTCCTCAAAGTCAGCCCGCTGCTGGGAGCTTGTAAAAATCCTCAAGGCCGGTGCAACAGACCAAAATGTCTTTTGGGTAGACTCTTGGACAAATCGATAAAGCGAATCCGCAGCTCTGTAATATTCGTCGAAGCGCCATGAGAGCGCAAATCGTCCACCGGTGATCGGTGTGACCAATCCGGCCGCGACACGCGAAGAACTCGAGGGCCTGAGCTTATCGACCAGAGCCACCCGATGCCCTCGGCGAATCCCCTCCCACACCAACGCGCAACCTGCCAGCCCCCCTCCTACGACGGCAAGGTCAACCTTCACTGGATCCTTCGCACCTGAATTCATCGGCGATTTCATCGTTTTGCTGGTTTTCCTCCCTTGCGTTTGCCTTGGGCAATCCGAAATATCTACAATGAACCGCATCGCGAGTTCTCGCGATCGAAACAGCCAATCGACAACCCGTCGTCCCTAAGGATACTACTTGCGTGGATCCCTTTCGCATCGTTTGTCCAGCATGTTCCACGAAATTGGTCGTGCGTCAACCTGAACTCGTCGGTCGGACCGTTCCGTGCCCAAAGTGCAAAAATGCGATCCATGTCGTACGGGCCGGCCAAGTCGCTTGGAATCCAGGCACGGTCGCAGCAGGTGACCTGAGCAACTCGGAATCCTCTGAGCCAAAGAAGGCCAATCCACCGGCCAATCCACCGGCCAATCCACCGGCCAAAGCTCCCCAAAAGCCTACTTCGAGCGTCAACTCCGAAGCGATTACCAAAGCCGATCCAGGAGACTGGGATCTCGAGGCCTTCGAATCGGCGCTGGCCGAGCAAAATGCACCCTCGGGCGATCTTGCCCAGGGCGGCTTCTTTCGAGACAGCAGTGCCGACACGTCTCCAAGTCGCAAAAAAGAAACCGAACCCTTCGCAATCCAACCCCTGGATCCCCCCTCAAGCTCCGTCGGTTCGACCACCGTCCCGGCGGCCGCTTGGCAGAGCCCACAAGCCAAAACGCGCCGCCAACTCCTAACCTTGATCGTCGTCGGAATCTCCGGTTGTGTACTTGCCGCTTTGGCCTTCGTCGCTTTCCTTAACTATGTCAAATCAAACCGCGACCAACCCAAAATCCAAAACAATCCACCTGCTGCCGCGATCCAGCCCGCCGACCCGAACCTTCAAAAGGCCCAGGCCCCCAAACCCGATGAACCTGCAAACCCCCAAGAAATCGCACGGCAACCCGAACTGGAGAAACCACCCGAACTGACCATCGAGGCAGCACCAGGTGTCAACAGGATCGAACCGATGGTCCCGGCAGATCCCAAAGAACCCACCGCAGCTCAAGCCCCTGGTTTGAAATTCAACCCACCGGCTCCCCCTCCCGAAAACAGCATTCCGGAAAAAGACCCGACTCAGATAGGGATCCCAGCGATCGATCAGCCCCCAGCGATCGATCAGACCCCACCGATCGACGAGCCACTGCCATCGATCTTCAAAGACTTTCTTCCGATCTTCGATCGATCCAGCCAACCGGGTTGGAGCGACTTAGGCAAAGAAGGAGACAAGACAATCGATCAAGAGTTATCGATCGAAAATTCCGAGGTTGCTTTTTCAAGAGAGTACTACCCCCAGCCGATCCCGCTTCCGAACTGGACCGAGCGGTCCGAACGCAAATTCGGCCGAATACGAACTCCTGAGATGACACTCCTGAGCTTTGTGCATTGGCTCAACCGAATCACAGGCCATGCGATCTCCATCGATTGGTTCCTGTTCAACCTCTCAGACGTCGGGCTCGATACCCCCTTTAAACTTGAATCCGAAGGGACCAGCGGCGAAGAGATTCTCAAGCAATTCACGGCTCAGATAGGAGCCCAGGTCGATATCGATCCCCAAGGCTTCGTTTTCATTAGGCCATTGGCCGAGAAGCTATCGAATAAGCTCAAGCCCGATGGAACCACGTCCCTTGGAACGCTTGACAAAGGGCTTCCCGAAGGCCAAGACCAATCGATCCTGAGACTTGTCTTGGACCTTCTGCAGGTCGATGGGTGCGAGTACAACGAGGGCAAACTCTCCTGGGGCCCCGACTCAACCGCTTACCAGCAAGCCCAGGTCCTAGCGGCCCTTGCATCGATTCGTGAAGCGATCGCGATCGCCGGGCCCGGCGACAATCAAGCTGGCGAAAATCAAGTCTTTGACTTCAACCGACCCGAAGCTTGGATGAGCCTACTTCGCAAAAGCCAGATGAAACTTCCCAAGGAGCAAATCCTCTATGAAGAGCGACCGATCCTCGACATCATGATCAAAGCGGCCCAAGCTAGCCAATGCGAGCTTTTGATCGATTGGCCAGCCGTTTGGTCCCATGGCCTTCATCCCAATCGCATGGCCTTGTCCCTACTGCGTGGCCGAACGATGCTCGAGGTCGCCAACCGTTTCCTTGAGGATCACTCGCTGGAACTCGTGCCACTCGACAGCCGCACTTGGATGCTCACGACCGAGGGGCAAAGACGCTCGATGATCCGTCTCCTAGCGGTTCGAACCGATCGCGGAGTCTCCTTAGAGGACATGCGGGTATCGCTCAGAGGACTCGTCCCGAGAAGCGCAAACGGCAAGTCGTTGTTCCGGTCAGAGGTAGTACCCGGCGCTCCGGGTGTCGCACTGCTTCGTATCTGCCCGCCGAACTCGAACCTTCTCGGCGATGAGGAACTTGTCGGAGCCCTTGGCCCGAAAGCCCGTTGATCGCTTGGTCTAGCCTCTTTTTTCTAGCCTCTTTTTTTGGACCGATGGATCGCCGAGGCTTTGAGCAAGGCAGAAAATGCCGATCGGGCTTCTTGGAGCGAAATCTTCGATTGTCCAAGCCGTCGCTCTTGATAGACGATGGGCACTTCGGTGACTCGTGCCCCGGACTTGAGCAAGTGGGCTAGGATCTCCTCGAGAAACCCGTAACCGGTTTCCTGCAGCCCATCGAGATCGATCGTTTCGAGCATCGCCACGCGATACATTCGGTACGCGCTACTGCAATCTCGAATCGACCATCCGACCATCCGGCGCGCAAGCCAATTGGCAAAGCGACTGACCGCGATCCGCCGCCAAGAACAGCCCTGCAAACCTCCACCGGAAACGTACCTCGAACCGATCACTAGATCATAGGCATCGCGGAGAGAGACCATTTGAGGAATCACCGCTGGGTCATGACTCAGATCCCCATCGAGATTCACGAGCCAATCGTAGCGATGCTCGATGGCGTAGTGCATTCCGGTGCGGATTGCCGTTCCGAGTCCAAGCTTCCCGGTCCGTTCGATCAATTCGACACGGGGATTGGACTTTTGGTGCAATCGAACCCAATCGGCCGTACCATCGGGCGAGTGGTCATCGACGATGAGGACATCGGCATCGGGCGACGCGGATCGAATCGCCTCGAGGAGGTTCGGGAGGTTTTCCCGTTCGTTGTAGGTACAGACCAGTACCAGGCTCGAGGGTGCTAACCGACTGGTCATTCGTCCGATTCATTATCCGCGTTGTTTTCGATATCCGAATCTTCAGATTCCAGGCTGCTTGTATCAGGCTCATCTGGGTTTGAGGATTCCGAGGTGCTCGTCGGGGGGGCTTTGGCTGCTTGCTCTCGCGCTTCGGCTTCGACTCGAGCCGCTTCGGCTTCGATGTCCGCTGCTGGGACTCGGACGACGGCCGCGAGGGTGTCGTTTTCATCGAGGCTCATGATGCGGACCCCTTGAGTGTTGCGACCGATGACGCTGATATCGTTTGCGGCGATGCGTTGGATTTTCCCTCGCGAGGTCATCATGATCAGTTCGTCATTGTCATAGACAGCCACGGTGCTGACGACAGGACCATTGCGTTTGGTGGTCTTGATGTCGATGATCCCTTTGCCACCGCGTCGCTGGGTGCGGTAGCGAGGCGAGGAACCGTTTTCATCGTTGGCTGCATCGTCACCGGAGGCCTCTGCAGATTCGGCTTGACCGGGATCGGAAGGCTCAGCATCGGCGGGCTCTGGTGACTCAGCTCCCGAATCGATCGCGTCGTCATCGAGGCTCGGATCGTCTTCTTTGATGACCAGTTCATCGCCTGGCCCGAAACTTGTGCGTTTGCCGTAACCGTTTTGGCACACAGTCAGCAGGGTTGCCGTCGGATCGGCGACGACCATACCGACAACTTCGTCTTGCTTCTTGAGCGAAATCCCTTTGACTCCCGAGGTGTTTCGCCCCATCGGTCGCGCGTCGTTTTGGCCGAATCGGATGGCCATTCCCCCTGCGGTCGACAGGATGATTTGGTCTTTGGGTTTGGTGATCACCACATCGACCAGCTCGTCATCTTCGCGGAGCTTGATCGCGATGATGCCTCCTTTCTTAGGCCGGCTGTAGGCTTCCAAAGGTGTCTTTTTGATGATTCCTTTTTTGGTGACCATCATCAGGAAGTGGCCTGGCAGGTTGAAATCGCGCACCGGAACGCAGTCGCGGATTTTCTCGTCTGGGGTTAGGTTCAGCAGGTTGACGATGGCTCGGCCTTTGCTCTCGCGACTCATCTGAGGAAGCTCCCAGACCTTCTGCCAATAGACTTTTCCTTGGTTGGTAAAGAACAAAAGGTAAGCATGGGTGCTTGCCACAAAGAGGTGTTCGACAGGGTCCTGCTCTTCGGCTTTCAGACCGGTGATTCCTTTGCCGCCCCGTTTCTGGGCTTTGTAGATCGATGCGGGCAGGCGCTTGATGTAGCCTTGATGCGAGATCGTCACGACCATGGATTCCTCGGTGATGAGGTCTTCCATGTTGTAGTTTCCGAGTTCTTCGTCGGAGATTTCCGTCATGCGGTCGGTGCCGTATTTGCGGGAGATTTCCACAAGGTCTTCTCGGATGATCCCGTAGATCCTCGTCGGGTTACCCAGGATATCTCGGTAGCCATCGATTTCCTCGAGGATTGCGGCGTGCTCTTGGCCGAGTTTCTCTTGCTCCAGACCCGCGAGCTGACCGAGGGTCATTCTCAGGATCGAATCGGTCTGGACGCTGGTGAGCTTGTAAACATCCGACGCACCGCGTTCGAGTTGGAAGTCGGCATAGCCGCGTTCCCCAAGAGCCCGTTGCATCATCGATGCTGGGCACTCGACTCCCATGAGATTCACTTTGGCTTCGGCCTGCGTGCGGCTCGCACGGATAATGGCGATGATGCGATCGATGTCGGCCAGCGCTAGCAAAAGCCCTTCGATCACGTGCTTGCGCTTCCTCGCTGCGCCGAGCAAGTACTGGGTTCGTCGTCGGATGACCGTCACGCGGTGGCGGATGAACTCTTGGAGGATCTCTTTGAGGTTCAACTCGCGAGGCTTGCCGTCGACGAGCGCCAGGAGGATGATCGAGATGGTTTCTTGCAGAGGCGAGAACTGAAACAACTGATTGAGCACGACGTTCGGGTCGGAGTTCTGCTTGATCTCGATGACCAATCGAACTGGCTCTTTCAAGTCGCTCTCGTCACGAATCCCGGAGATACCTCGGATTCGATCGCTGCGGACCAGTTCTGCGATCTTTTCAACGACGCGATCTCGAGCTTGCTGGAAGGGGATATCGCGGACAATCAGCTTGGATTTCCTCCCTTCTTCGACGATGTCCACATGGGACCTGACGATGATCGTCGAACGCCCGGTCATGTAGGCTTTGCGAATGTTGTATCTGCCGCAGATGATCCCACCGGTCGGAAAGTCAGGACCCGGAATGATGTCGCAGAGTTCTGCGACCGACACCTCGGGATTATCAATCACGCGGAGCAAGGCGTTGCAGACTTCTCGCAAGTTGTGAGGTGGGATGCTCGTGGCCATCCCCACCGCGATGCCTTGTGCCCCATTGACCAACAAATTCGGAAACCGAGAAGGCAAAACGACCGGTTCGGTACGACGATCGTCATAGGTTGGGATGAAATCGACCGTGTCGAGCTTGATGTCCTCGAGCATCATCGCAGCAGGACCTGCCAAACGGGCTTCGGTGTACCGCATCGCAGCAGCGGGCAAACCTGCGATCGAACCGAAGTTCCCTTGCTTGTCGATCAGCACATGCCGCATGTTCCACTCTTGCGCCATACGGACCAGCGTCGGGTAGATGATCGCCTCGCCGTGCGGGTGGTAATTTCCCGAGGTGTCCCCGGCGATCTTCGCACACTTGACCCGCGCCGCTCCGGGGGTCAAGCTCAGGTCGTTCATGGCGACCAAAATTCGACGCTGGCTGGGCTTCAACCCGTCGCGAACGTCTGGAAGAGCTCGGCTGACGATAACGCTCATGGCATACGTCAGATAGCTATCTCGCAACTCGTCTTCGATCGGCTCTTGAATCATCCGCTCGCCACCACCCCCGCCGTCTCCGGAGGTAGGTAGGCTCGAGGGATCGTTCGGGTCAAAATCATCGGGTGGGACGTTCGACACGGATCTGTTCTTTTCTGCTCAAGAAGACAAGTCAAGTTCGATCGATTCGGGGGGGCATAGACCCGACCGATCCCAATCGAAAATTGTACTGTTTTTGCCGAAAATCCACAATCGGCCATGCTGGGTTGGGCAAGACAAAAACCCAACGGAAATTCTATCCAAACCCCTCTTTCGACGGCCCTTGCCCGCGTCCATTGACGCTTTAAAACAGTTCGTCGAGTTCCTTCTTGGAAAACGCGTGCAACCATGCCGTCTCGCGGGCGACCTCCTGGGTCTTGCCCAACGCCTCGCAAATGCGCAGACGGTGGTACCGAAGCGTCGCGTAAATCTCAAGCGTCTCAGGAAGCCCCCGGGAGAGCTCAGGAAACTCCTCGAGCAACGCATCGACTCCCCAGCCCTTGGCCTTGCTCGATACTACTGGCTCGGTGGCTACTGGCTCGGTGGCTACTGGCTCGTTGGCTACTGGCTCGGCTTGCAACTCTTCGGCTTGCAACTCTTCGATGCGGACCAAGCACCGCTCGAGCTTGGGGTTCGCATTCCAAGCCTCGGTCAGCTTCGCAAGCGACTTGTCCATCACGACCAATGCCTCTTCGTTTCGGCCCATGCGATGAAGCACCCAACCCTTGGTGTCCAAGTACGACTCGTTCTCGGCGGTCTTGATCGCCATATCGATCTCAACCAAGGCTTGCTCGAGGTCTTTTCCTGCCAAAGCTCTCATGTAAGCCATCTGATTGTTTTGGACCGCTGTTCGCTCCTCGAAAGGAGGTAAGTTCAAGTTCAAAATCCGAGCCGCATCGTCGAACTTTTTTCGGTTCGAAAGAAGCGAGGAGATCGCTAAGGCGGCTTCCGAGCGGATCGCCGGATTTTCGATCCGGCCAATCCGCTGCTCCCAAAGATCGACATAAAAACTCGATACCGCACTCGATTCGTTGTTGGCCTCGACCCGATCGAGCTGCTTGAGAAAGTTCCGGTCGGCCGCAATATCCGGCGACTTTTTGTAAGCATCCTCGAGAAGTTTTTGGGCCTCAACGACGTTGCCTTGATCGAACTCATTGGCCGCCTTGGCCAACATCCATCGCGCCGTCGTCGCCGGACCAAAGTAGTCCGCAATCACCGGGCCGACCGGCAAACCGATGGCCGCGGCCAAGATCATTCGATTGACAAAAGTACCTGAACTCATGATGCGAATTGGTGGTTAGATGCCAAGTTCAACTTTTCCCAGCCGTTATGTCTGGTAGGATTTCTGCGGATGTTCCCCAAGGCCATTATCCCCGGTGTTCCGCTGCGAGGAAAGACCAACGGCCAGGAATGACTAACCCAGGAATGACTAACGCAGAAACGATCCTACCGAGCGACCTTGACCGAGCGACTATGAATATCGATCTGACCAAAAGCCAAGCTGCATTCGAGAGAGCCAAACGACTGATTCCCGGTGGGGTCAACTCCCCGGCACGAGCCTTCGGAGCCGTCGGCGGCCATCCGCTCTTTATCGAACGTGCCCAAGGCGCCTATCTGCACGATCTCGATGGCAATCGGTTCATCGATTACATCGGATCCTGGGGGCCGATGATCCTCGGACACGCCGAACCGAGCGTGATCGAGGCGATCGTCCAAGCCGCCCAGAAGGGGACTTCCTACGGCGCTCCGACGGAAAACGAATCGCGAATCGCCGAGCTGATCCTCAAGGCCTTTCCGAGCATGCAACGCGTTCGACTCGTCAGCTCCGGTACCGAAGCGACCATGAGCGCCATCCGTGTAGCTCGCGGCTTTACGGGCCGAGACCGAATCATCAAATTCTCCGGTTGCTACCACGGGCACGTCGACTCGTTGCTCGTATCGGCCGGGTCAGCCGCAGCAACCCTCGGTGTGCCCGACTCACCAGGTGTCACTCCCGGAACCTCCCAAGACACCATCGTACTGAATTACAACGACTGCCAGTCGCTCCGCGAAACCCTGCACCAACAAGGCTCTTCAATCGCCGCTGTCATCCTCGAACCGGTCGTCGGAAACATGGGAACGGTCATCCCATCGAGCGAATTCCTGACCACCCTTCGCGAAGAAACACGCAATCACGGCGTGGTCCTGATCTTCGATGAAGTCATGACCGGCTTCCGGGTCGCTTACGGTGGAGCCCAAGAAATCTTCGGGATCCAACCCGATATGACGACTCTTGGCAAAATCGTCGGCGGCGGTTTGCCCCTAGCGGCCTACGGAGGACGAGCCGAGATCATGGACCAAGTCATGCCAGCCGGAAAGGTCTACCAAGCAGGCACTCTATCGGGCAACCCCTTGGCAACAGCCGCCGGTGCCAAAACCCTCGAACTCCTGGCCATCGATCCACCCTATGAGTACCTTGAAACACTCGGCAAACGTCTCGGCGATGGACTCCTTGCGGCCGCTCGCGATCACGGTGTCGATGCCCAGATGCAACGCGTCGGGAGCATGATGACGCTTTTCTTTAACCCTAACCCTATCGTCGACTGGCCCAGTGCCGACCGCTCCAATCGAAAACTCTTTGCCAAGTACTTCTGGGGCCTGATCCAACGCGGGGTCTATATGCCCTGCAGCCAATTCGAAGCCCTCTTCTTCTCTCGAAAACACACCATCGAGGACATCGATCGGACCATCCAAGCCGCCCGAGATTTCTTTCAGACGAACGCTTAGACCCAAAAA
Source organism: Planctomycetota bacterium (assembly GCA_003671195.1). GTDB lineage: Bacteria > Planctomycetota > Planctomycetia > Pirellulales > Pirellulaceae > JBKCUI01. The sequence goes on from QWPJ01000246.1 coordinate 46,767, forward strand.
AGAATGCCCGTCAAAGGCCCCCGCACAAGAGTATGACGCTTATGGCTGCTACACTTAAGTCCTGACCAGATTCACGCTTCCCCCTCGCGAGAGCCCTTGACGGGCACTGCTGTGAGTTTCCTAGATTGTAGATCGCTTTCGGGTCGCGGAAAGCCCAAAACCACCCCCTCGGGGATACTTCAGGTCATTTTACAGCGATGTTTTCACAGCGATGTTTTTACAGCGATGTTTTTACATTGCGAAGCTGGCGAAGGAAGGTTTCCATGTCGGGCGTTCGCAATTCTGGGTTCGGATGCATCGCGGCCATGATCGTGCCAGCCAAAACTTTGTCTATCTCTGGACGATGCTCGGTAATCTCTCTAGGAGGTGATGTATCGTGTTGCAAGGCCGCTCGGCCCGTGGTGTCGGAGATCTGCCAAGGCAGATCGAAGGCGATCATGTGGTAACATGTCACGGCAAAGGAAAATATGTCCACCCGCTTGTCGGTCGAACGTCGCCGCACGATCTCCGGGGACATGTACAAAGGTGTCCCGGTGCGATTCCCGGGTGCCATGAAGGCCTTGGTCGCCGGAAGCGTTAGCCCAAAATCGATCAACTTGACCTTCTTCATGTCCTTGAGCACGATGTAGTTTCTAGGGCAAATATCCCTGTGGATGAACTCCTTGCGATGAAGATACGCTAGCGATTCGGCCATTTGGGTGATCAAATCGAGCCGCTTTCCGGCCAAGAGATCCTCTTTGCGTTCGGCGATGAGCTGATGCAAACCTGGTCCGTCGATGTACTCCATGACGATGAATTGCTGGCCTCGATTCGAGGTCCCGTACTCGTAAGTCTCCACGATGTTCGAGTGGTTGAGCCCAATAGCGATTTCGCCTTCGCTAGGCTTGTTGAGTCCCTTGAACCGATTCTCAAAAAACTGAACCTTGTCCGTATCGCAAAGCTTGACCCCAACGACACGATTGCCGTTGAAGCGGTCCTTGGCGACAAAGAAATTCCCCATCGTCCCGGAGATCGCCGAGCGAAGCCGCTCAAAACGGGCTTCAATGTCGACCGATTTGCTGACTTTGGTTGCCCTTTCGATGCCCGAAGCATGATCGCTTGGCTTCGGCTTGCCCTTGCTCGCGTCGGCGTTCTTCTTGAAAAGGCTGTCAAAAATGCCCATCGGTATCGCTTCACTCTAGCGGGCTCGAATCGAAGACTTGTATGTAGTAGTATACCACGAAGCATCCACTTGGTGAAATTGCGATCCGGTTTGCCGCAAAGGAACGATTCATTGGTACCTACCGCGAAATCCAATCTACTGAGCCATTTTATTGAACCGGTACGACCGACCATGAGCATGGCCTTGGAAGTCTCCGATCTTCGCAAAGCCTACGCCGGACACGAAGCCCTCCGAGGAGTGAGCTTCGGGGTTCGCGCCGGAGAGAGAATCGCTCTCTTGGGACCTAACGGGGCTGGAAAAACCACCTTGATCCGCTGCATCAGCGGACGTATCGAGGTTTCCGCCGGAGAAATCAAACTCTTTGGAAAAAAACTCGGACAACCCAATGCCGCCACGCAACTTGGGGTCGTCCCGCAGGAACTGGCGATTTATTCAGACCTATCGGCCCGCGAAAACCTCGAATGCTTCGCTCGATTGCACGGCCTAAGAGGTCGAAAACTCCACGATCGTGTCGACTGGGCCCTGGACTGGATCGGACTCGAGGATCGAGCGAGCGATCTGACGGCGAAATTCTCCGGAGGCATGAAACGACGCGTCAATATCGCTTGCGGGGTCATGCACCAACCTGGCCTGCTGCTGCTCGATGAACCCACCGTCGGAGTCGACCCCCAAAGCCGACAACGGATCTTCGATATGCTCGATGAATTGAACCGTCTAGGTACCACGATCCTGCTTACAACCCATCATTTGGACGAAGCCCAAGAGCGAAGCGATCGGATCGTGATCATCGATCATGGACAGGTCATCGCCCAGGGCCGAATCGAACAACTCTTGGAACAGACCGTCGGCAAACAAAAACGTGTCTCACTCGAAGTCGAGTCCGAAGGAACCATCGGGAAACTTCCACCGGGCCTGTCGGTCCATAACCCCAGCGGCCGAATCATCGGAGCTTGCGAAAATCTCGCTGACGAACTCCCCGCTTGGATGCAAGGATTGGCTAGCTCGGGAATTCGGATCAAGAATCTCGAACTCCAAACCCCCAACCTCCACCACGTCTTTTTGCACCTGACGGGCCGCGAACTTCGGGAGTAACCGTCGGTCTGTGCCACCCCGCATTTGCCCCCCAGTATTTGCCCCCCAGTATTTGCCCCCCAGTATTTGCCCAAAGAGCAGCCAGAGGGCAGACTACCAATCCCCCTGCACAAAGCGGGGCATCAGCTCCCAGCCGCTGGGGATCTGAAGTCCGCTTTGAGCCGCCGATACCTCGTCGTACGTGTTGGACTTGTCCGAAACGATCCGATCCCCGGCAATTGCAAAAGGTACCCAGCCATGCGCGTGCTTTTTGGTGCTCACCGGAGTGGGATGATCGGGGGTGATGAGAATTCGATAAGGCCCTTGATCTCGAAGCGCTTGGAGCACCGGCCCGACAATCTCTCGATCGATCGCTTCGAGGGCCTTGACTTTCTCCTCGACGCGCCCTTCGTGACTTGCCTCATCGGGAGCCTCAATGTGCACGCAAACCAAATCATGGTTCGCCAAAGCGGCGATGGCCGTTTTGCCTTTGGATGCATAATCGGTATCCAAGTATCCAGTAGCGCCCGGGGCTTCGATCCGATCCCAGCCGACTAGGGCCGCTAGCCCCCTGAGAAGGTCCACGGCCGTGATCATCGCACCTCGGAGACCGAACCGCTTTTCGAAGTTTTCCAGCGAAGGTGTCTTGCCCAAACCCCATAGCCAAAGATGACTGATCGGAGGCCGGCCCTGAGCCAAACGCAACGCATTGACAGGATGATTGGCGATCACCTCGCTACTTTTTTGCATCCATTCGCACAGAAGGTCGCAACCGGGCCCTCGCGGAAAGTCATCCAGGACCGATCCATCGGTCAGATCGTGGGGCGCTCGCGTCCGCGTCTCGCTCGAAAAAGGTGTCGCCTCAGAAGGCCTTCCACGGTAGATCAATAAGTTCCGATAGCTAACCCCCGGAGTGAACTCCAATCGCGCATCACCGATGGCCGCTTGGACGCTCGATAAAATCTCTCGAGCCTCCTGATTGCTCGCATGGTCGGCAGTAAAGTCGACCATGATCTGATCGAGGATCGTCACGGTATTGCACCGGATCGCCCAATCGTGAGGTCCAAGAACGATCCCTTGGGCCGCCGCCTCAATCGGCGCTCGACCTGTAAAGAATCGATTCGGGTCGTAGCCAAAAAGGGTCATGTTGGCCACCTCACTGCCTGCCGGCAGGTGCGATGGGACGTTGTCGGATTGACCGACGAGCCCAGAACTGGCAATCGCATCCATGTGCGGGGTATAAGCCGCCTGCAAAGGAGTTTTCCCGCCCAGGGATTCGACCGGATAGTCCGCACATCCGTCGGGAATGATGATGACGTATTTCATAGCTAGCGCGATTCGAGCCAAATCCTAGAAACCACCCAAAGCATGTAACCGCTCCAACAGACCAACAGCAAAGAAGCTATCAAGAACCGCTTATCCATCCTGGCTCCCAATGCGTTCAAATCGAGCCGAGAAGGCTTCGTCGAATTCGTATTGGTCATCGAAATCCTCTCGGCGGTCGGACTTGCTTTTCCTCATCTCTCGGATGCGGATCAAGTTGTACACGATCTCACCGAAGTCGCCAGTGGTGTGAATTCCCCAACTGTTCAGGACGGTTTTCGCCAGCGCTCCGTACTGATCGAGCGCATACTCGCGGATGGCTTGGCATAGCTGCTGACCCGTCAAATGACGGTCGGACTTGCCCTCGTCATTCTCGTTTTCACCGGTATACGAAGGCAAATTCATGACGCGCTGAGCGTAGGCCAATCCTTCGCGGACGAATTGATAAGCTTCCAGGTGATAGCGTTGGTCTTTGGCCAAGAGTTCCATCATCGCTAGGACATGTTCATTCATGAGAATTCAGGACCTCGTTTGATGACCGACAAGCACTCCTCGGGAGTGATCAGGATGCGGCGATTGTCCTCGGTCGCGACGAGCATCTGCTGGGCGAGCAACTCGACATTGAGCACCCGGGCTCTTCCCTCGCGCGTCAGAATCTCACTACCCGCCGGGGGTAGCTTGGCTGCCAATTCCTCGTAGTGGTCGTTCTCATAGCGAAGGCAACACTTGAGCCTGCCGCATCGACCGGAGAGTTTGTTCGGATCGAGCGTGGCCTTCTGAAGCTTGGCCATGCGCATCGAAACCGGCGGCATCTCGTGCAAATGCCCCGAACAACACAATGGTCGGCCGCAATCCCCATAGCCACCCAAAAGCTTCGCCTCATCCCGAGCACCGATCTGACGCATCTCAATCCTTGCCTGAAATTTGCTGGCAAGCTTTTTGACCAACTCCCTGAAATCGATTCGATCGGCGGCGGTGAAGAAAACCGTGATCAATTCGCCACCGATGATCCTCTCGATCTCGACGATCTGCATTGGGAGCCCCAAGCTATCGACGATGGACTGGCTCTCGGCAGCTTCCTGGATCGCTTGTTTCTTCCATTGGGCCGATGTGGCCAAGTCCGTCGGGCTGGCCGCTCGCTGGATCGATCCGCTCGGGAGATTTTCAGTCGAGGATTGATTCTGATCGGTGATCTCGCACAGGACCTCTCCGAGCTCGAAACCGCGATTCGACCGTGCGATGACCTGATCTCCTCGATTCTGCTGAGTCTTCGACTGCATCGAAAAAATCGCTCGATTCAATCCACAACGCACGACATATCGGTAACTGGCAGATGCGTTCATGAATCCTCCCCTTGGCCTCTCGGAGAACCACTGGGAAAGATGCCTTCGAGAGCCAAATACTCAAGCACTCTCTGGGCATGTCGCTCAGGGGTCAGTTCGCCGGCTTCGAGCACCAGATCTGGACTCTGAGGTGGCTCATACGGATCGGTGATCCCGGTGAAAAACGAGATCTTACCCTCGCGGGCCTGGCGGTAGAGACCCTTGGGATCCCGCTGCTCGCAGATGTCCAGGGGCGTGTCGACGAAGACTTCAAAGAACCTCAACCCTTTTTGCGATTCGACCACGCTTCGGACCCCCTCGCGATCCTTGCGGTAAGGGCTCACGAAGGCCGTCAAGCAGATCAATCCTGCCGAAGCCATCAAACAAGTCACTGCTCCGACGCGGCGAAGGTTCTCCTGGCGGTCTTGGGGGGAAAAACCCAAGCCGAATCGGTCGGCAAAAATTGATCCGTACTGAGATTCAAGCATCGATGGACCTGCGCACAGGCCATGGCGAATGTTGTCCCCGTCGAGCAGAAAACTCGGACGGCCCCGGGCATGCAACATCCCATCGAGCACATTGGCAATCGTCGACTTGCCCGATCCACTCAAACCTGTAAACCAAACGACACATCCGGTTTGACCCATCAACTCGGCTCGCTGTGCAAGATCCACCGAACCGGTATGCCAAACCACCTTGGGCGATTCACAACGGTCTTTCGGATCGGATGTCATGTGCGAGGCAGATTGCATGGACCAAAGGTGCCAAAGAGCCGAAGGAAAAACAAGTCGGGTTTAGGACTATAGACCCAATGAGCGTTTGATGCGCGCGATGGTATCGCTTTCGGATTTCGCCGTCGCTGCAAACCCAAATACCCCGCCGCTAGCCTTGGCCACGTCGTTGACCTCTTCGATCAATTGGGCTTTGAGATCCTGGCTTTGCTTCGAGCCGATCGACGAGAAAACCGCCCCGGCACACGACTCCCACGTGGAGATCATCTCCTGGGTTGGACCCTCTTTGAGCCAACGCTCCAAAAGCTTCGATGCCTCCGAATCGGCCGCAAGATGCTTTTGGGCAACCATGCGGACGGCCGTCACCTCCATAGGATCGGCTTGGCCGTCGGCCCAAGCCACTGCGACAAGCGGGAGAATCCGAAATGCGCTCAGGGCCTCAGGGGTGATCCCAAGCCCTTGCAAGGCCTTCAAAGTCGCTTCGTCTTGTATCCCCGATTCGGCTCGCAATTTCGATACGGCTTCTTCAACCGTAAGCTTCTCCTGAAGCTCCCGTATGAGCTTTTGATCCAGATCCGAAAAGAATGCATTCTCCAAGGAACGGCATCGATTGTGGAAAGCTTCGGCATCGGACATAAGTCAATCACTTCCTTTAATTTCACAGGTCAAAAAGCAACGCGCACCACGGGTAAGTAGGTTACTATACCTGAGGCTACTTCAAAAGATCAGAGGAGCATATAATTCGCATGAAGTTTCCCCGCCAGACGCTTGACAAAAAACCGCTAAAACTCATAAGAGTAGCCTTTTGCTGGCCAACACCGCTTGCCTCCCTTTCCCCCAACGGATTCCATGAGCGAACGACCCCCGACCCCATCCAGTCCCAGGACCATGTTCCAAAAGATCTGGGACCAGCACGTGGTCCATCACGAAACTGGAAAACAAGCTATCCTTTATATCGATCTGCACCTTGTGCACGAGGTGACCAGCGCCCAGGCTTTTGAAGGGCTTCGGCTCGCCGGACGCCAAGTTCGTCGCCCCCAGCGCACCATCGCCACTCCCGATCACAATGTCCCAACCTCCGATCGGTCCTTGCCCATCGCCGATACGATCTCGCGCCAACAAGTCGATACGCTCCGGAACAACTGCAAAGAGTTCGGAATCCGTCTCTATGACCTCAACGATCCACACCAAGGAATCGTCCATATCATCGGTCCGGAACTCGGGTACACCCAACCGGGAATGACCATCGTCTGCGGTGATTCCCACACAGCAACCCACGGCGCCTTCGGCGCTCTGGCCTTCGGAATCGGAACCAGCGAAGTCGAACACGTCCTGGCGACCCAAACGCTTCTGCAGTATCTCCCCAAAACCTACGAACTGAGAGTCGATGGACAATTGGCACCCGGAGTCACGGCCAAGGATCTGATTCTCTATCTGATTGGCAAGTTGACCACCTCGGGTGGAAACGGCTATGTGTTGGAGTACACAGGGGAGGTGATTCGAAACCTCTCGATGGAAGAACGCATGACCGTCTGCAACATGTCGATCGAGGCCGGTGCCCGCGCCGGTATGATCGCGCCTGACCAATCGACCTTCGACTACCTGAGAGGCCGACCCTTTGCTCCCCAAGAGTTCGATCGCGCCGTCGAACTCTGGAAAAATCTCCCCTCCGATCCCGGCGCCAAGTACGACCGCGTCGATCTGTTCCGCGGCCAAGACATCGAGCCACAGATCACCTGGGGAACCAATCCCGGCCAAGTCATCTCGGTCAATACACCGGTCCCTTCTCCAGAGGACTTCCAAGACGAAACCGAGCGCAAGTCGACGGCCAGTGCCCTGGAATACATGGGCCTCAAAGCCGGCGAGAAACTCACCAACACCCCCATCCAACGCGTCTTTATCGGATCGTGCACCAACGCCCGTATCGAAGACCTCCGCGCGGCGGCAAAAGTCGTCCAAGGCTACCGAGTCTCCGGACAAGTCGATGCGATGGTCGTGCCCGGCAGCGGACTGGTCAAACAGCAAGCGGAAAAAGAGGGTCTCGATCAGGTTTTCAAAGAAGCGGGCTTCGATTGGCGGCAAGCCGGTTGCAGCATGTGCTTGGCCATGAACCCAGATCGGCTCGATCCTGGGCAACGCTGCGCATCGACCTCCAACCGAAACTTCGAGGGCCGACAAGGCAAAGGGGGACGCACCCACTTGGTCTCCCCGGCAATGGCCGCAGCGGCCGCAATCGCGGGAAAATTTATCGATATTCGCGATTGGCAATACCGCTGATCGATCCACCAAAACACTCACCAAAATTTCAAGACCATGAAACCATTCACCAAACTCAACGGCGTGGCGGCCGCCATGGACCGCGCCAATGTCGATACCGACCAAATCATTCCCAAACAATTTCTCAAACGGATCGAGCGATCGGGTTTCGGCCAATTCCTCTTCTTCGACTGGCGATTCCTGGAAAATGGTCAACCCAACCCGAACTTCGAACTGAACCTCCCTCGCAACGCACAAGCCTCGATCCTGCTGGCCCGGCGAAATTTCGGTAGCGGCTCTTCGCGGGAACACGCCGTCTGGGCCATCGAAGACTTCGGAATTCGAGCCGTCATCGCCCCCTCGTTTGCCGATATCTTCTACAACAACTGCTTCAAAAACGGAGTCCTGCCAATCGCATTGTCCGAAGAGCTCGTCGAGGACCTCTTCGCCCGCTTCGAATCCCACGCGCCTTATCGTCTAACCGTCGATCTAGAACAGAATCGGGTTTTTGACGATCACGGATTCTCAGCCGATTTCGAAGTCGAACCCTTCCGCCGACATTGCTTGCTCCACGGACTGGACGATATCGGATTGACCTTGGAACACGAGTCGAAAATCACCGAATACGAACGACGGCTTTAGGTTTTAGGTTTTAGGCCTCCCGCGGAATTTGTGGGCGAAAAAGGCTAAGAGCCCTCAACGGCAGCGTTTTGGTCGATCAACGATCCGCATCGCCGCAGTTCAAACAGCCATCGAGTACGAGTACCGTCCGCCACGGCGGACTGAGTACCGCTTCGCTGAGTACGAGTACGAGTACGACAAAATCCGATGCAAGGCGCCAATAGGTTGGTTGCCTCATCGCGTTGCACGGCCACCCGAGAGCGCCTCGGCGACCGCGTCGAAATTGTGCTTCATCATGCCGATGTAAGTCTCGGCTCCCGAGCCGACAGGCCCGAGCGCATCGGAGTAAAGTTCTTTACCGACACGCAGCTCGATTCGGCGGCTTGCGGCCCCCTCGATCACCGCATCGATCATCTTTCCCGCTACACTCGATTCCTTAAAGACCGCCGGTACCGAATTCTCGCGGATCAATTCGATCAACTCAGGGATCCGCTGAAGCCCTGCCTCCGAAGCCGTCGAGATCCCTTGGACCCCCTCGACCCTCAACCCATAGCGCCGCCCAAAGTACTGGAAAGCATCGTGCGAAGAAATCAAGATCCTCTGCGGCTTGGGAATCCTCCCGATGGCCTCTTTCCCATAACGATCAAGTGCCTCGAGTTGCTCGATCAACTCCCCTGCGGCTCGATCCAACCGCTCTCGATGGTGCACGAGAACCCCCCCGAGGGTATCTCGGATGGACCCTATCGTTTTGCTCCACATCGATACGTCCATCCAAATGTGAGGATCGACCGCCTGGCTCGAGGACTCCCCGATCAGACTCGATGGATCGAGCGCGTCGGAAAGAGCGACATGCACCCGCTGCGACTTCGAGCCAGCTCCGAGTACGTCGGACATCCGTCCCTCGAGCTTGAGACCATTGTAGAAGACGATTTTCGAGTGAACGATCGCTACGACATCATCACGGATCGGTTTGTACAAATGAGGGTCAACACCGGCCGGAATCAACTGCGTCAATTGCACCGCGTCGCCTCCGATACTCCGTACCATGTCGGCGATCATCCCGGTCGTGGCCACAACCGGCAGAGCCTCTGATGGACTCGCCCCTGTGTCTCCATAGGTCGCATCGTGCGAACGCTGCCAACAGCCACCGATCAACACCCCAGGTGAGCCCAAGGCGGCAAGCTGCATCCAACGCCGACGGTTTGTGTTCATTCAGGTCACAGACTCTCGATGAAGTTCAACAAGCCTAGATTCAATAAGTCTAAATCAAATGCGCTAGATCGCTCAGCCCCAATGGTTCTTTGGATGCGAAAGCTTCCCCGTAGCGAACTCCGATGGACATTCCCCAAGTCGCAGCCTGCTCGCGCAAGAGCTCGATGACGGGTGGATCAAGGTGCTCTTTGCCCTCGTAGAACTGGCTGCGATAAGCCATGATCGCGTCGGCTTTGACTTGCCAATGCGAACTGATGTCCATGATAAAAGCCGGTTGAGGGATATGCTTCAAATGGATGCAGTAGTAGTAATAAATGCGCGAAGGATGAAACGGTTTCCCTGGCAAATCGCATTTGGTCAGTTTGCTCCAGAACCTAGCCGCCTCGACCAACTCGGTCGCTGCAAGATGATCCGGATGCGCATCGAGCCAATAAGGTGCAAAAATCCAACGAGCGCGCGTCAAACGAAACAAACCGGCAATCTTCGCCCGATTCACAAGCGTCGGTTCGAGGAACCGATTCGCAAGCCCTAGGTTGTAACGCCAAGTGACTCGCAGAATCTCCGTTGCCGAATTGGTTTCCGCTTGGCGTTTTTCTTCCGTGCCATAAGGAGTCGGTTCACCGGTGGTCAAATCGAGAATCCCAACTCGCACGTTTTGCTCGAGCAGTTTGGCGATCGTCCCTCCCATCCCTAACTCGGCATCGTCTGGATGCGGTGCGACCACAAGAATGTCCAAAGGCTTCTCGAGTGGCGGTAAATTCGGGTAATCCTGGTGCATCGATCCGAGCATGGCAAGATGGCTCACGAATGGACGGTAGGTGCGATCAAGTGCTTATCGATAAGCCTGAGGATTCCAGCCGCAACAAGCGACTTCGGGCCATGGAGCTGATCCAAAATCGTTCCGCCGCGCAAGATCACCTCGACGCTGTTGTCTTCCGAATTCATCGCCTGGGCACTGTTCGAAATGATCATATCGCAGGATTTGCGACTAAGCTTGACGATGGCTCGAAATCGAATGTCTTGGGTCTCCAATGCAAATGCGACAACCCACTGCTTGGAAAGCTTGTTGGCCGCCAGTGTCGCTACAATGTCAGGCGTTTCCTTCAAATGAAGCGTCAAATCGTTTCCGTTCTTCTGTAGCTTGCTCGTCTCGACATGCTCTGGCATGTAATCGCAAGGAGCAGCCGCTCCGATCAAGCCGTCCGCATTGGAAAAAGCGATCCGGGCCTCCTGGAGCATCTCTTGGGTGGTCGTAACCCAGGTCACCTTGGCCTTCGACGGATACTCCACGTTCACCGGTCCGGAAACAACCGTGACCTCATGCCCTAGATCCAACGCGGCTTGAGCTAGTGCTGTCCCCATCCTTCCGCTCGACGCGTTGGTCAGATAACGCACCGGATCGAGATACTGCCGCGTCGGACCGGATGTGATGACGATGTGCGCCACAGTGCTCTTACTCCAACCAAGGCTTGCATGCTTCGAGGATCGACTCAGGCTCGCTCATCCGACCGAATCCAATGCGGCGACAAGAAAGCCAACCGGACTCAGGTCCAACCAGATGCACGCCATCGGATCTCAACTGCTGAATGTTTCTTTGCACCGCTGGCTTGTCCCACATCGGCGCGCTCATCGCCGGTGCAAACAACACAGGGCACTCGACGTTGAGATACAAAGTCGAAAGCAGATCGTTGGCCAATCCCCAAGCGCACGAAGCGATCATCCTTGCGGTGGCCGGGGCGATGACCAGAAGCTTGCAGTCCTGAGCCAACTCGATGTGGGGCCCAAGCGGGAATCGTGAATCAAAAGGAGCCACAACGGGCCCAGATCCGGTCAACGCGGCGAAGGTCGCCGCGCCGACAAACTCAGTGGCCTTCGGGGTCATGACGACCGACACGCGATGGCCGGATTGGACCAATCGACTCACGAGCACAGCAGATTTATAAGCCGCTATGCCACCAGAGACTCCGACAACAATCCGGTCTTTGATCCGGTCGATACTGGCCATAATGGCTGCTCGAGTGGAACCGCTTGGCGATCTTTACAGATCCCCAGCGTCCAGATCCAGCAGGTCTCCTTGCTCGGTCGTCTCGCCGTAAATCTTCAATTCGCCGGTCTGCGTAAGATAAATCTTGTCTTGCAAAATTTCCTGAATGACGATTTCCATTTTGTCATCCGAGTGCATGTCGACCAGCGGACGGCCACCTCGGTTGATTTGTACCAAACGCTTTTGGATGAGCGTCGAGAGCTTGAATCGCCCCCCGACTTTGTTGACAATCGCTTCTTCTTTAAGCTCGTCGAGCATCGGTACGCCTCGTGGGTAGGTTAAGTTTGACTCGGGCAAATGGTTGTTGGATTCAGGCCTTAAGGTTGCTTGTCGATTCGAGAATCGTACTGGCATAGCAAACGGCAGACCTGAGCGACCGCCTCATCGACTCGATCGTTGATGACGCTGTGGCGGTAATGGTGCTTAAGCCCCATTTCCTCTCTGGCAACCTGTAAGCGACGTTGGATGGCGTCTTGAGAATCGGTTCCCCGATCCCTGAGCCGCTTTTCCAATTGGTCCATCGATCCTGGGTCGATAAAAATCGTAATTACCTCGGGATCATAGTCCAGAACGGCCAAGGCCCCTTGGACGTCAATCTCCAAGATTACCCATTTTCCGGCAGAAAGACCAGACGAAACGGCCTCTTTGAGCGTTCCGTACCAAAATCCTCTCCCGAAAACCTCTTTGCACTCGAGAAATTCACCCCTGGACCGCTTGGCCTGAAACTCCTCAGGACTCAGAAACCAGTAGTGCTCCCCATGGACTTCCCCAGGCCGAGGGGGTCGGGTTGTGGCCGAAACGCTCACAACCAGCGGCAACGGACAAGTCTCTAGAAGCTTTGCGACAATGGTCGATTTTCCAGATCCCGATGGTCCCGAGATGATGATCAGCTTGCCGGGATCATTCGACATTTTGAACCAACTCCCGCATCTGTTCGATCGTTGTTTTGATCGATACGACCCCGTGCGCAATGGTCGCATCATTAGCCTTCGCTCCGATCGTATTGGCCTCGCGGGCAATCTCCTGAATCAAAAAATCCAGCCGGCGGCCCTGGGACTCCTTATCGCTCAGCGCACTGTGAAACTGCTCAAGGTGGCTGTGCAAGCGAACGATTTCCTCACGGATATCGCAGCGATCAGAGAATTGGACGACCTCCCTCAGCACATCGATTTCGCCTACCGTCGGAATCATTTCGGCCAGAGCCGATCGGACTCGGGACTCCAATCGCTTGCGATAATCGATCAATACATTCGGGGCACGAGCCTCGATCTGGTCGCTGATAGCGCGTACCTTCGCAGCCGACTCGGTAAGCTCCTTGCCCATCTGCTCACCCTCGATCTGCCGCATGCGGTTCAGATTGTCAAGCGCTTGGCCAATCGTCGAAAGAGTGAGTGCCGTGAGCTTCTCGGGCTCAGGACCGGGGTTCGGTAGCAAGACACCTGGAAGTTGAAGTGCCGATCCGAGTTCAACCACGATCGTATAGCCAGAGCCGTAGCCGTTGCCGACGCCGCTTCGGACTTGATCCAGATACGACTTGAGCGTCGATTCGGAAACCTTGTTCGCCATTGCCGCTGAGCCCCCGGAGAGACGCAGCGTGACATGCACAGAACCGCGGCGAACCTTCTCGCGGACAAGTCCCTCGATCTGATTTTCCAGAAAGGCTAACGACTCGTGGAGCTTGAAAGTCACCTTCAAAAAGCGGTTGTTGACCGACCGGACTTCCGCGTCGATCGAAAGGCCCTCTTCGATTTGCTGGGCCCTGCCATGGCCCGTCATACTCTGCAAACCCGTCATGCTCTTCGAACCCGTCATGCTCTGCAAACCCGGTGATGCTCGCCTGATGAATCAGCCTTTTGGCCCTTGGATGGTGCAAATCGGACAAGCCGAAATCTGCGACCACAAAATCCGGTTGGCCAGGCCCCACAAGGCCCAAGTTGCTTTTAGGGGGAAGGTGGGTTCGGAGCTCCAGGCGCTGCTGGCTCGGTTGGCACTGCTGGCACAGAATCCGGTTCCACAACTGGGTTTGCCGGAGCTGGGTTTGCCGGAGCTGGGTTTGCCGGAGCTGGGTTTGCCGGTGCTGGGTTTGCCGGTGCTGGGTTTGCCGGTGCTGTCGCAGGAGATACCACGGGCGGAATCGCTGGAAGCTCTGTAGTTCCGCCCATCCCGACACCGGTGCTCATGCTTGTGGTCGCAGAAGTGTCGGCTTGGATGTCCAGACTATCCTCTTTGTACCAGCGTGCAGCCAGTGCCGAGAAGAAGATCCACAGCAAGACCAAGACCGCAGTGATGCGGGTGAAGATATCGCCAGCTTTGACCCCGAAGGCGCTTTGGCCACCGAGACCACCCAAGGCTCCTGTCAAACCACCACCACGCCCGCGCTGAAGCAAAATGATGGCGATAATCAGGAACGAGAGGACAAAAAGGAGCGAACCGAAAATGTACTGGGAAAGAACCCCAAGCGGCATGAGCACGGCTAATAATCTCCGTTGTCGTACTAAATGGCAGGCGAGTTAGATAGGTATCTGATGCATGAATTTAGCAGATGCATGAGGTTTTGTTGAGACCAGGAAGGAACTAGTTTTGGGATTTTGTCCGGTCTGCATGTTCCGGAATGTCCCCGAAGAGCCACACGATCGCTTTCCAGAGGACATTTCAGGGTCGTTGACACCTGCCGGTGGTTTGGTACCCTTCGACCTTGCACAGTTTACGCAAAACCCCCAATCGGCAAACTTCAACAGCGTCCCTAGGGTGGGAGTGCGGTTTGTCAGAATCGAGTCCGGGGTAGTGGTTTACCCAGTTTTTTCTCTCGGGAGGAAGTTCCTATGAGCCAGTTTCGTTTAGTAGTTTTGTCGGCCGTTGCTTTTGTTGCAGCGGGATTTGGATCGGTCGCGATGGCCGGTTGCGGTGGAGACAATGGTTGCAGTGGCGGTCGCAGCGGTCTTTTCGCTCGATTGCACTCCAAGAAAGCAGCTTGCAGCGGCGCAGTCGCCAAGGACTGCAGCGGTGGCGGATTGCTCAGCAAGATGGGTGGCCGCCGAGGAGCCAAGTGCTCCGGAACGGTTGCTCCTCAGTGCGCACCGGCTCCTGCTCCTGCTTGCAACACCGGTTGCGACACCGGATGCGGTAGCGTTGCAGTCGATTCCGGATGCACCGGATGCGCAGGTACAACCGTCATGTCCGACTCGTCGGTTATCGTCGGATCGGCTCCTTGCACCAACTGCGGAACCGCAGTCAATGCAGGAACCGTCGAAAGCTCCACCGTCGCGCCTCCAGTGCCAGGAGCACCGGCGACGATCGCTCCAGCAACAGCACCGGCGACGATCGCTCCAGCAGCAGCACCGGCAGTTCCAGCAGCACCAGCCGTTCCAGCAGCACCGGCAGTTCCAGCAGCACCGGCAGTTCCTTCGGCCAGCGACGTTCCAAAGGCCTAGTTCTTTCCGGTTCGACCGGATCGTTCCAAACGACAAACCCGAGCTTTCCAGGCTTGGGGAAAACCATCGAGGGCACGCGCAAGCGTGCCCTTTTTTTTGCGAATGGTCCCCTTGCTTTTGTCGCTACAATGTCCGCCTGGAGCTGAAGAGTTTTTTTCCAACTGGGACTATTCCCAACCGATCCCAACCGACACTGGAGTTTTTTCGTGCCCGACGAATCGATTGCCAACGAGAAGTCATCGGTAACCATCTACACCGACGGAGCCGCTGAGCCCAATCCCGGTCCGGGCGGCTATGGGATCGTGCTCATGGCCGGCAAGCATCGCAAAGAGCTATCTGGCGGATTTCGTCTCACGACCAACAACCGTATGGAACTCATGGGGGTAATCGTCGCACTCGAGGCTCTTTCGAAGCCCTGCTTGGTCAACCTATACAGCGACTCGAAGTATGTCGTCGAAACAGTCCAACGCGGTTCGGTCCTGCGATGGCAAAAAAACCGCTGGATGCGCAGCCCAGGTCAGCCAGTCAAAAATGTCGATCTATGGAAACGCTACCTCGAGGCCTCGGCCCGGCACTCGATCCGATTCCATTGGGTCAAAGGTCACGCGGGGGTCGCCGAGAACGAACGGTGCGATGAATTGGCCGTCGCTGCGATTCAGCAATACGATTTGGCCGACGACCAAGGATACCTTACAGACCCATCGAGCAGTCGCTCCCTGAACCCCCAACTGGCAACCCGAGTTTCTAGGCCAATCCCCCTGAATCCAGGCCCTGCGGTGGAACCATCGGAAGGAGCACCTTGTCGAAAATGTACAGAGAACTTGGTCAAAAAAACTCCCAAGCCCAAGGCCCGAAAGCCCGGGCAGACGTATTTCTACGAATGGTACCTCTTCTGTCCAGGATGTGGGACGATGTATATGGTTAACGAAGCAAAACGAAGCATCGACTGAAGTTTCAATCACCAACGCCCTGACGTATCGATTCCATGCAATTTCTATACAACTCCCCTTCCGAGATCTCCAGCGGTTTCCCACCCGTGAGCGTGGTGACCGAAGAGCTATTGCATGCCAACTCGATCTATAACGAATCGGTCGAACTATTTGAGCGTCTCAAGCACTCGAATCACTGCTGCCAATGCGAGAAAAGACGGCCAGTAAAGATCGCTACGGTCGTTTTTCTCGATGAGCATTTCGCTTGCTCGTTTCCGCTGTCCCTATGCGAGCCCTGCAGCCGACTCTCGCCAATCGTCGCGGCACATCAAGTTCGCCCGATCTACTTTTTCGCCGCTGGCATGATTCTTGCTGCGCTGGCTGCGTTGGCCTACAGACTCCAAGCCCCTTTGCCCCTGGTTTGGATTTTGCTCGCATCGCTTCTCGGAGTTTGGTTCCTTCAAAGACACTTTCGCAGCAAGCCCCAGGATGCGAAAATTCGCGAAGAACTCACCCGAGCACTGGTCGCCAAAAGTCCTTTTTTCAGTAAATTTCTCGAGGCCTATCCCAAAGGTCGATTGTTCTGGCACAGCACGCTCCAACTCGAAAACTGGAGTACCGATGCGGAGAAAAATCTCTTCCAATCGAGCCTGATCGCTTTTGATCGAGGGTACGTTCTATCCGATATGCATGGACTCAACGAAGAGGACGGATCGCTGGCGATTTGCCATGCAGTATTCCAATACATCGACTCGGCATTCCATCAAAAGCTCCGACAGTTCCAAGACGCACCGATCGCATGCCAAGCACTGATTCAGTTTTTTCCCGGACGAAAACGGATCATCCAAACGCAAATTCTCCCCCTTGCTCAGGTCGCTGAAAAAACGCTCCGATCCGACGACCTTCCGCCGCAAACCGACCGTGCCCTCGAGAAAGCATTGCAGTCGATGCCGGAATTTCCTGTCCGAGCCCCGATCATCCTCATTTACCGAAGTTGCAACCTTGAAGGTACCAGCCAATTCCGCGAATTGACCCTTCCGGATGCTCATCCGGACTACCAACGCTATGTCCGCGCGATGCGTCCTGCACAAGAACTTCAAAAAGAAGGCGAATCTAGCGAGCTTCTCTATGACATCAAGGACCTAGACTCCTCGATCGAAGATCTCGAATTCGCAACCGAGATGATGGCTCTGCCGGAAAACCAAATTCAAGTCGAGGACCTTGAGTATTGGCAGAAAGCTGTGGAAGAAAACCGACGATTGGACGTTGGGATCCCCGACCTGTTGGCCGCCTCGGGTAAGTACGAACAAGCCCAAGCGCGATGGGAAAACTTGTTGCAGAAATCTCCTCAAGACCGCGAGTTGCTATTCGGCTATGCGAGGTTCCTCCAACGCAATGGGATGCTTGAAAAAGCAGCGAGCGTTTGCCAATCGCTGATCAAACTTCCAGATGCCGGTACCGACTGGTATGGGTTCCTGGCCCATCTTCAACACTCGATGGGATTTCCCCTCGAAGCCCAAAAGACCATCGATAAGGCACCCGAGGGCCCAAAGTCTGAGGAGTTTCACTTCGTCGCGGCCAGTGTTGCTCAGGAGGTCGATGACACCTCCGGTGCGATCCGCGAACTCGATGCTGCACTTGCCGTGAACCCCCTGCACGGAAACTCCCTCTTGCTCAGGGCTAAACTCCTGATGCTCGAGGGACACAACCAAAGGGCACTCAAAGACATCGATGCGTTTATCGAAAACGAGGGACCAAATCTTCGAGCCATCCAACTCAAGGCTTACATCATCCATCGACTCGAAGGGATCGAGAAATCGATCGATTACCTCACCCAGTGCATCGAGCAACTCGGCTCGCATCCGATCCTCAATGGCCTCCGCGCGGATGCTTACAAGGAATCCGGTAAACTCTCCTTAGCCCTCCAAGACATCGATTGGGTCATCGAAAACCAACCCGATTTGGCGGTCGCCCGACAACAACGCATCGAAATACGGATCGAGAATGGGGATACCGATGGAGCCATCGCCGACTCGCAATTCCTGCTCGATCAAGGACTCGAGAACACCGCACTTCTGAGCGATTACGGATACGCGAAATTCCTTTGCCAGGATTACGAAGAAGCCCTCGGACTGCTTCTGCGGGCCGTCGAGCTCGACTCGAACAACCTCTCTGCTCGCTACCGACTTTCCCAAACCTATTCGAAACTCGGTAGGATCGATGAAGCAGTCGCCGAACTCTCGGCCATTCTCGAAGTCGACTCCGAACACGCAATCCCTTTTGTCGTCCGTGGATACCACTTTTTGATGCTCGGCCAATACGATCGCGCAGGGGCTGACTTCGATGAAGCTTTGAAAATCGAACCCAAAGAGATCCAAGCCATGCGAGGCAGTGCGCTGGTGAGCGAATCGCTCGGCGACCGCAAACGAGCCCTCAAACTCCTCGACCAAGCCCTTGCGCTCGATCCGACCAACGAGGAATGCTTGATGGATCGCTCGCGTTTGTCGATGAGCGGCTATGACCTCAAAGGAGCCGAAAGGGACCTCAATCAGGTCATCCAATCGAGCCCTGATCTGCTCCCGGCCCTCTTCTCACGCGCGCAGTTGAACATCCAATTGGGGAAAATGGACCAAGCCCTCAGCGACCTCGATGCGATCCTCAAAGAGGATCCAGACTTTGCTCCCGCTTTGATCGGTCGAAGCGCCATCTACCAGCAACAAGGGGACGATGAGAAATCTCAAGAGGATCTCGATGCGGCGGTACAACTGCAACCCGAATCAGCCGAAGAAACAGAATTCACCCGCGCTGTGATGTCGGCACATATCTCCTTTATCCAAAACCGTTTCGAAGAATCCATCCGAGCTTCTACCCAAGCCATCGAACTCGATCCGAGCAACGAAACCGGTTACCTCAGACGGGCTGCAGCCTACTGGTACTCAGACCAATTCGCAGAAGCTTGGGAGGATTTCAACCATGTCATCGTCAAACTCGAAAAGGAGTCCTCCAAAGCCCTCAACGGCCGCGGTGGATGCGCCGCAGAATTAGGTGACTACGAGCCTGCCATCATCGATCTTGAAAAAGCCATTTCTATGGCTCGCGATAAAGAAAAAGACCACCTCGCCTATTACCTCAACAACTACGCCAGAGCCCTTATCTCTGCCGGGCGGTTCGAGGATGCCCAAGCCGCCCTGAGCGAATCCGAAGAACTCCAACCTCGGAACGCTTGGCTCTACTACTACCGAGCCTTGCTCCATATCGCTCGCCAAGAGGAAACGCTCGCTTGCAGAGACTTCCAAAAATCCATCGAATTCGATCAGCCACCTATTCCCCCCCGCAAAAAAGCCAAAGCCGAATCGTACATCAAGAAATTCGGGACCGAGGAAAAGCCGTCCGACAACTAAGGCTTAGCCGGCTGACGGATGACCGCACCACTTTTTTTGCCCGTTGAATCGCGTTGGGGGGAAACCGAGGGGCCGCTAGACCATGCCGTCGGGACGGTCCTTCGAGAGCCAGCCCCATCGGACCGAAGGGGCCCGTTGGGCTCCTCGGCCTGAGAATCCGAAACAGAGATCTTGCCACTCTGCCCAATTCCCTGAGAAGCAAGCAATGGGCTATCCGTCGTACGCATCCTCAAGGGAGGGTTCGGCTGACTCTTGGCGATCGATGGAGTCTCGGACGGCCTCGCATCAGGCTTGTAACTCGAGTCAGGCCACGCCGAAGCGACCGGCCGTGGGGGCTCGATCGCCACGATTCGATCTCCTTGGGCCAAGCCTGAGGAGGCCGCGATCGAGCCTGCTGTCGTCGAACCGGCAACTTGCGTAGCGCTTCGAGATGGAAACGGGCTTTGACGATCCCAATCGTTGGATTGTGGGTTTGCGTTCATCCCCAGTGCAGCCCCAGAGCGACTCGCTATCGATTCGCCGAACCGAGCTGCATTCGGGTCCGCATTTGGCGAATCGCTCGTGGTCCAAAGGGGAGGGCGGGCCGCGACCAGAGCAGACTGGTTGTCCGGTCGGGTCCGATCCGGCCGGGAGATTGGAATCACCGGCAAGGGTTCCTTGGACAAGACCTCTCGGAGGGTACCTTGTGGCGTCGGCTGGAATGGACGAACGGCGACTTGACGCTCTCCGACGAGATCCTCTGGAAGTGCCGAATAGACCGGAACCTCCGCAGAGCTCGCAGGACTCGAGTCGTTGGTGTTCGGCTCGATGAGGGTCCGATGCATGTCCGGATAGTTGCTGGCCGATGCTGCCATCGGGTCGATCCCAGGCGAAGGATCCGACAAAGGCTGGTACCAGTACCAAGAGCTGATCGCCGTGGCCAGGACGACAACCAGGACCAGCATCCTAGGACGTGCCGTCGTTGACGATTCTTCGGTAGGTTGATTTTTCTTTTTGTTTGCCATAGCGAGAATTCCTCAAGAGTTCCTGCTAGTCTGCCACACTCGGTCGAGCGTGCAGGCGAGCTTGTCGGTCGCAAGTCGAATTCGATCGCAATAAAAAGATTGAAATTCGCTTTGTATCGCTTGGAGAAACCTTGTCAGTTCGGCGGTTTTTCAAGGGTAGGGAGATTGACGATCAAAACGCTTAGACCAGCAAGAGTCGAATCGACTCGAATCATTTTTTTCAGAAATTGCAATTCGTTCTTTATTTAGGGGGATACTTGTCCGAACGACGCAGGCTTACCCTATTCCTTTGGTGATAACCGCAGCAGCAGAGGCAGCAGCAAAAGCGAAAGCAGTACCCAAAGACGGTAGGTTGCAAAAACGGTCGATTAGGCAGACGGGATAGTAGAGAGACATCCAAGTCGAAACAGCATAGAGTCGAACAACGGTTAGAGAATCAAACGGAGAGTTGCGATGAGAGCGAGTCTGATGGCATTGATGTGGATTGCGATGGGCTTTACGGCTGCCTTAGGGCAGCAATTTCAAACCGCATTCAAAGAGCGGAGCCATGATTTCGGAACCGTCGCGCGTTCGGCCAAGACCGAGCATCGATTTTACTTTGAGAATCCTTATCCTACCCCGATCCACGTTCGGAGTGTACGCACGTCCTGCGGGTGCACCACACCGAGCATTTTGACCGAGACGGTTGAGCCAGGCCAGAGCGGTTGCATTTTGGCCGTATTCAATACCGCCACCCATACCGGATCGCGTGGTGCGACGATCACCGTGACGTTCGACAAACCAAGTTTTTCTGAGGTTCAACTGACGGTCAAGGGATACATCCGATCCGATGTGGTTTTTAACCCCAACGAGGTTGGCTTTGGCAAGTTGTCTGAAGGGACGGCCAAAGAGGTCGACGTTACTTTGGACTATGTTGGAAAATCGACTTGGCAGGTGACCCATGCGACGAGCGATCTACCTTACGTGAAGATCGCAATTCAGGAGCAACTTCGCCAGGGTGGGAAAGTCCGCTATGGGCTGAAGGTGACCTTGGACGAAACGGCGCCAGCGGGGCCGTTGCAAAGTGAGATTGCGCTGCACACGAACGACTTGAATATCAAATCTCTATCGTTGGGACTCAGCGCCAACGTTGAGCCTTCCTTATCGATCCAGCCGAATCTGTTTTCGCTCGGATCGATCGGCAAGCAAGAAGAGATCAAGAAGTTGGTCCGTCTGAAGGCCACCGAATCCTTTAGGATCCTTGGAATTTCGAGCGAGGACTTCGATGTATCGAGCACCAAGTTGCCCGAAGAGTCCAAGGACATGCATTTGCTGTCTCTTGTTTTTGCTCCAAAATCGGCAGCGCTCAGTGACAAAAAAAGCAACTCCGAGCAGCGTGGCAAGATCGTCGTCTTGACGGATCTGGCAACCAAGCCCCGAGCGGAGTTGGACGTCGTGTATCGACTCAAGGATAACGTCGTGCCACTTTCGGCTTCGGTCAAGTAGAAGCTTCGCCGAGTCGTCTTCCATGGTAGAGCCATTGTCCCCAATGGCTCTGCCCGACGCACAAGCGGCGGAGTCTGCGGTTTTCTCGGCTGCTTTTCTCAACGGCCACTCTGTCTTCAAGCGCCGATCGATTGGGGACAATCGATCTACCATCCCAGCGGCGGGGTCTTCCATGGTAGAGCCATTGTCCCCAATGGCTCTGCCCGACGCGCAAGCGGCGGCGTCTGAGGTTTTCTCGGCTGCTTTTCTCAACGGCCACTCTGTCTTCAAGCGCCGATCGATTGGAGACAATCGATCTACCATCCCAGCGGCGGGGTCTTCCATGGTAGAGCCATTGTCCCCAATGGCTCTACCCGACGCACAAGCGGCGGAGTCTGCGGTTTTCTCGGCTATGGGAACGTTTTAAAAGATTTGCTACAATCTCAGGGCCAGTCGTAAGCATCCAACGCGATCCGGATTGACCCTTTTTGTTAGAGAATCAAATGAGCAGCAACCCGTGGATTTCCGTTCAAAAAGCTCGCCAAGCCGAGTCGGCCGGACAGAGGGTACAGGTTCGAGGCTGGGTTCGCACACGCCGGGATAGCAAAGGTGGCTTCAGTTTCATCGAAATCAACGATGGAAGTTCCATGGGGAATCTTCAAATCATCGCCGATGCTCAACTGAGCAACTACGCGTCGGATGTTCTGACCCTGACGGTGGGCTCAAGCATCGTCGTCGACGGAGAACTCAGGCCGAGCCAAGGCCAGGGCCAAGCCACCGAAATGTCGGCCAGCAGTTTAAGAGTGCTCGGGCTAGCCAGCGCAACGGACTATCCCTTGCAAAAAAAGCAACACTCCTTTGAGAAACTTCGCGAGTGGGCCCACCTACGTCCACGAACCAATACCTTCGGCGCCGTTACCCGTGTCCGGGATCGTATCAGCTTGGCCACCCACGAGTTCTTCCACGAGGAAGGCTTCGTGCTGGTCCACACTCCGCTCATTACCGCCAGCGACTGCGAAGGTGCCGGTCAGATGTTCCGAGTCACGACCCTGCCGCTCGATAACCTCCCGACGGTCCAAGGGAAGGTCGATTCCTCAAAGGACTTCTTCGGAAAGCCAGCTTACTTAACCGTCAGCGGACAACTCGAAGGTGAAACTTACGCTTGTGCATTGGGCAAAATCTACACCTTCGGACCAACCTTTCGCGCAGAAAACTCGAACACTTCAAGGCACCTCTCGGAGTTTTGGATGATCGAACCCGAGGCTGCGTTCTATGAACTCGCCGACAACATGGGCTTAGCCGAACGCTATTTGAAGTTCATGATTCGAGAGACACTCAAGCATTGTGCCGAGGACATGGACTTTTTCGAAAAGCGTGTCCAGCCCGGGTTGCTCGCCTCGCTTCAGTTGGTCCTCGACAAGCCGTTTGTCCACATGACCTACACCGAAGCCGTTGAGATACTCATCAAGAGCGGCAAGAAATTCGATTACCCAGTCAGTTGGGGGACGGACTTGCAATCCGAACACGAGCGTTTTTTAACCGAGGAGCACGTCCAAGGTCCCTTGATCTTGTACAACTATCCCAAGGAGATCAAATCGTTTTACATGCGGCTCAACGACGATGGAAAGACCGTTGCGGCCATGGACGTGCTGGTCCCAGGTGTCGGCGAGATTATCGGTGGATCGCAACGCGAGGAGCGTCTCGACGTGCTGATCCAACGACTTGAAAGCTGCGGCCTAAAGCAAGAGGACTATTGGTGGTACCTAGACCTTCGCAGGTACGGAACGGTCCCCCACGCAGGCTTTGGCCTGGGGCTCGAACGGATGGTCCAGTACACCACCGGCATGGCGAATATTCGCGATGTGATACCTTTCCCACGAAGTCCTGGAAATTGCGATTTCTAGATCTTTCTAAGCGTTTCTGTTGGGTCAAAAGTCCTAAAACGGACAGGGAAGTGCGATTCGATGGAGACTTTATTTCGCAGAGCCGCCGGACAGCTTATCCATGTCACTAGCCTCGCACCTCGCCCCCGAGGACTCGCCCAGCCAGACGCGATGCCCGGAACCGACGGCCCCTGGAGCCTCGGCGATCTAGGCTCCGGCGACATCGGCCCGGGTGCTTATGAATTCCTACGTTTTCTCCATCGAGCCGGCCAACGATGGTGGCAGATTCTTCCCACTGGACCGGTCGGTTACGGGTACTCCCCCTACCAATCCCCATCCTCCTTCGCAGGAAACCCCTTGCTCATCAGCCCCGCATTGCTCGTGCGCGACGGGTTGCTCAAGCAAGAAGACCTCGACGATGCGATGTCCAGGGTCACCCAAGAGGATCTCGAGCGAGTGGACTTTTCCAAGCTTGCGGCCAGACGCATGGAGCTATTGCGACTGGCGTTTCGCAGGCAACCGACCCATAGGCCCGATTGGGCCCAAGACTCGGATGCGTTTCGGCATCGCAATCGAGACTGGCTCGGCGATCACTGCTTGTTCACCGCTTGCAAAGCCCATCACCAGGATCGAGCGTGGCACGAATGGGAACCTGAACTCCAGAGGCGTGATCCCCAGGCGATGGATGCTTGGCATCGCAAACTCCAAGGTGCCTGCGATTTCGAATCCTTTGTGCAGTTTGTATTCGATCGGCAGTGGAACGAGTTGCGTCAGTATGCATCGAGTCTAGGGATTGGAATCATCGGCGACATACCGATTTTTGTGTCGATGGACAGTGCCGATGTTTGGTCACAGCAGCACCTGTTCGAATTGGATGATCAAGGACATCCGACGCTTGTCGCTGGGGTTCCTCCAGACTACTTTTCGGAAAATGGCCAGCGTTGGGGCAATCCCCTCTATCGCTGGGAGCAGCACCAGCAAAACGCCTACGATTGGTGGATTC
This sequence comes from Planctomycetota bacterium, assembly GCA_003671195.1. Lineage (GTDB taxonomy): Bacteria > Planctomycetota > Planctomycetia > Pirellulales > Pirellulaceae > JBKCUI01. The sequence goes on from QWPJ01000246.1 coordinate 71,624, forward strand.
GCAGGTTCCGCAAGTCCCTGGATTGGTGCGATTTGATTCGCATCGATCACTTCCGAGGCTTTGAGTCTTACTATGCCATTGCGGCCGAGTACTCCGATGCAAAGATAGGGCACTGGAAGCCCGGGCCGGGTCATGATTTTTTCCACAAGATTTCCCAGGGGTTGAATCAGCATCCAGGAGAAGTCTTACCGGTGATCGCCGAGGACCTAGGGTTTATCACGCCCGAGGTGCGCCAACTGCGCGATGCGTTCGGCTTCCCCGGCATGCGTATTTTGCAGTTTGGATTCGGTGACGCAGTGGCTTCTTCCCTAGATCTACCCCATAACTACCTAAGCCATTGCGTCGCTTACACAGGCACCCACGACAACGACACGGTTGTCGGCTGGTACGCCAGCCAGGCAGGCGAATCGAGCACTCGGACCCAGGATCAGATCGACCGAGAAAAAGCCTTCGCCATCCGATACTTGGATTGCTCGCCCGATCAGATCCATCGAGCCATGATTCGCTCGATCTGGCGATCCGTCGCATGCTTGGCGATCTCGCCGATCCAAGACCTCTTGGGGTTGGATACCAAGGCCCGCATGAACACCCCGGGCACGACGGTCGGGAATTGGACTTGGCGTTGTCCATCAGGCCTGCTGACCGAGGAGCTTGCCGATTGGCTAGGCGAACTGACAGAGACCTACGGAAGATCCGCCCTCTAAGGCTAATCCTGCGTAAGGATCTCGCCGCCGGCCCGTGTGCATAAAGCGGCTGCAACGGCCAAATCGATCGATTGGTCCGTCCACTGGCAGTGGCCGTCGGCGTACAGGAAATGGCAACCGCCGGGATGAAAGCTGTAGGGTTCGTTCTCATTGGTCCGATTCATCGCAAATGGAGTCTGAATCGGACCGGCACCCTGTCGCGACCCAGTCGCATCCGAGCCGTCTAAACTAAAACCGCTCTCGCTGTCTACCCACCCGTTTCCTTGGTCATTCCCTACATCTCGCATAGGTTTCGAATCGCGATAAACCGCAGGTCTTGCACCGCACTCGACGACCAAAGTGGTCTGCGAGGAACCATCGGTGATGTCGGCAAATCGGGTCGACGAATTGCGGTACATCACCGATCTTGTCGATTCGCTCGCGAGATAGATCTTTGGGGAGATATTCGCACGAACCCCCATGAGCGCCGCATAGTCGCTTGGCCCAAGCGGACTATCGAGCACCAAAGAGGGACGCGGCAGTTTGGCTACCAAAGAACTTGGCCGTTGGACCACCGGAGTCGATGGACACTGGTAGACTGCCAGCGGAATGCGGCCAAGGAGCAAATTTCGATCCGCCCACCAATGGCTATTGCGATCGTATCCGACGGCAACTTGAGCCTGCTCCAAATGCACCAACACAGACGCTTGCCAACCGATATACACACCCGATGGATTCTGCGCTGAGGCGATTGTCCATCCCGAGGCGGGAAAGCACTTTCGAGCATCCACAAAATGATGCAGAGCAAGTCCGATCTGACGCAGATTGCTCCCGCAGTGCATCCTTCGAGCCGCTTCTCGTGCTCCTTGAATCGCTGGCAAAAGCAACCCCACGAGGACCCCAACGATCGCAATACTCACAAGCAGCTCAACCAGAGTGAACGCTCGGTGTGGTCGTGGAGGACTCGTCATGCTTTTGCTCCGTCGGTGACGATGCCTAACGTCGAGAAACATCAATCATCACCGAAGTTCCCTCGACCGTTGGACTTGTTCTGGTACTTGTTCTCCTTGGCTTGCTTGTCCAAAAGAACCTGCAATTCGTAGAGCTCATCGGCAAGAGCATTCTCGGGCAGGTTCGGATCGCGATTGACGCTGATTGCATGGCTCTTGATCACTTTGCCGTCGACGATCAACTGCACGCGGTAGACGCCGTTGGGGACGGGCCGTGGGCCGCGGAAACCGAGGAATCCTCCAGGCGCTCGATTGCCCGTGGGCGTCGAGGCTGCTCCAGGGTTTTGCGTTCCAGAAGGCTGCGTTCCAGAAGGCTGCGTTCCAGAAGGCTGCGTTCCAGAAGGCTGCGTTCCAGAAGGTGGCGTTCCAGAAGGTGGCGTTTCAGGGTTTTGCGTCGCCGAGGCGGCCCCGGGACCGGGCGAGGAGGGCTGCTGGCCTTCGGCATCTGCTTCCTCTTGAACAGGTGGATTTGGAGTGCTAGGGTTCGGGTTCGGTCGATCCGAGGACTCATCGCCGGAGCGTTCGCTCCGCTCGCGAGGAGCTCGACCTGATGGCCTAGGTCCGCTGCCAGGTCCACCGCTAGGTCCGCCGCCAGGTCCGCGAGCCGCATCGCGGTTGGTTTGGGTAAGGTCCCAGGTCAGCAGGTGCAATCCTGGCTCGACCTTGGCGGTCAGCTCGTTGATCAATTCCCCGTCGATGTTCTCGACTCGGGCGACGACTTTCTCGGCTTTATTGGGTAACGCATACCAAAGCTTTGCTCCTTGGGATGGATTTTGTCCGACGAAGCTACGATTGGTTCCGCCGCGGCCAGAATCGTTCCGCCAACGCGTCACGTCGAGCGGGTCAAAAAACGCGATCTCTTTGCCGATGTTTTCGGACTTGAGTTGCCTCAATCCGGTCACATCGCAAGCCCACAAACTGCGTCCGTGAGTGGCCACAACGATTTCGCCGTTTTCAGGATGGATCGCCACGTCATGGATCGCGACGGTTGGCAAGCTTTGGTTGAACGGCGTCCAGTTTTGTCCACGATCGATCGATACCCACAGCGAGAATTCGGTACCGAGATACAGAAGGCTTGGGTTGACCAAATCCTCCCTCAGGCAGCGAGTCGAGCCCCATGGCAAGCCGGTGTGTAGAGGGTTGAACGTTTCGCCAAAGTCTTCGGAAACAAACGCATAAGGGTTATCATCATCGGATCGGTGGCCATCCAAGCAGACGTAGACACGACCTTTGTAGTGCCTTGAAGCTTCGATCGTCGCGACCCAACGAGGGTTGGGTAACTTCAAATTCGCCGTGATGTTCTTCCAGTTCGTTCCGCCATCGCGAGTGACCCACAGTGCGCCATCATCGGTCCCCGCATACAGGACATTCGAGTCCCTTGGGGACTCGGACAACGCCGTTGCAGAGCCTCGCTGAGTCAGGGTGATTTCGGGCGAAATAGGACGCAGGTCATTGCCCCGATCCAACGACCGGAAGACGTAGTTGCCAGCGCTATAGAAGATTTTCGAGTTGTGGCTCGAGAGGAGAAACGGCGTATTCCAATTGAATCGATAGCTCATTCCATCGACCCGAGCCGGGCGGATCGAACCTCGTTCGCCGGTCCGAAGATTCCGTCGGACAATGGCACCGTTTTGGCTCTCGGCATAGAAAAGGTCCGGGTCGTTCGGATCGATTCGGCAGACGAAACCGTCGCCTCCGTTGATATTGACCCAATCTTCGTTCAGCGCCCCTCCGGATCGGCTGATTGCTGGACCAGCCCATGATCCATTGTCCTGCAGTCCACCGGCGACCCAATAAGGCTGCTTGGGGCTGATCGCCACATGATAAAACTGACCGATCGCAGCGGTATTGATATGATCCCAAGTCGCCCCACGATCGTGCGTAGTGTAGATACCGCCATCGCATCCGAGGACCATGTGCCGACCATCGCTCGGGTCGATCCAAAGATCGTGACCATCGGCATGGACCCTTCGACCAAAATCCTCGTCGAACGTCGCCCCACCGTCTCGGGACTGATGCTGTGCGACCCCCAACACATAGAGATTCTTCTCGTCGCTCGGATCGACCTTCACGACGCTAAAATACATCGGTCGAGTGTTCAGGGAATTGACACGCTGCCAGCTTGCCCCGCCATCGGTGGACTTATAAACGCCACCGTACTTGTATCCCTCGGAGCCTTGTTGGTCCTGAATATTGGGGGACTGACCGAAATAGGAGTAGGTGTAAGGTCGAGCGGCCGAGCCTCCGGCAAGCCGATCGGCCAGGACGACTTCGATTTCGAGCGTCTGGTCGGCCCGTTTGAGCTTCACCTTGAGTTTGTCGTCGGGCTTATGGGTACGGATTTCACTCACGAGCCCTTCGTAGTTGGCGATGTCTTTGCCATCGAGTTGAAGGATCACATCGCCGGACTTCAGACCCGCTTTTTCGGCCGGTCCGGCCTCGGTGACCGACGTGAGATTGGCACCTCCACCCGAGGCATCTTCACCCTGAATTCCCATAAACACGTTGCTTTGAGCAGGCGACTGCAATCCGCCCCCACCCCCTCCGCGCCCTACGCGAGCTTCCAGAACGACGCTCAGTTCTATTTTTTCCTCTCCGCGTTGGATCTCGAGTTGGACTTTGTCCCCTTCGGATTTCTTTTGAATCTTTTCGTTCAAAGCCTGCAGAGCACCGGGGGCTTGTCCATCAACCTTGGTGATCACATCACCGATTTTGACCCCAGCTTTGCCCGCCGAACCGCCGACCGAGACACGTTGAACAAGGATCTTTTCCTCCTGGTCCTCGCCCGCCACACCGAGCGAGACTGTCGTAGCCTGGGCTGCAGTGCCCGGTCTTCCCGTCAGTAGGATGTCGAAGGTCTTGTCCTCGTCTCCCCGTTTGATCGCGATCGATACACGTTGGCCAACACGTTTCTTGCGAAGCGTCTCGAGCAAGGTATCGAATTCAACGAGGTTGGTACCGTCGACAGAGATCAATTGATCGCCGGCTTGCACTCCGGCTTTGGCCCCAGGGCTATCGGTGATGACCTGAGTGATCATCGCTTTGGCATCGATGTTCTGCCCGACCAAGCCCAGATAAGCGGCAAAAGGTGGCGGTCCCTTGCCGATGTCCTCACAATCGATGATGGCAACCAGAGCGTTTGGCGAATGGAGCTGCCAATCCAGACCGATCCGACCGGTCATACCCGGTGGAAGCCCCTTGGATATTTTCGTCCAGTTTGTCCCGCCATCGGTGGTGCGGAAAATCCCGCCCCCTTTGCCCCATTTGCGAATCGGGTCGTAGCCGTCGACTCCGTCGGGTTTGGGGACAGTCCCTGGCCAGGAGTCAAAGCCGTCGCGCATGCGGTCCCACATAGCCACGACAATCGTGTTCGGATCGGTAGGACTCATCGCCATATCGATCACGCCGGTTTGGTCATCGACAAAGAGGCTCTGTTGCCAGGTCTTTCCACCATCGGTGGTCTTGTAGACGCCTCGCTCTGGGTTGTTTCCATAGAGCCGTCCAGCGGCACCGACATAGACGGTATCGGAGTTCTTTGGGTCTACCAAAATCCGGGCGATTTGATAGGAACGGTCCAAGCCTAGGTGCTGAAATGTTTTTCCACCATCGATGGTCTTGTAAACCCCGTTGCCATAGGAGACCGAATTGCGAGGGTTGATCTCGCCGGTTCCTACCCAAAGCACTTCTTTATTGTTCGGATCTGTCGCGATGCTCCCAATCGATACGACTTTTTCACGATCGAATTGGTGTTGAAGGGATCCACCGTGGTTGGTCGATTTGAGCAAACCACCCGAAGCGGTTGCGATCCACCAAAGCGACGTGTCCTTTTCGTGAACCGCGATGTCCGAGATACGACCAGACATGTTCGCCGGACCGATCGAACGCCACTTGATCTCCTCGAGCCAGGAGGGCTCAAGTTTGACGCTCGCAGGGGCTTTCGGTGCAGCGGCTCGTTCCCCGCGAGGTCGGGGAGTCGGTACCAAATCATTGGCTGGCCGCTCAGGATTTTTTTCAGGACTCTTTTCGGCCGATGGTTTGCTATCTTCGGACGTTTTGTTTGGAGCTTGGGGCGCTTTACGAGCCGCCAGATCGGTCGAGAGTTGCTCGAGAAGTTTCTCAATCGCCTCGAGTCGCTTTTCGGTAGGAGCAACCGGATCGACCATTGGAGCTTGGGTCGCAGGCGGCTCCGTTGCAGGCTGAGAGGTCGCAGGCGGCTCCGTTGCAGGCTGAGAGGTTGCAGGCGGCTCCGTTGCAGGCTGGGCCGGTGGGTCCGCTGGAGCTTGCGGGGCGGGGCTTGGGCTCGGTTCTTGACTCATCGCCAAGCCCGAGGGGACCACCAAGAGCCCGAAGCAACTCAGACAGATAAAACGCGATAGATTGCGGAGCATGATGGCACAAGGAATCCGTTGTAGGGGGGGTCGGACAGAGCGATCCTTTGAAAGATGACCGATCTGGAAACTACGTTGGGAGAGGCCCTTAGCCTAGCTTGAAAAAAACGCGATGGAATCCTTTATGCACAAGTTTTCCCTCAAAAAACAGCGGTTGTTCGCCGCAAGACCAGAGGCCCCCCCAATCTGAAAGACCCCGTATCGCAACACCTGGGACTGCCCCGAGTTACCGGCTAAGAACAAAACCACAGAACACACCGAACACACGGAATGAAAGCCATCTTTTTCCGTGTGTTCCGTGGTTGAGGTATTTGGTCTTCGTGTATTCCGTGTGTCAGTATCCGAAACCAGCGCGGAACACAAGACTATCGTCAGGAGTGATGCTCGCTTCAGGGCGAGTTCGGAAAATCAACTCGCGATTGAACGCGTATCCGACTTCAAAAAAGCAAGTTCGGAAGCCTTGTCGCAACAGATCATTCCGCCCTTTTTCAAAGCCGACCATGATCCTCAAGTCATTCATGTCGATCTCTTCGGTCGTATCGGCGTCGAGTTGCTTGATGGTCCAAGCCCCCCCGCCGTAGTAACCGGTCAAATACCACCAGACATCATGCGTGCCGCAGGTCGTCAAGTAGTGGGAGAGTTTCGGTTCAGGGAAGAAGATATCCCACCGAGTATCTTGGTTAGGCATCCATAGAATTCCTCCCGCCGGCAACAACTTGATCTTGTTTCGATCGATGTAATAAACCCCGGCCCGAAGGGTCGAATTAGGGGTCATGCGGAGCCTTCCCAACGCTTTGCCCTGGAGGCGGATGCTATCGTTGTTGATCGCGTCGAAAGCCGAAAAAACCCCAACACGCCAGCCGAGTTCAGCCCCGAAAGTCTGAAGCGGATCGGTCTCCCAAGTGCTATCGAGAAACGCACTGAATGCAGACCCCGGAAGGTCCGAGCCGGCCGTCTCGGGGCCGGACCAAAGATGCTGAGCGTAGCTTGGCATCAGGTACCAAGGTTGGCTCATCCCAAAAATTCGCGGAATCGCAAAGACCATGGAAGTTTCAAAATCATGGCTCTCTATCTGATTGCCTTGGACACCCCCAAAATCTGTATTTCCCGGTAAGTAGGTGTAACGGAACCGAACTCCTTGGCACAGGCGCATCGTCTGCTCAGTCTGGGTCTGGACCGCTGTGGATGTGTTGTACCACCAAGCATTCCAGGAGTTCGGATAAGGTGCAGGTGGATACCCCCCGGCAGCATACGGGTTGCCAGCATACGGGTTGGCGCCATAAGGGCTCGGAGAGGGTGCTGTTCCTGGGAACATCACGCCTGGCGATGGGCTAGGATACCCCGGTGATGAGTAAGTCGTCGGCGGGTAGCCTGTAGGTGGATAGCCAGGTTGAGGATACGTAGGCGGATAACCCGTGGGACTCGCCGGAGCCCCTACGGGCTGACCATAGGTCGGGACCCCAAAGGTCGAGGTTCCGTAGGGTGGCTGCCCATAGGTAGGCTGCCCGTAGGTAGGCTGCCCGTAAGCTGTAGGAGTTGCGGCTCCGGCTGGGGTTCCGGTAAGCCATTCCATCCAAGAGTTGTAGGTTTGATTGAAAGTCGACGCCGACGGATAGGCCGGGGGGTACATCGGCGGAGCAGCCGCCGAGGAAGGAGCAGTGCTCGGACGAAACGTCGGAGCATAAGGGTTGTAGGTCGGCGGAGGTACGGGGTAGGTCGGCGGCGGTACGGAGTAGGTCGGCGGCGGTGCAGAGTAGGTCGGCGGTGGTGCAGAGTAGGGGGGTAGGGTCGTTGCAGGAAACGCGCCCGATGCGCCGCCGGCGGGAGTCGACGGGTAGCCTGGGCTCGGTGGCATACTCCCGGGTGTGGTCGATGGAAAGGGTGCTTGGGCCAATCCCGACGGCTCCATCAACAGGGACAATCCCAAGAACACAAGGAAACGCGCAGCGAACTCGAGCCATGGGAGCCCAGGGGTTGATGCCTTGAGGTTGCGATTTCCAGGGGTTGCCGACAAGTTTTCGAGCCGTGGGTAGATGAGGTTACCAAAGCAGAAGGACCGTAACGCCTACGTAGGATTTAGCGTTGGCAGGGTTTCACCGTCAAGCGAACTTGAGCGATTCCAACGAAAACCCTGGTTTTAACGAAAAATCTAGTCGATCCGGCGTCACCCCACCCGCCTATTTTGCCCAAATTGTTGATATCCACCCCAAGGGGAACTATTCTTAAGAGTTGCCGTATTTGAGAATCGGCGCAACCCAACGGCGGTCCGATACGAGACCAGAGGTTGTAGGGTTGCCCGTTCGGCCGATAGCCTAGCCAACAGACTAGCCAACAGACTATCGGGCCACGAACTGAAATACGCTAAATCCGTTACCGCGAAACGTAGTACAAGGCGAATGCTGATGCTTTTCCAAAAACCGTTCCATCGACTCACAAGATTCATCGCCGCCTTGGCGCTCGTAGCGAGCTTGGCGAACTTGGGATTCTCCCAAGGGAATAACAACAACAATAACGGCGGCGGAAACGGCGGCGGCAATAACAACAACGGCGATACCGGAAATGGTGGGGGGGTCGAAATCGATCCCCAAGGCGTTCTGCGGATCAGCGCTGTCGACAACACATTGGCTTTGCGGGTCCGAAAGGCCGCTTTGCAAACCGTCGGAAACACCGACGTTGTCGCGTCGGAAATGCGCAAGGTCTCCTTGAACCGCTTGGAGAAACTCGTCGCAAACCGCGTATCAGAACAGCAGGAACTCGGCGATGAAGTCCTAGGATTGGCCGGATTGACTCGAATCGAGTACGTCTTTTTCCTACCCGACTCCAACGACATCGTGATCGCAGGTCCGGCCGAAAAGATCCACGTAACGGAAAACGGCAACCGAGTCGGCCTGAAGTCTGGGCGATCGGTTTTGAGCCTGATGGATTTGATCGTTGCCCTTCGTGTCTATGCTCCTTCGAACGACGCGATCGGATCGATTGCCGTTTCGATCGAACCGACCCAAGAGGGGATCAAACGGATGAATCAGTACAACGACCAATTCCGAGGACGGGCCAATCAAATCAATCCGGCTGTTTTAGCCGGTATGAAACAAGCCTTGGGCTACCAAAACGTGATTATCAAGGGGGTTCCGCGCGAGACGAATTTCGCCCGTGTGCTTGTGGAAGCCGATTATCGCATGAAGCTCATCGGTCTGGGCCTGGAAAACACCGTGATCCCCTTCAAGCCATGGATCGCTCGCACACAAGCCGGAGCCAATGCAAGCGCACTTCAGCGATGGTACTTCGAAGCCGATTACGGCACGGTAGCGACCAACGAAGACCGCACTGCATTGCACCTCCAAGGACAGGGTGCCAAGCTCACTAGCGAGAAGGAATTTCTCTCGAAGACCGGCGAACGGACCCGAGGAGCTGGGGCCGGCGATGCCGCATCGGTGGGTTTTGCCAAGGAGTTCACCCAGAAATTTGAAGCTCTCGGTGAGGTCATGCCCGTGTTCAGTCAAATGCGCAATCTTTTCGACATGAGCATCGTCGCAGCGTTCATGCAACAAAACGATTTTTATGGAAAAGCCAACTGGGACCTCGGGGTCTTTGCCGACGAGGAAAAACTCTCGACAAAGATCAATAACGGTATCTCTCAAGTTGAACCTGCCGTCAACGCAATGTGGAAAGAAGGAACTTTGGTCACCCCGATCGGCGGCGTACACATCTCCGCACGGAAACTGGCCAACGATCCGAAGGTCGACAGCACGCTCGATGCTTCTGCTGAAAAACTCTCTGCCCCGCGCGATCTGCGAGAAGATCAGTGGTGGTGGGACTAGTTCCCATCGTTCGCTACAATATGCTCAAGACCAAAGAGCCTCGCTTTCGGCGAGGCTCTTTGCTTTTTACGCCACGATGGTTTGCACGCCAAATGATCAGAACTCTCGATCGAGTACCGCATTGACACGAAAGATCCCATGGCTGGCAACATCGCAAAGAAACTTTCAACCCCTGTGGCTTTGTCGTATCTTGTTTTTATGTTCATCATGACCCATTTGCCCAAGCAGACTGTTCCGCGGACCTTGGCCTCGGCAAACGACAAGTTGCTCCATGCGTTAGCCTTCTTGGTCTTGGGATTCGTGCTTAGTTTCGCCATGCAGGTTCGAGCTCGTCACAACGGATGGTACGCTTATGCGATTCCCACTTTTGTTTTTGGCTTCCTCTATGCTTGGTTCGATGAGCTGACGCAACCATTGGTCGGCAGGCATTATGACCTTATGGATCTGGCCGTCGATGGACTCGGACTAGTCATGGGGATATTGCTCTTCGAGGGGGTCCGCCGATTGCTGGCCAGGGTTTTGCGAATCGAGGAGTTGCAATGAATCCTATTTCCGTGGTGATCCCGTTGCTCAACGAGCAAGAAACCCTTTTCGAACTCGTGCGTCGCATCGATGCAGCAAGCGACAGAGAACTCTGTGAGATCGTACTTGTCGACGATGGTTCAACCGATGGATCCTGGCAAACCATCGAGGAGCTAGCCCAAACACGCGGCTCGGTGCGTGCATTACGCTTCCGAAGGAACTTCGGAAAAGCAGCAGCATTGGCCGCGGGCTTCGCAGAAGCGACCGGCCAGATCATCATCACGATGGATGCGGATTTGCAAGATGATCCCAAGGAGATCCCCAGGATGCTCGCGAAGCTCGGTGAAGGCTACGACGTCGTAAGCGGCTGGAAACAGCATCGTTTTGATCCTTGGCACAAACGTTGGCCCTCGCTAGGCTTCAATGCGATCCTAAGGTACTTTTCCAAAATCCCCCTGCACGATTTCAACTGCGGGTTTAAAGCCTACCGTCGAGAGGTTCTCGAAGAGATCGATTTGTACGGTGAAATGCATCGATTTGTACCCGTGTTGGCAGCCGCGCGAGGATTCAAAGTCGCCGAGATCACCGTCGAACACCACCCCCGAGAGTTCGGAAGTTCCAAGTACGGTTGGTCCCGAATCCCAAAAGGTTTTCTCGACCTTGCGACGGTCGTTTTCCTAACCCGATTTCGATACCGACCGCAGCACTTGCTCGGAGGACTCGGCGGAACGCTCTTCTTCGTCGGATCCGTCATGCTCGGCCTGCTCATTTGCGGCTGGGTCTGGACCCGACTTGCAGGCTACGCGAACCCATTGCACTTGCATGAGCGCGCCAGTTTCTTTGTTTCGATCCTGCTGATCGTGGTGGGGATCCAAGCGTTTGCCACCGGCTTGATCGCAGAATTGCTCGTGGCCAATGCTCAACCCGCTCGACGTGTCTACTCGATCGCCCAGCGAGTCGATCCCCCAAGCTGATCCATGTGTTGATAACCGAGCAGATAACCGATCCGAATCGCAAACACCGATGAGCTGAATTCCAAAGGCTAGTGATCATGACCCAAGACTTCGAAAATGGTTCCCCAAGCATCTCGACACGCACGATCGGCTGGTGGATGATCACCTTGGCCATCGCAGTCCAAGCCGCTCGAATCCTGGGCATCACCGCAGTGAACAACGAGGTCCCGTTCCTCAGCGCCAACGATCGATCACGCTGGAGTGCGATCGCAGCGCTGACCCAAGAAGGGCGATGGGAAATCGACTCCATCGTCGAAATTCTCGACGCGAAGGGAAAGTCCAAGCTTTGGAACACGATCGACATGGTCCGACACCGCGGCTCGGACGGCATCGAGCATAGCTACTCAAGCAAACCTCCCTTGCTGACGCTCATGCTCGCGGCCGTTACCAAACCGGTCATGATGGCGACCTATGCGTTTCGAGGCAAATCGCTGACCGAAGACCCCTACTTGGTCGGTCGAATCGTTTTGATCCTTGTGAACCTTGTCCCTCTTGCACTCTGGTGGTGCTCATTGCATCGTTGGTTGGAGTCCCATGTGCCGCGAGCATGGACGCGCATGGCCGCTCTTTCCCTTGCGATCTGGGGCACTTTTTTGACCACCTTTGTCGTGACGCTCAATAACCATCTGCACGGAGCGATCTTCTTTTCCATTAGCCTAGCCCTAACTTGGCAGATCCTAAGAGCCGCACAAAGCCAAACATCAGCCCCTTGGAATACTTGGCTCAGCCTCGGTATTGCGACGGCTCTGTGCGTGGCTTGTGAACTGCCCGCCTTGGCCTGGGCCACAGCCATCGGAGCAATCGTACTGCTGGCAGATCCCAAACGGATGCTGATCGGCTTCGGCGTGGGCTCCGCATCGATCGCAGTTGCGTTTCTCTTGACCAACCTCTGGGCGCACGGCGATTGGCGACCTCCTTACTCCCATCGCGGTCTGGGAACAAACATCGCCAAGGTAGAACTGGATCTATCGAGATTGAATCAGGCCATCGAACAAAAAGCCGATCTCAAAGCGATCAAGGAATTGCCCGACCAGCAAAACTGGATCGCCACGATCCGCGAACAGACCCAAAGCACCCATGCGATGCTTACCGATCAGGCAAGGATCATTCCAGCCCGTCTCGATGGGGTCTACCAAGTCATCGATGAATCGACTTCCTATCGAGTCGCCCTGGCCGTCTCGGATCCCCCATCGAGAGATCCTCCTGCCAAGGGTACTTGGACAATCTACGAGTGGGACGATTGGTACGATTATCCCAAATCTTATTGGTTGCCAGGAAGCAAAAGAGGGGTCGATTTGGGTGAGCCGGATCGATGGAACTACGTGGTCCATTTTTTGGTAGGTCACCATGGGGTCTTTTCGCTCACGCCGATTTGGTTTTGGATGCTCTGTGGCTCGATGCTCTGGCTCTTTCAAGGTCCAGAGGCCCTAAGCCGATCGACGGGGTACCGAAGCGAGTCTCTCGATACCAACCACCTAAAGGGAATTCGAGGCTGGCTGCTCAGCGAACGCGGGATTGCAGCAGCCCTTCTGAGCGTGACACTGGCTTGCCTGGTTTTCTACGCTTCGCGGGAGATTGAGGACCGCAATTATGGCGGCGTCTCGAGCGGATTTCGCTGGCTGTTTTGGATCATACCAGGTTGGATTTGGTTAGCGATTCCCGCTATGGATCGATGCGCATCGAAGCCTTTTTTCCGAGGGCTAGTCTATCTTGCCATCGTCCTGGGCATCGTCTCGGCGGTGATCCCTTGGGCCAACCCGTGGTCCCAACCCTGGCCCTACCGAATCTTGATGTGGCTTTTCCCAGACCGTTATCAGTGAGTATCAATGAGCCCATGTTGCCTAGCCTCGACATCCAGGGCAGTTGCCACGCATTGCTAAATCGTAGATGATAAAAGGAACTTAAGTTTTCCATTTCGACGGATAAGGAAGCGCATCAGTGAGCCGAGCATTGAAAAACACCAGCAGAAGCCTCACAGGGGTTTTCCTCTTTTTAGCGTTCGCCATCGGATTCTCAACCCGCGCCCTGTGCCAGGATGGCACCTCAGGGAGCCCTCGAGTCCCCGAACCGAGCAAGACCGAAGCGATCCTTTTGAGCGTCGATGCGCTCTCACAGGCCGCAGCTTATGCACCCGATAAACCCATCGCCGGTCGGCTCGAATTCGTCGGTTCAACCCTGATGCAATCGCTCGCGACCATGTGGGCCGAAGACTTCGCGAAAATCCATCCCGAAGTCTCGAGCAAGATCGACTGCCAAGGCTCCGAGGAATCGTTCAAGAAGTTTTCGGACGCTTCGGCAACCATCGCCCTGCTCAGCCGGGAAGTCACTCCCGAGGAACTCACGCAATGGAGCAAGGATGTCAAGAAGAATCTCATCGCCATCGATGTCGGATACGACATTCTCTCGATCATCGTCCATAAAGACAACCCGCTTCGCGCATTGGCTTGGAACCCCAAAACAAACTCACCGATGAGCCTCTCGAACGACAAAACGATCGAAAAATGGGGAGATCTAGGCATCGATGGGCCCTTGAGCGATAAGCCGCTTACCCATGTACTGATCGTCCCATCCCACGGACTGCGGTCGGTGGCCGAGCGGTTTTTGAATCTCAAAGATCGTCCGAAAGCAATCACGATCGAAAAAGAAAATCAGCTCGATATCGTCGATGCTGTCGCTGCGACTCCAGAGGCCATCGCCGTCGTGAGTGCAAATCGAGCGATGGCCGATTCGGTGCGTGCCCTTGCAATCGGTGTCGACGGTCAACGCATCGTCTCGCCAAGAAATAGCCAAGCAGTCAACTTGGGCTACCCATTGCTCCGCAACCTCAATGCCGTCGTCGCCTTAGACGACAACGGAAAACTTCCGCCGGTCGTCGAGGAGTGGGCCCGATTTATCCTCAGTCGGGCCGGACAGGAAACGCTCATCAAGGACGGGTTTGTGCCCTTGGACCGGTCCGATATCGCCGTGCAACAAGACCGACTCGGTTGGGAAACCCTCAAGTGACCCATCGGTGTAAAACCTCGCCGATTTCCGGAAACACAAAGCCCAACTCAGAAGCGCATCAGAGAAGCACAACAAAGAATACAGTAGACCAACATGAACAGACTGCTCTCCCAACTCAAGACTACACCCAAGCTCCATCGTTTGATGGCCTTGCTCTGGATATCGATGATACTGTGTGCCTCGAGCCTCTCGAATTGCTTGGCTCAAGACGACCGCGATCGCGACGGAACCTTTAACGATCCGTTTAGCGATGCTGGAAATCCCGACGCAATGGCCCAAGGCAGGTACCTGCCACCAGGCCAGCGTCCGCCCACCAACTTTCGCCTGGGAATCTACTCGAGAAACACCGACACAGGCGTGCTTGTCACAAGCGTCAATCCTGGCTCAGTGGCCCAACAATCAGGAATCGAAGCCCAAGACATCATCATCGCCGTCGGAGGCTACCAAGTCGGAATCATCAACGGTCGCACGTTCGATATCTCCGAAGAACTCGCAAGACGCGTCGATGCGCAGGGCCGAGTCTTGTTGCTCGTCCGGAATCACCGCGATGGACGTTTGGTCAATATCCCCGTCCAATTCTACGGCAACGTCCCTGGCCTCGGGATCTCAGTCTTCGGTAGCGCCAATACCGCATCTCGCCCACCGGCCCAAGCTGGCATGATGCTCATCGCTCGCGTCGTCGATACCACCTATCCCCAATGGCAGAACGTATCGCTCGGTGAGACCCAAGTCCCACTGACCGGCAGGTGGCCAATCGACTTCCAAGTCGATTTGGATCCTTCCCAGGTACGCCCCAATCACCGATACGCCCTAGATGTGCAGGTCGTCCAACGAGGCTCCCCGATCCTGCAAATGAATTCACCCGCTGCGATCAACCTTGCTAACGGATCCCCAAGGGTCTCCGTAACACTGGTTTCAGGTCCGAACTCAGGATCCGGCGGCGGGATTAACCCCGACATACGCCCGATCGACCAAATTGGAATTTGGTACGAACAACTCGCAGGTCGTCGGATGACCGATCGGGAGAGCACGGTATGGCAAAGAGAGCTGGCCAGAGGCAAGTCGCTCGACGAGATCTATGCGACCTTCCTTGCAAGCACCGAGTACTCCGACCGTTTCCGCGGAAACATGGATCTGTACATCAATGATATCTACCGCAACCTCTTTGGGCGTTCGGCCACGCAGAGCGAGATCCAATCGCTCCGCGGCCGATTGTCCCAACCGTCCGAATTGAGGATCCCAATCCTGTTGAACTTGGTGCGTCAACGGACGGTTCGATAAGCCTCCCATGGGATCGAGCCAATCTTGGAAAAACCGAACAGCCGTCATCAGCGGAGGATCCAACGGTCTTGGCCGCGCGCTGGCTTTGGCCCTTTCCCAACAGTCCGCCAATGTCGTCATCATCGGCCGCGATGAGAACCGTTTGGCCATGGTTCGACAGCAGTGCCTTGAGGCCGGCGCACCGAATGTCTGGATCGTTTCCTTGGATGTACGCCAGATGGCCGTCGGCAAAAGAGCCCTCGCAGATATCGAAACCGCGACCCATCCTGAACCCGGCGAATCCCTCCGCGATGTCCTGGCCGTCCAAGGCTGCGATTTGTTGATCAATGCCGTCGGCAAGTCCGACCGTGGATTGCTCGGGCAATTGACCCAAGCGGACCTGACCGAGCAATTCGACCTCAACGTGTTGGCAACCCACGCCATGACTCAGTTTTGTTTTGCAGCCCTATGCCAAAGCCGCGGTGTAGTCGTCAATATCGCTTCGCTTGCAGGAATCATACCCGGGCCGGGTATGGGTGGCTATTCGATGTCGAAACACGCCTTGGTGGGACTTCACCGCCAATGGCGAATCGAATCGGATTCCAGCGGTGTTCATTTCCTTTTGGTATGCCCCGGGCCGATCCAGCGTGAAGATACGCTAGATCGGTATGCGGATATCGTTCATTCTCGCGGTCTCGATCCGGCAAGCCAACGCCCAGGCGGAGGTGTCGCACTGAATCGACTCGATCCGATGTGGTTGAGCCAGAAAATACTTCAAGCAGCCTTCGAGCGGAAATCGGAATTGATTGTGCCAACCAAAGCTCGCTTGCTTGCCCTGCTTATGACGATCTGGCCGAGTCTCGCCGATCGTATCATTCGCAAGAAAATGAAACGAACTTAAGTCCTTTGCAATCAACCTAAGGAACAATGATGAAAGTGTTCGTATCCAGCACGATCCAAACACGGCCGATACCTGCTTTGGTGCTCGCCGGCCTCCTAGCACTCGTGACTTGCCATTCGGGCTACGCCCAAGACAACTCCGCGGGCTTGCAGAAAGCTTCCGATGCACAACGTTTCGAACTCGATGCCGAGCAAATCAACGCCTTGGATCGATGGATCGAGCAAACCCGAGAGACCTGGCAAGTACCTGGACTCTCGGTGGCGATTGTAGCCCGGGACCAAGTGCTGCTGAGCAAAGGTTACGGGATCCGTGAACAAGGAAAAACACAACCTGTCGATGATCAAACCCTTTTTGCAATCGCTTCGAACACCAAAGCATTCACCGCCGATGCCCTGGCAATTTTGGTCGACGAAGGAAAACTCGGCTGGGATGACCCGGTGCAAAAGCACTTGCCCTGGTTCCGTCTTTCCGATCCCCTTGCAAGCAATGATATCAGGGTCCGGGATCTATTGTGCCACCGAAGTGGACTCGGGACCTTCAGCGGAGATTTGCTTTGGTGGGGAACCCCTTATACCCCAAAGGAGATTCTTCAGCGGTCTGTATCGCTAAAGCCCGAGTTCCCTTTTCGAGCCAACTACGGCTATTCCAATCTGATGTTTCTGGCCGCCGGCGAGGTCATTGAGGCTATATCCGGGATGCCCTGGGGGCAGTTTATTCAAACCCGACTCCTAGACCCTCTTGAGATGACCGGATCGAAATGGTCGATCAAGCAGATCGGAGGTGTTGAAAATGTAGCAACCCCCCACAAAACCTATCTGGATCGGTCGGATCCCATCGAATGGATGAACTGGGATTCGATGGCTGCAGCAGGTGGGATCCTCTCGAGCGCCTCGGATATGGCTCGCTGGATGCAGTTTCAAATGCGCCAGGGGGAGGATGCACAAGGCCGAGTGTTGGTGAGCAAAGCCCGAATCTATGAAACCATGCAACCGCATTCGATCATCCCTGTTTCGATGAACCGCTCGCAGCGGATCCCATCGACCCATTTCCGCGCCTATGGTCTAGGCTGGTCGTTGGCCGACTATCATGGCGTGAAACTGGTCGGACACGGCGGAGGATACGATGGCATGTACTCCGAGCAGTTGATGATTCCTGAACTCGGATTCGGAGTCGTTGTGTTGACCAACAGCATGACCCCAATCGGCAATGCGATCGTCTACCAAGCCATCGATGAATTTTTAAAGGTGCCTGCTGGGGATCGCAGCCAAAAGGAATTGGATCAATTCCGAAGTAGTCGGCAAGCTTTCGCCGAACGGATCCGAAAAGCAACCCTGAGGGTGAAACCCACAGACGCGCCGAGTCATCCCTTGGAGAGCTACGTTGGTAAATTCCGATGCTCGTTGTACGGCGATGCGCAAACCACGCTCAACGACGGCAAACTCCAGTTGCAATTGCTTGCATATCCAGAGCTTAAAGCCGATTTGGAGTGGATGCATTACGACACGTTCGCCATCCGATGGCACAAGACGTTTGCCTGGTTCGAGTCAGGTTCGGCACATTTTGTATTCGATGCACAAGCGAATGCCGAATCGATACGCTTGGACGTGCCCAACGACGATCTTTGGTTCTATGAGTTGAACCTCAAACGATTGCCTTAATCGATTGCCTTAGAACGACACAAGTTCCTGTTGCTCTATTCCTTAGCCGAGATTTTGGCCCAAGTATCCTTGAGGGTCACCACGCGATTGAAAACGGGGGCCCCAGGCTGCGAGTCGACCTCGTCGGCGCAGTAGTATCCATTGCGTTCGAACTGAACCCGAGTTCCGGCTTGGATTTGAGCCAAGGCAGGCTCGATCACCGCGTGTCGAATGGTCTTGCTATGGGGGTTGATATTGTCGAGGAAGCTCTTTCCCTCGGGGGCATTCTCGGGGGATTCCGACAGGAACAATCGATCGTAGAGTCGGACTTCGGCACAGTGGCCCGTCGTGGCGCTGACCCAGTGAATGGTCCCTTTGACCTTGCGCTCGGCAGCAGGTCCAGAGCCGCTCTTGGTCTGTGGGTCGTAAGTACAAAGCAGCTCGACAATATTGCCAGCCGAATCCTTGATGACCTCTTCACACTTGATGATGTAGGCGTAGCGCAGACGGACTTCTCCACCTGGCTTGAGCCGAAAGAACTTCGAGGGTGGAGTTTCCATAAAGTCCTCTCGTTCAATAAAGAGGGTTTTGGAAAACGGGATTTTTCGATTGCCCGCCGCAGGGTCTTCAGGGTTGTTGATCGCCTCGAGTTCTTCGACCTGGCCTTCTGGATAGTTCGTCAATGTGATTTTGACTGGGTCGAGGATTGCCATGTATCTGGAAGTTGTTTTATTGAGATGCTCGCGGATGGCATTTTCCAGAACCAGAACGTCGATCACACCGTTGAAACGAGCCACTCCGATCGTCTCACAAAA
>QWPJ01000044.1 GCA_003671195.1 Planctomycetota bacterium
CTGAGGTTCGCCTCAGTTCGATCCACCGACGCAAGACTGGTGCGATGATCGAAGCCTCGGTGCTTCTAGGAGCGATCGCTGCTCAAGCTCCGTCAAATTGTCGCTCGGCCTTGGCTACCTACGGGCGTGGGATTGGAATTGCCTTCCAAATCGTCGATGATCTCCTGGACGTCGAGTCGACTTTCGAGAAAACTGGGAAAGCGACCGGCAAAGACGCCGCCCGGGGCAAACTGACCTTTCCAAGCGTCTATGGTACGGCAAGGAGCCGAGACATGGCCGAGCGTTGGGTGGCTGAATCTTTGGCGGCCTTGGCACCCCTTGAGGAACGCGCCGAGGGCCTCCGACAAATTGCGAAGTATATTCTCGAAAGGCATAGTTGATGGCGTCCCACCCTCTACTCTCCCAACTGGATTCGGCCGATCCGCTCCGAACCATGAGCGTCGAGCAGCTCGACCAGATGGCTCTGGAAATTCGGGATGTGCTCTGCAATTTGCTAGCCACCCGAACGGCCCACTTTGCCTCCAACCTCGGGGTGGTCGAGCTTTGCCTAGCCCTACACAGCGTCTTTGACTTTAAGTCCGATCGGTTGATCTGGGACACAGGCCATCAGATCTACCCTCACAAATTGATCACGGGCCGCTACAAGCAGTTTCGTTCGATCCGCGAACGCGGTGGACTCATGGGTTACCCCAACCCCCAAGAGAGCCCTTACGATCTGTTCATGACCGGCCATGCAGGCTGCAGCGTTTCGACCGCACTGGGGCTCAAGTCCGGCGACGATCTGATGGATCAAAAACGCCGCAAAAGCATCGCGGTCATCGGCGATGGGGCGCTTCCCTCGGGAATCGTCTTTGAAGCCATGAACAACGCGGGAGAATTGAACAAGGATTTGATCGTCGTGCTCAACGACAACAAAATGTCGATATGTCCTCGCGTCGGTGCCTTGGCAAACTACCTCGATCGCTTGCGCACCAACCCCTTCTACACCGGTCTTAAGCAAGAAGTCGCCAAGATCCTCAATAGGGTCCCTGTGCTCGGCGATCCGACTGAGAAACTCTTGGCCCAAGTCAAAGAGGGAGTCAAGGCGGGAATGGTCGGGGGCATGCTCTTCGAGGAATTCGGATTCAAGTACATCGGACCTATCGATGGACACGATATTCGTCTTTTGCGAAAATACCTCGAGATGGTCAAGGACCAGCCTGGGCCGACGCTCTTGCACGTCGTCACGGAGAAGGGCAGGGGGTACAAGCCCGCCGAGGACGATCCGGTCTATTTCCACACCCCCCCGGCCTTTGAGGACGAGGACGGATCTCCTCGCGTCTTATCGCTTGGCGAGAAACCCGCCTTCACCAATTACGCGCGAGACGCAATCGCAAGCCAGATGCGAAACGACCCACGCGTGACGATCATGACGGCTGCGATGTGCCAGGGTAACAAACTCGAACCGGTGCGTGACGAGTTCCCAACGCGTTTTTTCGATGTCGGTATTTGCGAATCGCACGCAGTGGCATTTGCGGCCGGGCAAGCCAAGGTCGGTCTGCGTCCGATCGTCGCGATCTACAGCACCTTCATGCAGCGATCCTACGATCAGATTTTCCAAGAAGTCGCGTTGCAAAACTTGCCCGTCGTCTTGATGATGGACCGAGCCGGCTTGACCGGCCCCGATGGTCCGACCCACCATGGCCTATTCGATATCGGCTATACACGTGTTTTCCCGAACATTGTGATGATGGCTCCGGGGGACTCGACCGAGGTCGAGCCCATGCTTGAGTTTGCACTCAAGCAACCCGGCCCCACGTCGATCCGCTATCCCAAGACCAGCGCGCTGGCCTTCGAACGCCCCAAGCAACCGATCGAGTTGGGTAAGTCCGAGACACTCCGCAAGGGTCGCGATGGAACCATCATCGCCATCGGAGCGATGCTTCAACAAGCCCTCACGGCGGCTGATTTGCTCAGCGCCGAAGGCTTGGATGTGACCGTGATCAATGCGCGTTTCATTCGACCTTTGGATCTGGCGATGCTCTCGAAAGTCTTCGAAGAATCCCGATTTGTCGTGACGGTCGAAGAGGGGGCATTAGCTGGCGGTTTCGGTTCGGCAGTCCTCGAAGCGGCGTGCCATAACGGTTGGGACACCCGAATCCTGCGGATCCTCGGAATCCCAGATCGCTTCATCGAGCACGGGGATCGCAACGAATTGCTCGCCGAGATCGGCATCGATCCGGCAGGGATCGCCAGAACCTGCCGACTCCTTGCCGAACGCTTCGCCGACTCCCAAACGGCTGGGGTTTAGCTCCCATGGAACATGGTTTTATCGCTTGGGCCAAGCAGCGCGCGATGCGGTTGCCCAAAGTCAAACTTGGAATCGGCGACGACTGCGCCCTGATGGCCTCCGATGGGTCCGATTGGGTCGTGACGACCGATTCGCTCTGCGAGGGGACCCACTTTATTCTCGAGGAATGCGGTCCGCTGGCCGTCGGGAAAAAACTCGTAGGCGTGAACCTCAGCGACCTTGCCAGCATGGCCGCAGAACCAGCGGCGGTCTTTCTTTCCTTGTGCCTACCTCGCAAGCATGCAGATCGCTTAGGAGCGGAAATCTACGAAGGAGTCTGCCAAGCCTGCCAGGAGCACAACGTTGCGATCGCAGGAGGGGACACCAACGTGTGGGATGGACCTTTGGTGGTCCATATGACCGCCATGGGAACGGCCAGAGCCCAGGGGAGTTGGCTCCGGAGCGGAGCTCGGCCCGGGGATAAAATCGTCGTCAGCGGCCATCTAGGAGGGAGCCTTCTTGGCAAGCACTTGGACTTTGAGCCTCGCCTGAAGATCGCCCAGGCGCTCTATCCGTTGGGGTCCGTCCAAGCGGCCACCGACATCAGCGATGGACTCGGGGTCGATCTGCTGAACATCACCGTCGCTAGCCGATGCGGGGCCGAAGTCGACCTAGACCGAATCCCGATCAGCGATGCGGCGATCGAAGCGTCCCAGACCAGTGGACAGAGCCCATTGGAGCACGCGATCGGCGATGGTGAAGACTTTGAACTGCTCATGGCGGTCGATCCGGCGAAGATCGCCGAGTTGCCTTCCGAGGTCGACGGAGTCCCACTGACTGTGATCGGAACGTTCGTCAGTCGAACTGGACTATGGTCCCGAAACAAACGGGGCGTCATGCAGTTGCAACCGCGCGGATACGTTCACGGCAGTTAAGCCAACCGATACGATCCCAATCGCCCTCAGGAGCGATCGTTTGCCTCTTCGGACGAGCGTACCTTGATGCTCAACACCAAGCCTATCGAGACGATCGCAAGCAATGCGAACAAGCCGAAACTAATGTTCAGCGGAACCTTCGCATCCTGCAGACGACCGAATCCCCAATCGGCCACTCCGCCAAAACTGATGCTGACGAAATTCATGATCCCGTAGCCCGTCGCGCGATGATTCGCCCCGACGATTTGGGATAGGATCGGCATGCTGTTGCAATCGAAAAAGCCCCAGCCCAGGCCGAACAGGACCAGAAAACCCACGGCCATCGTGACATCGACAGCATTGCCCACACCGAAGATCGCAGGAACAATCATCACGACACCCAAGGCGCTGACGTAGATCCGACCACGCCCATTGCGTTTCATCCAGCGATCTGCAAGCAACCCGCCGAGGCTCGCCCCAACGATCGCTGCGAGTTGCCAATACAAGGTCGCGGTGACCCCGGAGGCTCCTTGGCCTAGCCCGAAGCGTTCCTTTAAGATCGAGGGCATCCAATCGCGAACCACCCAGGCTGCCATCGCCGGCAGGGTGAAATAAGCGACGAGCAAAAGAAACGAGGGATTCCCAAGGAGCGTCAGGAAACTCGATCTCCTAGAGGACTGGGGGTCCGAGTGCAAGCTATCCGAGCCGAACTCTAGTTGCCTTGGCGAATCGCGGAGCAGCAACGCCAAGGGCAGGGCATAGAGCATCCCGAGGATACCACAGGAAATAAAAGCCCAACGCCAGCCGAAGTGGCTCGCAGCGTATCCTCCAAACCCCCCGCAGATGACTCCTAAGTAGATCGCCATCTGATGGAGCCCGACGGCGCGCGAGCGAGTCGCCTCGGAGTGGTAGTCGGCAATCAACGCCAAGGCTGCAGGGATGTAAAACGCCTCGCTTACCCCCATGAGCGATCTTGCCCAAAGCAACTCTTGATACGACTGGACGTGGCCTGTCCACCAAGTGATCGCAGACCAAGCGAACAAGCTGGCGCAGATCGTCCAGCGACGCGAAAATCGATCGGCGATCGAACCACCGACCAACGAGAAAAACGCATAGACCCACTTGAACTGGCCGAGCATGATCCCCCACATCTCTTGGGGATTTTTCGAATTGGAAAACTCGGGGATCGACTCGATGACCGAATCTCGCATCGTCGCCATCATTTGGCGATCGAGGTAATTCAGCAATGCCACGGGCATCAGAAGCAGGACAAAAAGCCAAGCGCGTGTCGTACCCAAGTCACACTCTCCCGTTAGTTATTCCCAATGAGGAACACCGATCAAGTTCCCCGACGATTGCCGAACCAACGGATGTGCTGCCGATCGCACAGCCTCAGATCATGCGTTTTGCACCAGTCGGCCAGCCAGCTTAACTGGATATCGAGCTCCTCGGTATGGACCCCTCGGGGCATGAGCAGGACCCGATGGCGATCCCAGCCTCGCAGATGCGACAAGTACTCGAGGACTTCCTCGGCGTCCAGGATCGATCCGACGACAAACTTCAACTGATAATCCCCCTTGGACATCAGCGACTCGACGATCTGAGGTGCGTAGCGGACCGCTTCGTGCTTGCGAACCCAGGCCTCGTTGATGTAATCGATGGGACTCGAATTGCTCAGTTTCGGACTGATCGACCAGAGGTCGCAATCCACTTGGCCATCGAGCGTTCCTGCTGTCTCGATCGTGATGTGCTTGCCTCGGTGCTTGAGCTCCTTGCAGAGCTCTGCGAGGGTCTCGAAGATCATCGGCTCACCGCCGGTGATCACCACATGTTCGGCCCGAAACGCATCGATTTTGCGCAGTATTTCCTCGACCGGGTGAGAGTCCCCTTCGGGCTCCCAGGAAGCGTATCGGGTATCGCAGAACCAGCATCGCAGGTTGCAACCGCTGGTGCGAACGAAGATGCTCGGAGTCCCGGTGAGGAACCCTTCTCCCTGAACGCTCTGGAAAATCTCGGAAATCCTGATCAATCCACAACTCGTTTCTCGTAATGGCAACGGACGCTTGAGTCAAAAATTCGGGGGGCTTCGCTCCGCAGCCCCATTTAGGTAAGGCGCGAGGCTAAAAAAACGCGAGGCAAAATCGGCTCGATCTGTTGTATTTTGCGGGGATTGCTAAGATACTCCAAGGCCTTGTGAGCCGATCCGAACGAGGCCTTTGCAAATTCATTCCAGATTCAATCCAGTTTTTACCCCAGAATCCATCGCCGTGCCAGGAACACCTTTTGCCGACCAACTCGAGTGCTTCGATAACTCTTACCCTGACCGAGAGTATACCATCGAAATCTTTTGCCCCGAGTTCACTTCGATCTGCCCCAAAACCGGCCAACCGGACTTCGGTACGCTGGTTTTCCGGTACGTTCCGGATAGAAAATGCGTGGAGCTCAAAAGCCTCAAGCTCTACCTGCAAAAGTTCCGAAACGAGGGAATTTTCTACGAAAACGTGACGAACCGAATTTTCGATGACTTCCTCGAAGTCGTCAAACCTCGCAGTGCGACCCTCGAAAGTCGCTGGGGAGCACGCGGCGGGATCACCTCGACGATCACCGTCACGCACACTCAATCCGTTTAGTCACCAGCCGGGAATTTCTCCAACGGGCATTCATCCATAGGGCATTCCTCCATAGGGCCGACGCGAATCATGCAACACCAGACCCTTGCTCCCCTGCTCCTGGGTGGATTGGCAGATGAAGCTGCCAACCAAAAGACGGCCATGCAGCAGTTCTGCGCCTTTGCCGCACTGGGGCTACGCTACTACACGCTTCGATTCATCGATGCGGGTGGGGGGATCCAAAACGTCATGCAGCTTGACCCCCAAGGGATCGAGAACGTCCGGAACTTGCAAAAAGAGTACGGCCTGAGCGTATCGAGCATCGGCTCGCCGATCGGCAAGGTCAAGCTTCTGGACGTCGACGACGGGACCAACAACCGCTACGTTCCGTTCCAGGATTACCTTCAAAAGGATGTCCGACGCGCTTGCGATCTTGCAAACCAGTTCGATTGCAAACTCATCCGCGGGTTCTCCTTCTACCATCCCAAGGGGACCGATCCGCACGCGCATCTGCCCCAAGCGATCGATCAAATCGGTCAAATCGCACGCATGTGCGACTCTTACGGCCTGACCTACGGCTTGGAGGTCGAAGCCAACTTGGTCGGTCAGACCGGCAAACTGCTTGCCAAGGTCCACAGCGCGGTGGCTCATCCGGCACTGGTCCTGGTCTTCGACGGAGCGAATCTCGTGTGCCAAGGCATGTCGACCGACGAAGTCTTCGAGGAATACCTTGCCATGAAACCCGGCTTGGGCTGGATCCACATCAAAGACTACAAAAAGCCCAGCAACGCCTCGAGCCACGTCGACGAAGAGTCCCTCAAGGCCTTTGTACCGGCCAATCTAGGCGATTCGGGTCACGAAGCGATCTTCCGCGACCTGATGACCAACTATCCGGAGCTCCTCGAGCGACTTCGAGCTCGGGGTATCCCTGGCCTGTTTATCGACCTGGAACCCCACGTCAAAGGGGGGGGGCAGTTCGGAGGCTTCAGTGGCCCGGACGGTTTTGGCGTGGCCCTTCGCGGTCTGTGCAAAGTCCTCGATTATGTCGGTTTCCCTTATAAACTTCGAGAATTCGAAGACATACGAGTCTCCTGAGCATCCCGATTCGGCCAACGTCAACCTATCCTCCTACGCGGTGAGCTCCTCGATGTCTTTAGCCGATGCGGACTGGAAAAGGCTCTACGCGTTCGAGCCTCACTACCTTGAGCTCGATGCATCCGTGCGCGACACGCGCGCAGAATCCCAGCCGCTTCGGATGCACTATCTCGATGCGGCTCCTAGCGACGGCCGAGCCGAACCGAAACCCTGCATCGTCGCGGTCCACGGCAACCCGACTTGGTCCTTTTACTACCGATCGATCGTCGAGCATTTTTCCAAAACCCACCGGGTCCTGGCCGTCGACCACATCGGCTGCGGTTTGAGCGACAAACCGCAGCGTTACGACTATTGCCTCGAGCGGCACACCGAAAACCTAGTACGCTTGTTCGATGCGTTGGAGCTTGAACGCATCGTTCTGGTCGTTCACGATTGGGGAGGTGCCATCGGCCTGGGTGCGGCCCTGAAGCGTATCGACAAAATCGCAGGGATCGTCGTCCTCAACACCGGGGCGTTTCCACCCCCTTATGTGCCTTGGCGCATCCGAGCCTGCCGGATCCCCGTTTTAGGGAGCTTCGCCATGCGGTACCTCAATGCATTTGCCCTCGCTGCGACTCGCATGGCGATCGATCGATTGCCTCGGCTCGATCCGAGTGTGCAAGCTGGATTGCTTGCCCCGTACGATTCGCCTTCCAATAGGGTGGGAATCGATACGTTCGTGAGGGATATCCCGCTGAGTCGTTCGCATCGTACCTACCAGGTGCTTGCGGACCTTGAGCAGGGGCTACCGAGGTTGGGGCATCTGCCGATCCATTGCGTCTGGGGGATGAAGGACTGGTGTTTCAGACCAGAGTGTTTGCGGCGATTGCAGAAGGCTTGGCCAAGGGCCATCGCGCATGAGCTTGCTGACGTCGGTCATTACGTCATGGAAGAAGCACCGAGTGAAGTGCGAACGGTCCTGCAATCGCTGATCGAAAAGCTCTAGCGGCTAGTTCCGCCTCCGCCGGGGCCAAGACTCTTCAGCTACCCCGCCGCCCCAGAAGCCCCTTTATCTTTCTTCCGCCCTCTGGGCGGAAGAAAGATAAAGGGGGGGGGAGAGCGAGGCTCGGCCTTGGTAGCGGCTAGTTCTGCCTCCGCCGGGACGAGCCCGACGGGAGGCTTCATGCAATCAAAGAGCGGCTGCTCTTGGCCTCCGTCGGCTTTATGCCGGCGGGGCCAAGACTGACCGCTACGGAAAGGCAACGCGACACACTCTCTTTTCTTTTTCTTCCGCCCAGAGGGCGGAAGAAAAAGAAAGGGGGGAGAGCGAGATTCGGCCTTGGTAGCCGCAAGTTCCGCCTCCGCCGGGACGAGCCCGACGGGAGGCTCGAATGTTTTTCTAACGGTCGAAGCGTACCGAATCGATATTCATCAATCCGCCGCGATTCTCTGGATTGATCGCCTCGAAGACCAAATCGGCTCGATCGACCGTCGGCTCGATCGCCATCGAACGCTCGTACCAGCCATCCCAATCGCCGTTGACGTCCACTCGCATTTTGCCGATCACCGGGCCGTCGATCGATCCTTGATGGACCCAAATCTCACCCCCTGCGCCGGCTGAGCATACGCGGAATTGCAGCGAGCGGACCTGATCGAGCCGCACGTTCTTGATCACAAAGTACGATCCGTGGTCGATCGCCCCGAGGAACTTACCCTGACCGGCTTTGTTTCCGGCTAGCTCGCTCATGCGGACAATCTGGTCGGCCCGTTCGGCTTCTCGCAGCCGAGGCTTCAACTCGATCGTTTGGTATCCGGTCAGCGACGGGAGCGAGGTTGCTCCCAGGTCCGCATAGCGAGCCGTCAATCGAATCGCCGCGCCCTGATTTTCGGGCTTTTGAGCAAGCTCGATTTGGCCACGCATCCCACGGATGGTTTGGCTTGTCGGATCGGGCTCTGCGGCATACACCCAAGAGACCATCTGCATGACCTCCTGACGCGTGTGCTGAGCATGCGGCAGCATCGCGACCTTGCCCCATACCCCGGTCGAACCTTTGAGCACCCTTTCGATCGATAGCTCCATGGCTGCAGCTTGGCCTCGGTACTTGTTGGCGATGTCCAAGAAGGACGGTCCGACGATCGCTCGGTCGAGTGCGTGGCAATTGAAACAATCGCTCGATCGCATGAGCTTCAAGCCTACGGGCAATGCCTCTTCGTTGAGTGTCGTTGTTCCGCCGGCCAACAGGTTGGCTTGGATGCTGACGCGATCGGGCGCCGAGGCGTCGAGATTATCTAAATCGGTTGAATTCAGGACCTTCTCGTCGGAACTACCATCTTCTTGATCCGTCACGGTGACCTGATAGGTAAGCTTTTCGCCTGTGTCGAAGAAATCGCCGTCTTGGGGACTGACAAATGCGATGGTCGGGATGGAATTGCCGACGATGACGGGTACAACCGCCGTTGTGGATGCTCCTTGAGGATCCTCGACTTTGACCTCGACGTTGTAGACGCCAGGCTCTTTAAAGACGTGCTCGATGTTTGGACCGGTCCCGATGGCCACGCGATCGGCGGCGTCTGCCGAGTTGACTTTGGTCCAGGTAAAGAGCAACGGGTCGCGGTCTTTATCGGTCGATGGCTCGGCGGAAAACGCAACCGTCAGCGGCTCTTTGCCAGCGCGATTTGCGGCTGGACCTTCGGCTTGGGATATCCTTGCCTGCGGAGTCCGATTGCCGGCTTGGTAATCGACCCGCACGAGCTTTGCATCGGGATTGACTCCCCAGGTCTCGCCGTATTCGATGACGTACAGCGAACCGTTTTGGTCGAATTGCAAATCGATGGGTCGAATGAATTTTTCGTTGGGCATGAAACGCTCCATCGATTCGATGTTCGAGTCTGCATCGAGCTTGACGGCGACGATCCAATTCCGGGACCACTCATAGATAAAGACGGTCTTATCCATCGGAGCTGGGAATTTCGTCGGTGATTTCGAATCTGGATCGTAGGCATACGTTGGACCTGCGCAGGCCGTGCGGCCTCCGGTGCCCAGTGCAGGGAACTCCTTGGACTCACCCCCTGGGTAGTAGATCCAAGCCGGTTGGGCGGGCGGGAGTTCCTTGAGGCCGGTGTTGAACTTCGAAAAATTGATCGGCTTGGACGGATCGAATGCATTGCCGATCGCGCCGGAACTGAAGTCGACTTGGAGATAAGGCCGATTGTTGCCGATGAAAAGAGGCCAGCCGAAGAAGCCTGCTTTGCGAGCTTGATTGAACTCATCGTACCCTCGTGGACCACGAGGACCATCGCCACCGGCGTCGGGCCCGACATCTCCCCAGTAAAGAAATCCGGTCCGTTGGTCGATGTTCAACCGCCATGGATTGCGGCATCCCATGACGTAGATCTCTGGATGACCGGCCGAGCCATCTTTGGGGAACAGATTCCCTTCGGGGATACTATAAGTCCCATCGTCGTTGGGCCGAATCCGCAGGATTTTGCCGTTGTAACTGTTGGTATTGGCGCTGGTCCGCAGAGCGTTAAATGCACTTTTCTCTTGGCGTTCGTCGATCGGTGCAAAGCCTTGGGAATCTCCAAACGGGTTGGTGTTGTCCCCCGTGCCGATGTACAGACAGCCATCGGGACCAAATTCCATAGAGCCGGCATGGTGGCAACACTCTTGCCGTTGCTCCTGGTACTTCATCAGGAGCTTTTCGCTCTGGAGATCCAAAGAGCCATCGGCAGCGAGTGTAAAGCGGCTGATGTGCTGGCCTGAAAAATCCGGGGGCGAGTATTGCAGATACACCCAGCGGTTTTGGGCAAAGCGGGGATCCAACGCGATGCCGATCAAGCCGTTCTCTTGCTCGGTGGTTACTTTCACCGAGCCGATGGTTTGGATTTGCCGGCTCTTGGGTTCAATCGCTTTGATCTTTCCTGCCAATTCGATCAGATAAATTGTCCCGTCTGGGGCGATCGCCATCTCCATGGGTTGGGTCAGTCCATCGACGACTACCGTCTTTTCGAACCGAGCGGGGTCCATCGCGTTTTGCTGGCCGGAAGCTTTGTTCGAGCCCAGCCCGGCCCCCCCGGCGGCAGTAAAGCTTGCTAGAGCCCAAAAGAGAGCTTTGCGTGACGATAGGCTCGATCGTTTCATGGTCGTTGGTTTCCTGAGGAAGTTTCAAGTGGAAAGTAAGTAGTAAGAAATGGAAGCTCGATCAGCGCGACGTGTTGGAAGGATACCGCTGTTTGATACGGTCATAGATTCGGCTCAGTTCTGAGTCGATGGCAAGATCCCCTTCGGTCTTTTTGCACGAGTGCATGACGGTTGTGTGATCGCGCCCGGAGAAGTGGTTGCCGATGGCCTCAAAGGACTCGTTTGTCAGTTGTCGCATCATGAGCATGGCCAAGCCCCGTGCGCGGACGACTCCGGATTTTCGGGAGGGTCCAGTCAGGGCATCGAGCGAAAGCTGGAACTCTTTGGCGATGAGCTTGAGCAGCTCTTTGCAGGTGACTTTTGAGGCCCCTGCGCTGACGATTTTCTCGATTTGCTTGAGGGCCGATTGCCGAGGGGTCGCTGTTTTTTGGGGGGCGTTTTTTAGCAGTGGGAGTTTGGCGAGCGAATCGGCTTGAAGCTGCACGACCCAACGGTGCAAAAGCCCTTTGAGCTGCACGGCCGTCGGCTGGTCTTGGATCCGCGAGCAGAACTTGCGGATGTCCTCTTGGGATATTTCCGGTGCGATTTCGGCCAGCAGGTTTCCGGCGATGGCTCGGCGAGCGGCCGGTCCGGGCAATTGGACTGGAACGCTCAGCCCTGCGGCCAGCAGGCTTTGGAGTCCGGGTTGGAGACCCGAGCGCAATCGAGGCAACTCAGGGCAGGTCACGACGACCAAACGCGAGGCCTCCTCGGCGTCCTTGAGGATGGCGATCAGTTCGGCTTGCGCCGCAGGCTTGGTGGCCAACTCGTGAAGGTTATCGATGAGAAGTCCGTCGCACTGGCGATGGATCAGTCGGAAGCGAGCCATATCGTCGGCCTTGATCCCACGCTGCAAGGCCCGTCCGAATTCCGTGCCGCTGGTGAGTGTGAGTTTGCGTTGGTTCCCATCGCGCGACCATCTCCATAAGAGTTCGTGGGCCAGCGTGGTTTTGCCGGCTGCGTTTGGGCCGAAGAGGACCACCGGCGAGAGGGAGTTCAAACCGGCGATCGAGAGTCCGGAAAAGAGTTCTTCGAGGGCTTGATTCTCCGGCCCTAGAAAAAACTGAGGGAGCAGCAATGCTGGGGGAGGGATGATCTGCTGGACCCCTCGCCGGAGACTCACGCGGTTTAAATCGATGGCAGTGAAGTCTTGTGTTTTGGTCATCTCTGCATCGGTTCGATTCACTGAGCGGTTCGATTACTCGGCGGTATCCAAATAAGGGTCCTGGCCCATGTCTCGTTGGATTTTAGTTCGTTCTTTCTCGTGATAAAGAAGCGCCATACGATCTCGGAAGTGTTTGCGCTCGACTTTTCGCTGGGCTTTACGAAAAAGGGATGCCATCGAATCGCTGTATCGTCCTTGCTCGCCCATGAGTTTGTATTTTTCGGAGGGTTTCAGGCCAAAGCCGTTTCGAAGGATTTCGTCGTCCATGGCAAGGTATTGACGGTATGTGCCTGGGTCCCCCTGGCGACCGCAGCGTCCGATGAGTTGGCGGTCGATACGGGCCGCGTCGTGCAACTCGGTACAGATGACCATCATTCCTCCGAGGGCTCGGACCTCATCGCGCAGTTTGACGTCGGTACCTCGTCCTGCCATGTTAGTCGCGACGGTGATTTGTCCCTGTTCCCCTGCGAGTGCGACGATCTCCGCCTCACGTTCGATTTCGTTGGCGTTGAGGATTTGAACTTTCATGCCTTGCTGGCGCAACATGCTTGCAAGGATATTCGATTTGTCGATCGATCGCGTGCCGATGAGCACAGGGCGTCCAATCGAATGCACTTCGAGGACTTCTTGAACGATGCGTTCGAATTTTTCCATCATGTCTTTGCAGACGATGTCTGGAAGTTTTTTGCGTTGGGGGGGGCGATTCGTCGGGACTTGGAGCACAGGCGTGCGATAGATCTTGCGAAGCTCCCCGGCGCTGGTCGCGGCCGTACCGGTCATCCCCGCAAGGTATTTGTAGCGAAGAAACAGGTCTTGGACGGTGATGCGGGCCGCTTGGCCCGTCGGGACTGAGACCTCGACGCCGGCACTGGCCTCGACGGCTTGGTGGATTCCGTCTCGCCACTTTCGACCTTCGGCAAGCCGACCGGTGAATTCATCGACGATGACAATCTCACCATCGCGGACCACATATTGGCGATCCAAATGGTAGTCGCGAAGAACACGGATAGCCCGCTCGATGTATTCGTAAAGATCCACAAGGGCCACGGTGCGTATCTGGTCGGGTCGGGGAAGGGCTCGGACGTGCTGTCGGCCTTTGGAGGTCAGCTCGACTTTGCGGCTGTCTTCCTCAAGGGTGTAGTCTTCTTGATAGACAAATGCCGATACGTGCTCGGAGGCCCATCGGAACGACGCAATGACTGCCTCGCGCGCTTCGTCCCCGAGCGATCCGATGATCAGCGGCGTTCGGGCTTCGTCGATGAGAATGCTGTCGGCTTCGTCGACCAAGGCGAAGTGCATCCCGCGTTGGACCGGTTGCTCACCTGCCGAACTCCAACGCTCGTTGGACCCGGCTCCCAAAAAGTCATTGACATTGCGGCCCTGGGCACGCATGAGCAATCGGTCTCGCAGAAAATCGAAGCCGAACTCCTTGGCCGTGCCATACGTGACATCCGAGCCGTAGGCTTGGCGACGCTGGTCCTGGTTGTGATCCGTCAATACGATCCCGACTTTAAGTCCCAGCGCGTCGAACAATGGACGCATCCAATCGGCATCGCGATGGGCTAGGTAGTCGTTGACGGTCGCTAAGTGAGCTCCTTTGCCGAGCATCGAGTGAAGCACCAGCGGGAGGGTTGCCGTGAGCGTCTTGCCTTCGCCCGTCTGCATCTCGGCGATACACCCGTGATACAGGCAGACCCCACCGAAGATTTGAACATCGTAGTGACGCATGTTCATCTTGCGCCGACCCGCTTCGCGGACCAGCGAATAGCATTCGGGCAAAAGGGCTTCGAGCGACTCGCCACTTTTGGCGCGGTAGATCAAGGACAAGAATTCTTTACGGAGCTGCGGGTCGCTGAGCGCTTTGCGGTTTTCTTCCCAGCCGTTGACGGCCTGAGCCTGCTTGAGCCACTGATTGATCTTGTAAGCCCCCACGCCGGGGATTTTCCAGCCTGCGGCCACGTGCGGTCGGTAGGGGAGTTGCAGCGGGATGTCTTTTCCCGGATTGGAGGACGGTTTGTCGTTCATACAGGGCCAATTTTAACCAGCAAAACGAGAGCATTTAGTCCAAGTTTAGGACTTTGGAGACTTTTCCTGGAAGTCTCTGCGGGAGTTGGGGCAGGGAAGGGGGAGTCCAAGGGCTTTTGATAGCATTCTGTGACGCTTGGGTATTTTGTGAAAGTTGTTCCTAATGTCCGTTTTTTTTCCTTGCTGACGCCTCTAACGGCCGATCCAAGGATTCGAAAGGTGCGCTTGGTAACGCGTAGCGAGAATATAATATGAAAATCAATCGATCCACTCTGACCTTGATCGTGGCCTCTCTTTGTGGAGTAGGGCCGACTTTTGCCTTCGGGCAAGACGCTCTGAGCGAGGCGGCTCGCTCGAGTGCAGGACGCATCGCCGATTCGGCGGGCGTTTCCAAGTCCCAAACCGGAGCGAGTCAATCGCTTTCGGACGCTGGAGAGGTCAAGGCTCCTGCATTGAAGAGCCCATCGGACCGCGTCGCTAGCGGAGCTTATCCGACTCCGACTTATCCTGCGACGGGAGCCTACACGGCACCGGCCGTCCGGGGCGGTTCGGATTGTACTTCTCCTGGGTGCACGACCCCGGGCTGTGACTCTAGCGGTTGTGACTCTCGGGTCATGGGCAGCAAGGTATTTGGTGCGAGGCACTTGGGGCTCGGTGGATCTTGCGACTCTGGTTCCTGTGGAACGGGTGGGTCGTGTGGATCCGGCGGACTTCTCAGCGGACTCGGAGGCGCTTGCGGCTTCGGAGCTTGCGGACCTGGTGCTGCTGGCAGTGGACTCGGGTGGGCCGAGTCCGACACGCTTTTATGGTGGGGCCGAGGTCTGACCAACTCGCCGGTGATTCTCGGGGGTAACAGCCCGACGGTACTTCCAACGAATCCTTTGTTGGGGGGTTACGACAACCCGCTCGGAACCGATATGCTCGTCGGTGCACGTGCCAATCTTGGTCTGTGGCTCGATGATTGCCAAAACTACGGGGTTGGTGGACGTGCTTGGGGGTTGATCACCGATAGCTCCGAGCAGGTCATCACCAACGGTGGTAACTCGACGGGCATCGGTTTTTTCAACACCTCGCTGAATCAACCTGACACTTACATCGTCAACCTCGACCGTGGTCCCTTCGGCAAGAACGTCGGCGAGATCGGCGTTTTGAACGACTTGGATCTATTCTCGGGCGATCTTTATCTTCGAGCCATGCTCTTGGGGGATCGTTGCAATCGAGTGGACTTGCTCGGCGGTTACACCTTCCTGAGGCTCGATTCGGGCTATCAATTGCGATCCCGAATCGTCGATGGATGGACCGATGCTCCGCCACCGGTCACGACCGTGACGACCATCTTCGATCGGTTCTCGACGAAGAACGAGTTCCATGGTGGTCACATCGGGCTTCAATCGAACATCAACCGAGGTCGTTTCGGCTTGGGATTGATGGGTAAGGTAGCGATGGGCAACATGACTTCGACGAGCGACATCAGCGGAAGCTACGAGCAGATTCCACCGTTGCCTAGCTTGCCAGATCGTCAGAACCGAGGTTTGTTCACCCAATCGAGCAACATTGGAACGACGACTCGCGATGCGTTCACATTCATTCCAGAAATGAATGCGAAGTTGCGATACCAAATCGGTCGCTTCCAACTCGGTGTCGGCTACACCGTGGTGGTTCTACCGGAAGTCGCCATGGCAGCGAGCCAAATCGACACCAACGTCGATGTGTTCGGGATCGTCACTCCACCGGTCACCTCGCCGGTTAACAAATTCAACACCGAGTCGTACTACCTCCACGGTATCGACTTGGGCGTCAGCTACAACTTCTAGGTCGCTGCGGATCGCAGAAGACTTCGAATCGACCAGTGAGATGTTTCGTGGCACCTAGCTTCGAAACATCTCTTCGTTTCCACATACCCCGGAATTGGATATGGTACCTGTCATCGTTTCTCGGATCGGCCTTTGGTTGGATCAGTTCTCTGCGACACTCAGGGACTGGGAGTCCCTTCTTTGCGAATTGCGATCTGCGTATTTTCGGGAGGATGCCTCGCACGTGACTCGGTTGGCTCAGGAGATTGAGTCCTCCAAAGAGAGGATGCTTGCCTCCAAAACCGAACGGGAGTCGATCTTGGCCCTTGCGCATGAACAAGGATTCAGCGCCTCGAATTTGCGCGAACTCTCAAGACACTTAGACGGCCAATGGCCGGCCCTTTGGACCCACCGACTGCTTGGTCTCGAGAACCAGATCTCTCGGATTCAGCAGTTAGGGGTCAGTCTTTGGATCCACTCTCCGGATTCCCGGAATGTGGTTTCGGAACTGATTCAACTCTTGGGGTCCAAGACTCCTGGGTTGCCCCC
>QWPJ01000065.1 GCA_003671195.1 Planctomycetota bacterium
AAGACCCCTCCGCTAGCGCGTCGTTATGGTAGATCGACTGTCCCCAATCGATCGGCGCCTGAAGCCACCGCAACCAGCAATACGAACAGCCGAACAGCCGTAAGACGCCGCCGCTTGCGCGTCGTGTAGAGCCATTGGGGACAATGGCTCTACACTGGAAGACCCCGCCGGTAGCGCGTCGCGAAACTACTTTTTTAAGAGCGTTTCAATCTCAGGGATTTGTAGCCGCACCGTTAGGATGTAGGGAGGCTCGTTTTGGGTCCAGTGCCCGTAGGTGGTCGTAACGATCGTTCCATCAGGAAGAATCTCCACGCCTGGATAGGCGCAGTCCCCGCTTTTGTAGTTCTTTTTGAGAAGGATCCTGTAATCGCCTAAGTTCCCTTGGACGAGGTCTTCGTAATGACCGACCCAAGCGACCCAACTGTTGGCTGTCGGACTGGTATTACCTTGGCTTGGGATATCCCGAAACGACACGAACAGTCGTCCATCGGGAAGATACTGGGCCGTATGCCGATCGCCCGTAAGCGCATTGTGTAGCGGCTTGGGCTCGCTCCAGCTTGCCATTTCATCGTTGCTAAAAACGATATGCGAATTGGCTTTGCGTCGATTCTCGCGTAGCAGAACTGCAATTTGTTTTCGGTCCGGCGAAAACACCGCGCCGGGTTCGCACAGATGAATACCCGACGAAACATAGATCGGAGCTGGATCGGACCAGTGTTCACCTGCATCGCTCGTCGTGGTTTGATAGAGGGTAAATCGGCCTCGCACCGGATTGGGCTTGGCATTGAAATACCTTCCGTCGTCATGGAAAAGCGCTGTGTAATGCCCTGGTTTTGAAAGGACCGGAACGACCGATGCCATCGTGACGATTCCTCCGAAATTGCCGATTGGCTCAAGTTCCGTCCAAGTCAATCCGTCATCATCGCTGATCGATTGACGAACCGGATAGAGTCCGCTAAACAGAAGAATTCGCTTTTTGCCATCCTGTGTCACGACTCGGTGGATTGTTGGCGTTTCCTTGGAGGTTTCCCAACTCTTGGGGGTCGGAAGGTGGTCCGACCAAGTCAAACCGCCATCGGAACTGCGTTTGTAAAGGATCGGGCCCTTGCCGTGCCCTTTTGGGTAAACGCACAGAATTGTTTTACCGTCCTCGAGAAGCAGTGTCGTCGGGTGACCGAGATACACCTTAGGCTGCCGGTCGACGATGACTTGAAGGTCGCTGCGTTGGTCCAAATCGATCGTGGGAATCCCGACGTCCTCGGCACGACAGACCGAGGCAACAGCGATTGCCAAGGTTGCGATGCAAAGTACGGCTTTTCGATGGCTCCGAAAACGAAAGGATTTTAAAGCGATGGTTTTCATAAAGGTCTATCTTTTCAATCGAGGAGACATCTTACGACATTTATATTGTCTAGCGAGCCGATCGGTCTTTGAGGTATTCGCTCAGGGTATGCTCGTCGTACAGGGGGACCACGGGCAATCGAGCGGCAATCAACCGAGCCGCATGATCGTAGTACTCCTCTTGGTGGCAGTTAAGCAGTACGGTCAAGGAATGACCTCGGCGACGGATCATCTCCAAGGCCATCAGCCCGGCTTCATCGACTTGCTGAGCGATCACGATGAGCGAAAGGAGTTTCGGAAGCCGACTTTCGGTCTCAAGGAGCAACTGATCGAGCTTCAGGCCATCGGTCCTTTCGAGTCTTGCAAGCATGCGATGCAATTCGGCGAAATGCTCGGGCGTACGATTGGCTCCCAAGATTATCGGGGTCAAGCGATCGTTGTGAGTCTTCATTTCAATGTTTGCAGTGGCCGATTCGCGGTCTTGATACTGAGACCGCTTATTGAGTTCCCGCATCCGGTCGGCCGCATCGCGGCCGTTGCTGACCAATCCGAATGGCTCGCTGTTGCGGTAAAGCCAATGCGCTATCGATGCCGCCGCGGTGACGGCAAGATCCGTTCGGACCGGCTCGTGCCTTCGAGGGTTCGTCGATTCGTGCATGTCCAAAAGCAACATCGCACCCTGAACGCATGTCGGCTGAAAGACCCGCGTATGGAGGACTCCGGTCCTAGCCGTCGCTTTCCAGTGGACCCGATTGATCGGGTCACCGGCTCGGTATTCTCTTAAGCCACTCATGAGCGTCGGGTCCTCGAGCAGCCGATCCTCGACTTTCATTTCTCCCATCGGTCGGCGACTGGAAACCTCGACGGATTCCAGAACGATGAGCTGGGGTAAAACGGTGATGTAGCTCGGTTGGTTTGCGATGCGATAGCTTCGGTGCAGACCGAGCAGATCGCCTGTTTCCAACAGGGTCGGACCGAGTTGATAGTAGCCTCGGCGCTGGGCCTCGATCGCATAGCGATGGAGGGTGGTTTTTTTCGGTCGAAAAGAAAAAAGCTGTACGCTTGCCGATAGGATCTTCAATGCAAACGGTGGTTGCTTGGTGTACCGCTTGGCAATCTTATCGTCGATGAGCATCCAGGGAATCCAATAGCCCGATGCATTGGAAATCTTCATGCCGACTGCTACGCTCTGGCCCACTTCGATCTCATGGGCTTCGACAAACCGCTGAACCTCGACGGCTTGAATCCATCGGCTCGAAAAATGCTTGGCCAACTGGATGACAATCAGAAAGGTACAAGCACCCAGGGCAAAGAAATTTGCGCCGGTCAGGATCCCGAGCAGGAGCAACAGAGCGATCAGCGGGAGGATAGCCATCGCATCAGCGCCCGTTCTCTTCGAGCGTCGGAACGGCGATCTCGGCGACGATTTCTTCGAGGATGCGATCGGAGGTCATCTTGCGCAGTCGAGCCTCGGGCCTGAGGATCAGCCGGTGGCTCATGACGGGTTGCAAAATCCGCTTGATATCATCGGGTTGAACGAAGTCTCGGCTACGAATGGCCGCCATGGCTTGGGCGGCTCGAAACAGCGCAATGGTCGAGCGAGGGCCAGCACCGAGTGCCAGGTCGCTATGACCGCGCGTTTCATGGACAATCTGAAGGATGTATTGTCGGACTTTGGGGTCGACGTAGACCTTTTGGACCAGTTTTTGAGCTTCGAGCAATTCTTCGATGCTTACGACAGGCTTCAAGGATTGGATGGGGTGCTCGGTTTCGAGCATCTGAAGCATTTTGAGCTCTTCTTCCATCGACGGATAACCGAGGGTGAACTTCATGAAGAAGCGATCGAGTTGGGCCTCCGGCAGCGGAAAGGTCCCCTCGTGATCGACCGGGTTTTGTGTCGCGATGACAAGAAAAGGAGGAGGGAGCGTGTGGGTCACTCCATCGACCGTCACACAGCCTTCGGCCATCGCTTCGAGCAGAGACGACTGCGCGCGGGGTGTGGTTCGATTGATTTCATCTGCCAGGAGGATATTGGCAAACACGGGCCCAGCGCGAAACTCGAAGTCCGAGGTTTTTTGGTTGTAGATCGATGAGCCGGTGATATCGCCGGGCAGCAGATCCGGAGTGCATTGGACCCGTTTGAATCGTCCTCCGACGCTGGCAGCTAGTGCCCTGGCGAGCATGGTCTTGGCTACCCCTGGGACATCCTCCAAAAGGATGTGGCCTCCTGAAAACCAGGAGACCAAGGAGAAGACCAGTTGCTTTCGTTTGCCGACGATGCACTTTTCGACGTTCGAGATGATCTTGCGAGAGGTTTCGTAGACGGCCGTCGACATGCTTGAATTTTCCCAGGGGAGTTCGGATCTCCGGAATCATCCCGGAGTAATCCCGGAGTAAACACTGGGTTAAATTATAGCGTCGGACCGATGGCCCAAGGAGTGAATTCGTCCTCACCGTATCCGAGCAATTCGCTTTTGGTTTTTTTGCCGCTAGCGGTTTCCAAAATGGCATCGAAGAGCCTTTTGCCCGCGTTTTCAAGGGACTCGCCTTTGAGGACCGTGCCCATGTCCAAGTCCATATCGTCGTTCATCCGCTCGAATAGCGGCGTGTTGGTGGCGACTTTCAGGCTTGGTACAGGCTTGCATCCAAAGCAACTTCCTCGACCTGTGGTAAAGACGACGACATTGGCTCCGCCTGAGACCATCCCGGTGACGCACACTGGGTCAAAGCCCGGGGCGTCCATTATCACCAGCCCTCGTTTGCTGGTCTGCTCGGCGTATTCGATGACGTCTTGCAAGGCGCTTTGGCCACCTTTGACCGCCGCTCCGAGGGACTTTTCGACGATCGTGGTGAGCCCTCCGGCTTTGTTTCCCAGCGAGGGATTGTTGTCGATATCCTCTCCGTAGTGGGCGGTGTAGTCGCGCCACCAAACGAGTTTGTCGAGTAGTTTTTTGGCGACTTCCTGGCTAGCGGCCCGCTTGGTAAAGAGCTGTTCGGCTCCATAGAGTTCGGTGGTTTCCGAGAGGATCGACGTTCCGCCGTGGGCTACGAGCAGATCCGAAGCGATCCCCAAGGCGGGGTTGGCCGTGATGCCCGAGTATCCATCCGAACCGCCGCATTTGGTGGCCAAAACGATTTCGCTTGCCGGAACATCGGTTCGCACCATGGCATTGACCTGAGGCAGGATCGCTTGAACCAAGCCGACCGCCTTGTCGATCGTCGCCCGTGTTCCGCCGGTGTCTTGGATCGAAAGTACAGGAACCTCTTGAGTTTCGACTTGGCCTGGATTGGACTTCCATCGGACCCCTTGAAGGGAAACGAGTTTCTGAGATTTTTGCAGATGCCCTAGCGTGTTCTGTTCACACCCAAGACCGATTAAAACGTAGGCAGCGATATTCGGATGCTTGGCGATCCCACCGAGAACACGGCTGAGTGTTCGGTGCTTGATCCCATCGAGAGCCATGCCGCAACCGCTATCGTGGGTAAAGGCGATCACGCCATCGACGTTAGGAAAGGCTTGCAATGCCTCTTGATCAAAGTGCCTTGCGACCGCCCTGGATACACCTGCCGAGCAGTTGACCGTCGAGATGACGGCGATGTAATTGCGGGTACCGACACGACCGCTTGGCCGGACGTATCCTTGGAAGGTCCGTCCCGATAGCCTCGAGGGCGCCGGGGGGGTCTCGGAGGCTAGGCCTTCGTAATCGAGTGTGTGATGGCACTTTAAGTTATGGTCGTGCAAATGATCGCCAGTTGCGATGTCGACGGTCGCAACCCCAATGGACCAACCGTACTTATGGACTGGCGCTCCGGATGGACGTGACTCGATCGCCATTTTGTGGCCGGGGGGAATATCTTTTTTGACCAAGACAGACGCTTTACCAGGCAGGTCGACCGACTCACCTTTGTTCAGTTTCCGAAGTGCCACAACGCAATGGTCGGCCGGGTGGAGATGGATCCAAGCTGTCGAGTCGCTTTGTTCTGCCAAGATGATGCCTTAAGTTACGGGTTGGAGTTTTGAGATGGCTTGTACGATCTGAGCATCGTCGGCCGGATCGACGCTTCTAAGGACCAGTTCAATACGGTCTGAGTAGACCTGTGTCCAGATCGCTGGATGATTCAGCGTGAGCGCTTCGTTGAGTTTCGCGGCCGAAATGGACTGGGGATAGATTTTCAGCACGGCCGTTGGCTTGCGAAGTGCTTGCCAAATCCCATTGCCGATCCGGGGCGATTCGGTGACCACGTCGGTCCGTTGGATAGGCCAAAGGCCTTGCAGTTGGATCGCAAGCCTTTGGGCTCGATTCTCTGTGTTGGCAAGGGGCGTGCTGAGCATGGCCCCGAGAGGGGTTTTCGCCCAACCCTCGGGTTGCAGCGATTCGCTCAGGGCGCAATGCAAGAGAGCTTGGGTCACTCGATCGGCCTGGGCGCCGAGTTGGTCCGCCCAGGGTCGAATTCGATCGATCGCGTTTTTCTTTCCTAGGATCACTACCGCATCGGGCCCACCGAGGAGGTACTGGGTCGGGGCGATGATCAAGTCAGGTCCCGAATCCCAGCGGCGTGTGAGTGCTGGCGTTTTGCAATCGGTCCAGTCGAGGTCGACGAGACTTGCGTCCAGCGCCAAAGTGCACACGAGGGAGCCAGTGCTCCGAGCGTGATCGCTCATCGCGTAAGCATCGTTTTGGAATGCGATCGGTGTGGCTTGAAAAATCAGAGAATGGGGATGCATCGCAGTCGCCTTGGCATAGTCATCGTGTAGGCAATCGGAGTTGCTACCGATCTCGGTGACATGAGCCCCGGTCGCATCGATCAAGGGGCGGAGTTGCACGCCCGCATCGGTTCCAGAGACGGGAATGCGCAGGCAAGCGATTCGGGGCAAAAGCACATGCGGAGCAAGGTGAGGCTCCGTTCGGTTCGAGGGGTCGTTGACCCAAGCTCGAACGACCAATTGAACCGCCGTCGGAATATCGCGCAGGACCAGAGCATCTGCGGCACCTGTGGCGGAAATCAAGAGTCGCTGCAGGTCTTGGGCAATGCCCGAGTCTTGGGAGTATCCCGAGTGCAGATGGGCTGCCAATCTGCAAGCGTTTTGGCTCAGGGGTTGGGCTGTCCAACGGGGGTGAAACCACTCGCCGGTGGCGTTGATGCCGACCTCCAAGGATCGAGGAGCCGATGGGTCGCCTGGTGCCATCCAAGGCTCAGCCGTTCGCTCGAGCCATTTGCCAGCCTGCCTGAGAACCTCTTGGACACTTGCGGCCGAGGGAACCTCTTTGATCCCGAGTTTCAAAGCGGCCTCTTTGATCGCATGATTCAATGCGGGGTTCCCAAGCCATTGGGAGACTTGTTTGATCGCCTCGGTGGGCCCGAAACCAAAGGGTGGGATTTGCATAGAGTCGACCTGGTGTGGGCTTTGTGTGAGCGGTGGTTGGGATCAGCCACGTCCGGTAAGTCGCCAGCGACTTCGGAACAAAAAGGCTGTCGAGAGAAAAAGGATCGCCGTTAGGATCGTAGTGAAAACGAAGTAAGAGGCAACATGGATCCAGTCTCCCCGTTTGGTTCTGGACATCTCAAGCCCGGACTGCACGGAGGTCATTGGGACACTATCGGCGGCCATCATTGGGCTGCTGATTCCGATGTAGCGAAAGGTACTCAGGTCGTCGCTTTCCGGGGCGCTGCTCCAGACCAAAAAATACAAAGCAATCGGTAGGCAGTAGAGCACCAGCAGGGTGATGTACGAGACCATCAGGGCGGTGCTGGTCTTGCGGACCAAGGTGGAGATAAAGAGCGAGAGGACCGAGTTGAAGACCGAGGCGACGAAACAAATCGCTACGAAGACGATCATCGCAATCCAGTTTCGGGCCACTTCGGGATTGATGCAAGCAAGGAGCATCGGGAACATCAAAAAGCCGGTCAGGACCGCCGAGACTCGGTACCCAGCAAGGAGTTTCCCCCAGAGGATTTGGCTAGCCGAAATCGTGGTCGTGAGCAACAGATCTAGGGTCTGTCGTTCCCGTTCGCCGGTGATCGAACCGGCGGTAAAGACCGGAGCGCTGAGGATGTTGAAGACCAGCACGTAGCCGACGTAGAGGTAAGCAAGATCCGGCTTCCAAAAAAGCAGGATCGTCATCAACGGAATCGCAAGGATCATGCTCAGTTGGATCACAAGCCGCAGCATCAAGGTACCTTGGCTGAACAGCTCCGCATGCATTTCCTTGTCGTAGATCGGATTCGCATCGTTGGCCATAAGCGTTCGACGCCTTGGGGGCGCGAACAAATTGTCTGGGAATTGGTCTCTTTGGATGACCAATCCGACCGCTTTTTTTTGCTCATTTTCCAGGTCGACTACTTCGTTGCCTTGGCTTCCGATATCGGGTGGATAGAGCAGCCTATTGGCCGCCACCGAGAGGAGCAATCCGCTTACGGCAATCGAGACCGTCGGGACCAAGGTGGTAATAGCGATCAATCGAATATCCGCTCGGGAAGCGAGCATGGTCCAACCCAACACGCCGAGAATCAGCAGGGGCAG
This sequence comes from Planctomycetota bacterium, assembly GCA_003671195.1. Taxonomy (GTDB): domain Bacteria; phylum Planctomycetota; class Planctomycetia; order Pirellulales; family Pirellulaceae; genus JBKCUI01. The sequence goes on from QWPJ01000065.1 coordinate 7,865, forward strand.
GATGATGACATAACTGACGACCAGCGATGACGACGTACGTTTGAAATAAGAGGAGCAAAAGACGCTGATCGAACCGAAAAGAAGGATCGAGAAAAGTAGGCCAACGTAGGCAGCTAGAAGCTCATAGATCGAAACGCCCCCGAGGGGCAAGCAGAGCATGATGATCGGTAAGGAACTGATGATCAGCACGACCAAGTGGGTCAGTGCTGCGATGAGTTTTCCCAGGACGATGCTCCAGGGTCTTAAGGGGCTGGCCAGGAGCATTTCGTAGGTCTTGCGTTCTTTTTCGCCGGTGATCGCGCCGGCGGCAAAGCTCGGTGCCATCAAAGAAGCGATTGCGAATTGACCGATGAAGAAAAAGTCGACGAGTCTCTGAGCGGCCGCAGACTCGACGCTCAGATCGATCCTCGTTTCGCGTGGATAGGCGATGACGATGACCAAGGCCAATGCGACCTGGTAGACCAGCAATAGAATGAAAGCGCGGCTGGTCCGCAGGTTCGATAGCAGTTCGCGTTGTAGGACTGGGTTGTCGGCCAGGAACATCGTTGATTTGCCCCTAGGTTGGATGGGCCGTTAGGACTTGGTCGTCCATTCGACAGGTTGCGGCGCAAGTTCTACCGAGCAAGCCGATCCGCAATCCTTGCGGCCACTGCCTTCGAGGCGACTGATGATCCGGACCGACATATCCTCTTGGCAGAGGATTTGGCACCCGAGGCGAACTCCGCTGAGCCCTCGGGCCTCAAGGAGTTGCTTTTCAGCGACGGTCATTTCTGAAGGTTCGCCCGAGACAAACTCGACGCGACAGGTGGTGCAACGGGCGTTCCCGCCGCAGGCATGGAGTTGGTCGCTCGAGACCTCTTCGCGAAGCGCATTGACGAGCCGTTTGCCGGTCGGTATTTCGAATTCGCCGAGACCTTCGACAGTGAGTTTTGGCATCATGGACCTTGTTTTGGAGAGTTTTTCTAGAAGTGAAAATTTGAAAAAGCAGGATCAGCCGCAGCAGGAGCTTCGCGTCGGGTCCGAACTTGGAGCTTCGCATTGTGTCCCAGTGATCCCAGTGCTGTTGGTTTGAGTTCCGCTGGGCAGAGCCGCCTGGCCGGTGATTTCGAATCCGAGGTCTTCGATCATTCGGTAGTCCTCCGAGGGGGCTTGGCCTTGGGTCGTAAGGTAATCCCCGATGAAGATGCTATTGGCGATCATCAGGCCCAAGGGTTGGAGCGATCGGAGGTGGCGTTCGCGACCGCCGGCGATCCGCAGTTCGCTTGCGGGGTTGACGAAGCGGAACATGGCCAGGGCTCGGATGCAGTCGCGGGCCGAGAGGTATTCCTTTTGTTGCATCGGAGTGCCATCGATGGCATGGAGGAAATTCAAGGGGATCGACTCGACGGAGAGCTCCTTGAGAGAGAAAGCCATTTCGACGATGTCCTGTCGGCTTTCACCCATTCCGATGATCCCACCGCTGCAGAGTGCCAGTCCCGCTTTTCGGACATTTTTGAGCGTCTCGATGCGGTCCTCGAAGGTGTGGGTCGTGCAGATCTCCGGGTAGTATTCTTGGCTGGTATTGAGGTTATGGTTGACTTTGTCGACCCCTGCGGCGGCCAGCCTTTGGGCCTGCGATTCGTTGAGCAGTCCGAGGCAAGCGCAGATATTCAAACCGTAGGTTTGCTTGATTTCAGGGACGATCTTTTCGATCGCTTGGATCTCACGTTCGTTCGGTGCCCGGCCGCTGATGACGATGCAGTAGGTTTTGCTTTGCCGTTGGGCGGCAAGTTTGGCCCCCTCGAGCAACTTATCGCGGCTGAGGATGTTGTATTTGGGGATCGGAGCGTCGGAAATCTTCGACTGGCTACAGTAGTGGCAATCCTCGGGGCAAAGTCCACTTTTGGCGTTCATCAAGAAATAAAGCTGAACGGTCTTGCCGAAGTTTCTCTTGCGGATTTCGAATGCCGCGTTGACCAGATCCAGAAGCTCCTCGTCGCTCGAGTTGAGGATGGCCAGAGCCTCGGTCTTCGACACATCAGATCCATCGAGGACTTTGGCGGCCAAAGTCCGCCAGGGGGATAGGACAGCGACCGCAGGGATCGAAGTGAGCATTTTGTTCCTTGTTGTTCCTTGATGTCTATGGATAGACGTCTCTGGAGAAATCTAGGGATGGTTATCGAATGGGGGTACACAAGGGATCCAAAGCCCCGTGACTTGGCTGCGCGTCGCCCACCGGAGCGATACAACCGATTCAATCGGAGCGATTCCAAGCAAGGCAACCTACACCAGTGGAGATTGTACCATTTCTTCATCGCTTTACGTACACCGCAAATCCGTTACACGTAGGTTCCCTTGGGATTTCTTAGCAATTATTTCCTTGCAACGCCGATTCCAAGTCCAGGACTTTGCGCGCCGATTTCCGGTTCGCTAGGCCTGACCGTCGACCACCTGTCAGACGGTTCCTTCGAATCGCATCTAGCATCCTACCCCATCGTTAGGCTCATTCATGGTTTACCCTAGGTCAATGGACGGCGACGCCGAGGATTTGGGCGATGACGAAGTTCGTTTGCTGAGCAAGCGTCGGGTCAAACCCGAGGGAGACCATCTTCAGTCCCCGTTGGAGACCTACCTTCGCGAAATCAACGAAACGCGGTTGCTCACGGCTCAAGAAGAGCAGTCGTTGGCTCGGCGTGTGGGCCAAGGGGATGCCGAGGCCCGCGACCGAATGGTCCGAGCCAATCTGCGATTGGTTGTCAACATCGCGAGAAACTACGCCGGCAAAGGGTTAGGCTTGCAGGACCTGATCGAAGAGGGAAACCTCGGATTGCTCAGGGCCGTCGAGGGCTTTGATCCCGAGATGGGAACCCGCTTTAGTACTTATGCAAGCTACTGGATCAAGCAGTCGATCAAAAGGGCGTTGATCAATTCCTCGAAGACCATCCGCATTCCTGCTTACATGGTCGAATTGCTCAGCAAATGGAGACGAGCAACCAACCGATTGTCTGAGGCCCTAGGAAGGGTTCCGACCCAAGAAGAGACGGCTCGCTTGCTCGGATTGCCGAAGAAGAAACTCCCGATCATCAAAAAAGCGATCCAGATCCATAACGCCACCCCTCAAGGGGATCAGTCCGACCAAGGTTGGTCGCTCGGCGAGATGGTCATGGACGAGCGGCTCAAGAGTCCCGAGGATGAGCTTCTAGATCATGACGTTCTGAAAACGGCCCTGGAGCTCGTCGGAACCCTCGATCCCCGCGAGGCGACCATCCTTCGGATGCGGTTCGGCTTGGACAATACCCCCCCGCACACCCTCAAGGAAATCGGCCTGGAACTCGGTTTGACTCGCGAAAGGGTCCGGCAAATCGAAACCGAAGCCCTCCAACGGCTCCACCAGGGCCTGAAGGACCCTAAGGAGCGTTACGGGCTGGCTTGAGCGAAATCAGAAATTTTCGCCAGAAATCTCTAGACTATTTCCCTCGACCAGGGATACGATTGCTCCGTGGATGACTCAGGTTTTTCCCTTTTCTGAATTCACCCAATAAGGAGTCTCGTAGGACCAGTGAAGGTCGCCAGCATAGCCCGCCAGTGCGCAAAGGCAGCAGTTCCCAGCTAAATTGCTCAATTGCGAAAACTGTCGCTCGGTTGCCCAACGTTCACTGGAGAAGTTGACTGCTATGAATGCCCCGGCGTTTCTCGAAGATCCCGTCGTACAAACAATCCTTGGGGTCGTTGTACTGGTGCTTGTTAGTTTGATCGCGTTGTACGGTTTATCCCGTCTGCGTAGTATTAATGCTCACAATCTGCAAATCGAGGAGGCTCTCCGGCGGAATTTTCAAGAAATGAGAACCGAGGGTGACTTAGACGATCAGGAATTCCGAAAGATTGAGGCGTTGCTTGGAAGAAACCCTTCGAGCAAACAACACCCCGAGATGAGGAACGAGCAATCGTCGAAACAGCAATAGCACCGGTCCGAAGAAACGCTTTGGAAGCGATCGAGGTCTCCGGTGATCTTGTTGTGTTAAGATAGGACGCCGTCAGGAAGCGTCGTCAGGATCCACAATGAATACCATCGGTCTGGGAGGCCGAACTTGGAAGATCCCCGATCTTTCAAGGAACCAAAACCCAAAAAGCTCGAAAGCCATGGCACGGATTGCCGGTTTGAAAGTTCGTTTAGAATCACCGTTTCAAAACACTACCGTTTCAAAACCTGTTTCAATAACGAAGTTAGACCATCGAGCAATCAACCCGTGTCCCCGTCGCCGGTTGTGGTGCACCGTAAGCATCCACGCGAAGCGATAGATTTGGAGTCGAGTATGACGTCAGGTAAGGATGTGATGGCCAGCAGGAAATCTACTGGCAACGGCAACACCAAAAAGAACTGTTCTTTTTGTCGCAAGAGCTATCGAGATGTCGGTCCCTTGGTCGAAGGGCCCGGAGAGGTCTACATCTGCGGTGAGTGCATCGAGCTATGCTCTTCGATGCTCGAACAAGAGCAGCGTCGCCGTGGGCCGACGAAAAAACTCTTTGGAGATATCCCAACTCCACGCTCGATTGTCGAGCACCTCGATCAGTACGTCATCGGCCAACTGCAGACCAAACGAGCCCTGGCCGTGGCGGTCCATAATCACTACAAGCGCTTGAGCGCCGGATGGGACGACGCCAACATCGAGATCGAGAAATCCAACATCTTGCTCGTTGGGCCCACCGGTTGCGGCAAAACGCTCATCGCCAGAACCTTGGCCAAAATGCTCAACGTTCCGTTTGCCATCGGCGATGCGACCACACTGACCGAAGCCGGTTACGTCGGCGAGGATGTCGAGAATCTCCTCTTGAAACTCCTCCATGCAGCCGACTTCGATATCGAAGCGGCCCAGCGAGGGATCCTCTATATCGACGAGATCGACAAGATCGGCAAAACCAGCCAAAACGTTTCGATCACCCGCGATGTCTCCGGAGAAGGAGTCCAACAAGCACTCCTGAAGATGCTCGAAGGAACCGTCGCGAACGTGCCACCCCAAGGTGGACGCAAGCACCCCGAGCAGCAGTATATCCAGATGGATACGACCAACATCCTCTTTATCTGCGGCGGGACATTTGTCGGTATCGATGAAATCATCTCGAAACGGCTAGGGAAAAAATCCCTCGGCTTCGGACCAGGAACCACCATCAAAGAAGAGAAAGACGTTGCGACTCTATTAGGCCAAGTCCCCTCAGACGATATCCTCGAATTCGGCATGATCCCCGAACTCATCGGCCGCTTACCCGTCGTTACAGCCTTGGCCCCCTTGGACGTCTCCGGACTGGTCAAGGTCCTGACCGAACCGAAAAATGCGCTGATCAAGCAATACCAAGCCTTGTTCGGGATGGAAAACTGCCAGCTTCAGTTCACCGAAAACGCCCTGACGGCGATCGCTAAAAAAGCCCACACCAAGAGTGTCGGTGCCCGTGGACTCCGAAGCATCGTCGAGGAAATCATGATGGATGTCATGTTCGATCTTCCCGAACAAGAAGAAGGAACCGTTTACACCATCGATCTGGATGAACAATCCGGAAAGGTCACTCCTGTGAAATCGGTCCCGCAACGCAAAGAAAGCGCTTAGTAACTCCGCGACTTCGCGAAAAAAACCTAGGAATTTCAACCCGGCTCGTACCATCCGCTCGCCGGGTACTTAGGATAGGTTGTGCATCGCGTCGGATTTCGTCGTACTCGTACTCGGCGAAGCGGTACTCAGTGCAACGGTACTCAGTGCAACGGTACTCAGTGCAACGGTACTCAGTGCAACGGTACTCGATGGCTGTTCGAACTGCAGCGATGCCGATCGTTGATCGAGGCGGTTCGCGGTAACTTGCGGACCAATAGGTCGGATTGCTATACTGGATCGAATCGAGTACGAGTACAAGCACGAACAAAGCATTGAACCGAAGCGGTCGATCGAGCGTTTTTGACTTGCGTAAAGTCTTCTCCTCGCACTCGGTCAATTCGGACGTTGAACATGTGGGCTAGTCATTTGGAGTTGGATTCTGCGTTGGATTTACTGATGCAACCGAAGTGCTAGAAAAACCAAAGTGCTAGAAAACGGGGCAGACGAAAGGTACTTCGATGGAAAGCCAACGAATAGAGATCCCGAAGAGTGCATCGTCGCCCAACGATGCAACGTCACAACCGGGAGCTTCGCCCGAGAAGTCGCCCTCGAGCGCTCCTGAACCGGCCCCTACCGTAACCTCGATCGAAAATCGGCTACAAGCGTGGGTTAAATCCGTTGAAAAAGATACTCAGACGCAAGTCCAAAACTATCTGGAGCAGATCGACGCGGGACAAAGCGGAGAGTAGAACTCGGTTGCTCCATCGGTACATCGGACTCGAATCGGAAATGTTTTGGAGGCATCCTAAAGATGCCCAAAAGGATTCGCTCAAAGAGTTCTCCGCGATTCTCAAATCGATCCGAGAACGACTGCCGCTTGCACCGAGCCATCATGCCCTTCGATGGTTCCTTGCCAATGGATCGAGTCTTTCTCTCGAAATGGGTGGCTCAGCAGATTTATCTACCGCCCTGATCGAAATCGCAACGCCCGAAACACGCAGTCCACGTCAGGTCGTTTGCTACCAGTTGGCCAACGAGCAAATCCTCCAAGACGCCCTAGAGGCCCACCGACCGTCACAAGACTGGTCGCTCATCAAATCCAATAGCGATGCCTACGGACATACCCTTGGCCAGCACGAGTCCTACGACATGCGCATCGCACAAGGACCATGGTTGATCGCATGGTGGATCGGTCTGGCATTACTCCTCTTGCCATTGCTTCTCTACCGAAGTCTTGCAGCCCTTTGGCTCGGCAGCATGCTGCTGATCTCGCTGGGCCATCGTGGGCTCGGCATGGCCGGTTGGGGCAACGACAAAACATCGGCTTCCAAGCTCGATTCATTGCAAAGCCACGATTGCCTCCTCGGCTTTCCGATGGCCCCCTGGCAATGGATCCTGGGTGCTTGGGGACTACGCCAGCTCCATGCGCCCATCGTTTGGCTATTCGGACTTCTGCTCTACACAGTGGCCCTGCGGCCCCATCGGCGAAACGCGTCTGCTTTCTTAGCCTCTCGATGCCTCTTGGATGGTGCCGGATACCTCGATCCGGAATCCAAGTTCTGGATTAGTTCCCGCGCCGCGACGGTCGACCGAGAGATTGGGTTTGGGAGTTACAATGCCCATCGCCCGATCTTCCGCTGCGATCCATTGCTGCGCAAACTTCTCTCGGGGCCTTATTGGAGCCTGACGAATCTCTTCGAATTGCTCGGTCCGATCCAAAGAATCGAGATCGCGATCGGCGATTCGGGGATGTGTCAGCAATCGCAGTGGCTCAGGCTCGGCTCGACGGCCCTGGTCCTCGACTGGGTCGAGCAGAATCCTAGAGTCGAAGCAATTCAGTTGCGCTCGCCCACCACCGCGATTCGCGAGTATGCCCGAGACTGGATGTTGGTCCGTTCGATGCCGGATCGCAAGGGGCTCGAATACAAGTCCCGCGACCTATCTCGAATCTACTTGAGGACTCTCAAAAGTTGGCTTGAGAAAAAGTCCGAGGTTCCCCGGGAAGCTTGGGAGATCATTGAGCTCTGGCAGATGACCCTCAATCAGATCGACGCGATGCCCAAGAATCAAAATCAGCCTCCAATGCTGCTCGTCGGCCGAATCGACTGGATCAGCAAGCTCTGGCTCCTGCAGCAACTGGGCAAAGAGACCGATTGGACCGTCAAGAAAAAGATCGACATTCGCTACCATGAACTGACCTCCGAAGGTTACTTTCGGCAGCTCCTCGAAAATCTGCAATTGTCCCCTTTGGTCTCCGAGCAAGAAATCCAGCTTGCCATGCGCATGCCCCCGGCCGAATCGCCCGCTTGGCGACGCGGCACTTGGATCCGAGAATTCGCCGACTCGGAGTCCAAGATCGCCGTCAGTTGGGAGAAAGCGAGCTACGAATTGGATGGTGAAAACTACAGTGTCCTCTTCCGCCGCTGACGGCTTGTAATCCTGATCCGATAGGATATGGTAGGCAAGGCATCACCTTGCGGGTGTAACTCAGCGGCTAGAGTGCTAGCTTCCCAAGCTGGAAGTCGTGGGTTCGAATCCCATCACCCGCTCTGATGCCCCGGCCCGATTTTTCTGCCTCGTCTTGTGCTTGCTGGCAGGTCGACCCTATACCCATGAACCAACCAGCGATGCTCGGCTCTTAAGCAATAGCGATAAAGCTAAATTGGAGGCTATATAGCTGCAAACCTTGGCCCCGACGGCATAAAGTCGACGGAGGCCAAGAAGCCCATGAACGCTGAGTAAGCCTACCGTCGGGCTTGCCCGGCGGAGGCGTAACTTGCAGCTACAGAGCATGCGCTCGTGCCTCGCATCGGATTTCGTCGTACTCGTACTCAGTCCGCCGCGGCGGACGGTACTCAGTGAAACGGTACTCGTACTCGTTGGCTGCTCGAACAGCAGCGATGCCGATCGTTGATCGAGGCGGTTCGCGGGAACTTGCGGACCAATGGGCCGGATTGCTATACTAGATTGCTTCGAGTACGAGGAACCGCACGAACAAAGCATTGGACCGAAGTGCTCGATCGGGC
>QWPJ01000034.1 GCA_003671195.1 Planctomycetota bacterium
CTACGGGCGGCAGGGGGCTACGGGCTCTTTGTAGCCATCCGCTGCCAAGCGGTGGTGCGGTGCGAGTTAAGCCTCCACCGTCTGGCGACAGGTGGCTACGGGCGAACGGTGGTTACGGATTTCGTAGCCATCAGCTGCCAAGCGGTGGTGCGGCGCGAGTTAAGCCTCCACCGTCTGGCGACAGGTGGCTACGGTCGAACGGTGGTTACGGGACGTTTCTTTACGGCATCTGAATCCGAAGGTAACACATTCCAAACGGAAACTTCACGATTTCGATCTGATCAAATTCCGTCCCTAGGATATTGTAACCATCCATAACAGTGGCGTGTAGAAATAACGCGACCGCTTCGAACGCGGGCCCTTCGCCCGCTGCGATTTACTCAAACCTTGAGGGAGCAAGACATGTTCGTCAAGACGCTGGTGCTTGTTCTTGGACTCGTGATTTGTTTGTGCGGTTGTGGGAAACCCCCGATGCACGAAGTCGGAGGAGTCGTTCTTCTCGACGGCAAACCGGTATCGAACTGCAAGGTTGGTTTCTTTCCCGACGTGGCTGTTTTTAACCCGGATCGGCACGGATATGGATTCGGAATGACCTATCAGGACGGTAAGTTTGCGATAGTCCACCCGCAAGGCGATATCGGGATCTGGGCTGGGAAATACAAAGTAACTTTGGTTGCCTGGGTGACCAAAGACGGGAAAGACATCGAACCCGAGGCCAAACCCAGCGAGGTGCCGGGTGGCGTCCTCAACCGGTTCCCGGATGAGTATGAGTCCCCAGGTACCACCCCCCTTTCGGTCAAGGTCAAAGCTGGGGACAAGAATTTTTTTGAGTTCAATGTTGCGTCCAAACCACGAACGGAGACAGGATCCGATGATTCGAAATAAGAAATTTGCCTTACCGATCAAAAGCAATGGATTCACCCTGGTAGAATTGCTGGTCGTGATCGCCATCATCGGAGTTTTGGTCGGTCTGCTATTGCCGGCCGTGCAAGCGGCTCGAGAAGCATCCCGAAGGATGAGCTGCCAAAACAACGTCAAGCAACTCAACATTGCTGTGGCCAATTTTGAAGACGCCATGAAGGGTTTTCCGATGGCTGCGGAGTTCGAGGTTGGTACTTCTTGGCACAGCCTGATTTTGCCCTACATGGAGCAGAAATCACTCTACGATATAATGACTTTTCAGGAGGATGGACGTGGCAATTTCCAATGGGCGTTCAGCGTCCCTGGAATCAGTGGAAACGATGCTCTCAACAACAGGGCTTATAACCGGTTTTTCAAAAACATTTACGTTTGCGAGCAGAGAATCGCCACTTTCCGCTGCCCATCGTCGAGTTTTCCTGAGTCTGCTGCGGATATCTCTGGAGACAACTGGATCGTGCAGAAAAGGGCACCCGCAAATTACTTGGGTTGCGTCTCCGGTTATCAGACAACCGACCGTCGACGGCAGACGGCAACGGCTCCTTGGGGAGGTACCGGTGCGACCGAAGTGATTCACGACCTCGATGGCGTTTTTGTCAATAAAATGGCTCATCAGAGAATCCAGTACAATGGTAAAGGTTGGGGCATGACGGGCAGCAAAATATCGACGATTAAGGATGGGACGTCCAATACCATTTCCATCGGCGAGGCAGAAGGCGACGTGAACGTTGTCCCCGAGATGGGTTTGATCCGAGAGGACAATCGAGATAACTTCGGACGTAAAGATCACTGGGCTTACGGCGGCGATGATATCGACACCAACAATCAAGGTGACATGTCCGAAGCAGTTGGCTCGACCGGTGTTCCGATGAACACACCCAAAGTTGCCCCGGGTCAACCCGGTTTTGCAGCTTACGAAATCTCGTTCGGCTCAAGACACTCTGGAGGTTGTAATTTTGGTTTTGCAGACGGCTCGGTTCGGTTCCTCACCGACAAGATCGATCGAAGTGTTTACAGCGCCTTCGGATCGCGGGACAGGCAGGAAGACATTCGCACGGAAGAATCGTTCTGATCCGAGCTTCGGGCCTCGACCCCAACGAGTAACTTAATAACCGTTTTTCTGGGTGGTGTCATGCATCGATCGAATAGTTGCTTTCTGCTGGGATTGATCCTCAAGTGTTTGCCAACTGCTTGGTTAATACTTGTAGCTCAGTGGGATGTGTTTGGCCATGAAGGTCCAGACCCGCGTTGCAGTTGGCTCTTTGAAGAATCCCGGCTCAACGGAAACCAATTGAAGTCGATCGCGGGACCAGATTTGCGTTGCGACGGTGAACCGATCCTGGAGAAAGTTGGAAAGGGTACTAGCGTAAGGCTAGATGGATTGAGCAACGCTTTCAAGTCGGAGGCCAATTGGGAAACGGTTCGTAAAGTCTTACCAGAAGATGCCTTGACCGTCAGCGCTTGGGTGAGTCTCGACGAAACTTTGCCCTATGGCGGAATCCTGTCAGCGTTCCAAGACAATGGTGACGCCGAAACCGGATGGGTATTAGGATACAACCAGAACCATTTTTCCTTTGGGCTATCTTCTACGGGTGCCGACGATGGCGACGGTAAGATGACTTACCTTGCAGGGACGACAGAAATCCAACGAGGTAAATGGTACCACGTTTGCGGAGTTTTCGACGGTAAGGAAATGCAGTTGTGGGTAGACGGCAAGCTTGAGTCGCAATCGGATGCTCAGAAAGGAAAGATCCTTTACCCACAAGGATCAAAGCTCGTCTTGGGCGCTTACTCTGATTCGAACGAACACTACGTCATGTCTGGACGGCTGTCGCAAGTGGTGATGTATGATTTGGCAGCCAAACCGGCTTGGATTTTTCATGATTTCGAGCATCAGAAAGAGTGGGCCGAGCTTCCTCCGGTGCTTGATCCCGCCAAGGGATTCGAGTTTTTAGTAAAACCCTTTTTGCAGTATGCGACCCAGGATTCGATCCGTGTTGTTTGCGAGGTGAGCAAGCCATCGAGTGTTAAAGTCAGGTTTGGCGAGACGGCTCAATTTGGCCAAGAGGTACAATGCAATTCGCCGGACGATTTGTTGCACACGGCGGTACTGACGGGTTTGAAGCCTGAAACTGGTTACTATTACCAGGTAGTGGTCAAGGAACAAGGTGGCGAACGAGAACTTGCGCCTGGCTATTCTTCATTCCAGACTGCATCGCTCCCGGAGACGCCCTTCGCCTTTGCGGTGATCGCAGATACGCAAGGAAACCCCAAGGTCAATGGTCGCTTGGCGCAGCACGCTTGGGCTCTGCGCCCGAATTTTACGATTATTCCAGGGGACTTGGTCGACGATGGTTTGAAGAAAAATCAGTGGGTTCAAGAGTTCTTCGCCAGCATGAGTCCACTCTTTTCCCGCGTTCCTTTTTATCCTGTTTTGGGGAATCACGAGCGAAACGCGGATCACTATTACCGGTATATGGAACTACCACCGCCGGAATATTACTACAGTTTCGAGTATGGAAATGCCAAATTCTTTATGATCGACTCGAACAAGAAAGTGGATCCGCAGAGCGAACAGTATTTATGGCTTGAAAAAGAACTGCTGGAACTAAAACAGCGAAGAGATTCTGGAGAATCAAAAACACTGTGGACCTTTGTTAGCTACCACCATCCCTCCTACTCCTCCGACGAGGATGATTACGGCAATCTTTGGAAGGGCAAGAGCACTTGGGGTGATTTGCGAATCCGACCACTGTGCGAGTTGTTTGACAAGTATGGCGTCGATATCGTGTGGAACGGGCACATCCATTCCTACGAACGTACTTGGCCTGTTCGAGCCGGTAAGGTTGCGCAGGAGAACGCGCCAGTCTACATGATCACTGGAGGGGGTGGGGGCGGACTAGAGCAAGCGGGTCCTATCCGACCTGCGTTTCAGAACAATGTCAAACGCGGGCACCATTTTGTTTACGTGAGCATCAACGGCGGAACTCTCGAATTGAAGGCATACGATCTCGATGGTGCGCTGTTTGACCAGATTGTCTTTAGAAAGTGATTTCCTTAAAATCAGGCCAATTAGAAAATGTGACTTTGATCACATCCGAAGGAAATAGAACTCAAGTCACCGATTAAGCAAATCGGCGACCTGAGGATCTTGGAGCGTTAAGACCCATCGGATTCCCTGCTGGATTTCAGCGGCATGTTTTTGCCTCGACGCATTGAGCAGTTTGTCCCGTGTTAGCGTGTTGTAGGAGACACCTGGTTTCTTTGCATATTGCTGCCAGAGTGGATCTCGGTCCCAATCTGGGTAAGGACTTGGATAGTTCAGAAATTCAGCGCATTGTTCAAGTGTCTGCGCAGGTGAGCGAATGAGGCTATCGAAATCGATCGAGTGCGTTCTTGACGGGTGGTTCGACGCAAGCTTGTGGAGTGTGAGCGACTCACAAAGCCAGCTCATCGCTGCGCACTGTCCGACTTCCAGTGTGTCAAGTTCGCCTGGAAGATGGCATCCCAAGTTCTGCAGTCGCTTCCAACGCGAGTGTTTGTGATTTTGGATGTCGATAGTTGAGCCATCAAGCACCGCAGCTAAGAAGGGCTCTAGGGGCATCGTCAAGAGAATGGCTTTGGAATCTTGTAAAACACTGAGCCAATTTTGTGCGAACTGGCTAGTAAAGCTCGTCGACTTGATCAGCGCTCTCTGGGTTTGCGAAAATGTTCTGGACAAAAGTCCAAAGAGCCAGCGAATTTCCTCGGGGGACTGAGAATGGAAGCTTCTGAGGACTCTAGGTTCTCGGAGTGCAAAGCAAACTGGGTGCGACCCTAATAATCGTGAGAGCAAGGTGGAACCGCAGTGCGAAACATGGAAGATGAAATCGCAAGGACGAGATCCTATGCTCGAACGATGGCTCAAATCAATGTCGCTGATCAGAGCATAAGGAACTGTCCCACGTATGGATTTTTCCGAGAGCATCCGCTCATCGAGAAAGCTAGCCTGCAAGTACTCCGACTCGGTCAGGCTGATGAATTCGATCCGACCGGAGATTTGGTCCCAGTCCCAAGGTAGCAACAGTGGACTGGCTTGGATCATCTCTCTAAGTTGATTTACGCGGGGATCCTTGTCGCTTGGAATTTGGCTCATGAGCGTTTCCATATCGCATTAAAAGCGATCGATATGCGAGGTTCTTGAGAGGTCACAGGGTGGACAAAATGGTACATCCAACCTGGAAATAGAACTAGCAGTCCGGGTTCAGGTCTTACCAGCAATCGTTGGCCGTAGGGTGTTCCTGGAACATCGGTCATTTCCGCAAACGGTCGAGGGTCATATAGCTCTAGAGCTCCGGCAAGTGAGTCGTTTTCGGTTTTTGAACGGACGTAGTAACAGCCCGACCAAGCACTTCCGGGGTGGTTATGCATTCGGTGATAGTTTCCGAGCGTTGAGATGTTCGCCCATGCCACAACATGAAAAGCGCCAGAGGGTCTAGATCGTCTGGACTTGACCTCCGGCAACTGCATCGTTGCTTGTACCATCCCGTTGACTCCTTCGGCGATGATCCCTCGCAACCAATCGATATCTTGCCCTTGGGCTTCGAGCAAATCGGCCGGAGAGTGCCATCCTCCGGAATTTGCATAATCCTCGCTGCGTGTTGACGATTGCCTTTCTAGGATGCGTTTTTCAAGCAATCCATTCCACTGCGCCGAATCTTTGACGATCCTCCTTCCAAAAAGCGATGGAAAAACCTGGGATACATCAAGGTTCGATTCACTTGGATTTGGCGGCATTCATTTCTCTCCGACTTCATCAGTCTTTCATTGGGTCGATGGTGCGATCTTAAAAATTGTAGAGGAAACATGGTGCATTGCGAATCGATTCCTAGTTCCGGAGGAAATAAAATGCAACCCAAGAACCAATTGCAAGGTGTGCACTGGCATCACGGATGCAGTTGGTGTGGGATCTTTTACGTGGACATTGGAGACTACCAAGCTGCAACGTTGGGTGCCCCGAATGGTGGAAGCCGATTCTACTGTCCGATATCGGCCGGTGGTTCTTACAAAGATGCAGGGAATCGCTACGTCCAACCGCATTTCGACCCGCCGCTTGAGAATGGCCTGCTCTTAATCTTTCCTTCGCATCTTCTTCATAGTGGTTTGCCCTATTTTGGCAACAAACCCCGCATTGTTATCGCATTCAATGCCCAAGTGCATCTTCGCCAATCGCCACAGACTGTCCGGTTGACGCCTGAAGATTAACCTTGCCTTCATCGAATATGCGGTGAATCTGCCACATAGCTTAATATTCGTCCGGCATAATCCGCACCATCATCTTTGTCGTTCCAAATTGCAACTGATTTGATTAGCACCGCTAAGGGAATTTTCATGAATCATCGAGAATCAAGCCTGTGGAGTCGGATGGCTGGGGGTCTTTCTAGGTCACTGAGGAAGTCAGCCAAGAGGAGAAGTCTCGCTCATCGACGATTTCGCAAGCAATTGATTGAGCAGCTCGAAAACCGAGAGTTGATGGCGCTGAGTATCCTGAGCGTGAGCCCGCTGGATGGTTCGACCAGTGTGCCTTTGGACAGCAACTTAGTTTTCACATTCAATGAGCCCGTGAACAAAGGCCAAGGCAATATTTACGTCGTTCGCCAGGGAACAGGTACGACTGGAGTGGCTGTCGATGTGAATTCATCCAACGTGACGGTGGATGGCGCGATCGTTACGGTGGACCTGCCGATCGATTTACAGTTGGACAACTCTTATTTTGTACACATCGACAGTGGTTCTTTCCTAGACCGATCGAGCACTCCGACGTCGAACGCGACTCTTTTGACCCAATCCTTTGATTTCCTGCCGCTTGGCCCCAAAGTTTTCGAAGCCAACGGCACTGGAAGCGACTGGACGCCTACTCCGCCGCTTGGATTTCAATCCCGTTTAGATAATCCTAACATGGAAGGTGTAGGGGCAGCTGAATGGAGGGGTTGGACCTTCGCTCGAAAGGACTTCTGGATCGGTGCGGACAACCAGGGCCGTGATCAGTTTGTCTTGGGGAACGGGACGTTGGCGATCGGTGACTCCGACGAGTATGACGATGGACCGGGAGCCGTCAGGCCGTTCCAAAGCACCCTGATCACCAAGGCCGTCAACCTGAATGGCGTTGCCGAGAACTCGGTCAAATTGGAATTCGATTCCAGTTTTCGCCCAGAAGACGCCCAGATTGGTCGCCTATCGGTCAGCTACGACGGTGGAACCAACTGGACCCAGTTGCTGGAGCTCAATCCTACGAACACTGACAATGATGCACCCTTTGCGAAACGCAACATCAACGAACGCCTCGTTACCGGTTCTACGACAGGCGGTGGAGTCGCGATCGGCTCGGTGAACAACCCAACGAGCGGGTCGCTTTTGTTTAGCTACTACACCGAAGGTGGCAATGACTGGTGGTGGGCGCTTGATGATCTTCTCATCACAGGAAACATCGTTGGAGTTCCCTTTGCAGGGCTGTCGGACCAAAACTTCTGGAATTTCGCAACGCCTGAATCGCCAAAGTTGACGCTGACGATTGACAGGCAAGCTATGAGTGAAAACGGGGGCACTGCAACAGGGACGGTCAGTCGCAACAATCTGCCTACCGGCGACGTTGTCGTCACGTTGTCGAGCAGTGATGCTACCGAAGCTACAGTTCCGGCGACCGTCACGATTCCCGACGGTCAATCGTCGGTGACTTTTGCGATCACTGCGGTCGATGATACGCTTAGCGATCGCACCCAGACGGTCACTATAACTGCTACATCGGCGGTCTACGCGGCTTCATCAGCAAGCATTCGAGTCACCGACGACGAAGGACCGAAGGTCGTCACACTAACGCCTCCAGATAACTCCACCGGGGTGAACTACAAGTCGAACTTTACGGTCACTTTCGACACCAACGTCAAGAAGGGTACTGGTTCGATTTACATCATCGATGCGGCGACGAACACGGCTGCCGAGCAGATCGATATTACCAGTGCCGCTGTTACAGTAGCGGATGCGACGGTCACTTTTGACCCATCGATCAATCTTTTTGGGTTGACGGATTATTACATATTGATCGACGATGGTGCCATCCTCGATACATCGGCGGATTTGACGTCCGACGTCATCCTGCACAAGCAGTCGTTTGATTTTCTACGCCTCAGCCCGTTTACAACGGAGCCCAATGGGGACGGAACGGACTTCACAAAGAACGGTCCGTTGGGCTACTCTGTCGATAACAGTCGAATGCCTGCCAGCAATTCCGATTTCCATGGCTGGGTGTTCATGGACAAGAACTCCTGGATTGCGACCGAAGGGGATCAAAGCCGCAGTCGGTTCTCACTCGGTTCGGGTACCGTTGCCGTCGCCGACTCGGATGCTTGGGACGACACCCCTCATGATGCCGGGAGAATGAATACCTTTTTGGAGACTCCAGCCATCGATTTGACCGGAATCACTCCAGGTTCGGTGGTTCTAGAGTTTGACTCGAGCTTCTATCCGGAGCTTCCTCAGTATGGAACTGTGGAAGTTTCCTATGACAACGGTGGCAACTGGAATCCCCTTTTATTCTTTGGGGATGCAAACAACACCAACGAGGCCCGCAAC
Organism: Planctomycetota bacterium; assembly: GCA_003671195.1. GTDB lineage: Bacteria > Planctomycetota > Planctomycetia > Pirellulales > Pirellulaceae > JBKCUI01. The sequence continues at coordinate 8,527 of QWPJ01000034.1, forward strand.
AACCGGATCGTGGTTGGCAGCTCGAACACACCTGGTCAGTTGATCGGTGGTGCGACGGTAGACGCTCCCTTGCAGAGTCCTGCAAGTGGTTTGATGAAATTCCGCTTTGCTTATCGCGAGGGTGAAAACAACTGGTGGTGGGCCCTCGATGATATGGTCATCCGGGGAGAGAAGGCGGGCATTCCTTTTGCTGGGATCGAAGATCCAGCGGTTTGGAACATCCGAACAGCCGAAGCACCGACATTAACGGTGACCATTGACAGAGGGTCGATGAATGAAAACGGTGGCATTGCCACTGGGACAGTGACGCGTAATTTGACCACCGAGGGTGATCTTGTCGTTTCACTCGTCAGTAGCGACACCACAGAAGCAACGGTACCTGCGACCGTCACGATTCCCAATGGTCAAGCGTCAGTTACATTCACGATCACTGGTGTCGACGACACTGTTCCAGATGGTCCACAGACTGCGACCATCTCAGCAACAGCCGTCGATTATTTCAATGTGTCAGCGTCCATCATCGTTGAAGACGATGATTTCCCAAAAATCGTCTCTATTACCCCACTGGACAATGCGACCGATGTATCCGTTGGAACCAATATCGTAGTGCAGTTTGACCAGGGTATTCGCAAAGGAAACGGCACGATCTATTTGGTCCGCACCGAGACAGGAAAAGCAGAAGTCAGCATCGATGTGAATTCGTCGCTGGTTACCATTGTGGGTGACACCATGACGATTAACCCGGCGGTAAATCTAACAGGACTGAAGGACTTCTCGATCCGGATCGATCGCGGAGCCGTCATCAGTACGCTACAAACTCTCTCGGTTGGTACCACCCTGTTGACTCAGGATTTTGAGCTTCTAGCACTCAAGCCTGCGATTCTAGAACAAGTGGGACTCACGCCCAATGGTCGGGATTTCACGGCGACGCCTCCGGAAGGATGGTCGGTCAACAACGGCAACATGGCCAGGGGTGGAGCACCCGAGTGGACTGGCTGGACGTTTGCCGATAAGAGTTTTTGGCAAACACAAGGTGGGCAGTCGCGTGCGAACTTCACCCTGGGGACTGGCACTGTTGCGGTTGCAGACACCGATGAATGGCAAGATTACGCTCGCGAAAACGATAACTTCAATAGCGGAGTTACGACGATCGCAGTCGATTTGGACTCCGTTGAGCCTAACACCGTCCGTCTCGAATTCGACTCCAGTTTCCGTCCTGAAAGCGGTTCATCGTTCGTGAGTCACGTTCCGACGAACATGCAAGGTTTCCTCGATGTGAGTTACGACAACGGTACTACTTGGACGAATCTGTTGACGCTCGACACGAGCAATACTCTCGGGAGCGCGACCGCACCGAACGTCAATGAACGACGCGTCGTGAATGTTCCGAATCCGGACACCGGCTCGATGAAATTCCGTTTCATCAATACCGGAACCAACGATTGGTGGTGGGCGATCGATAACATCCTCGTGACCGGCAATACGGTTGGGCTTCCATTCCCAGGGTTGGTTGACCCAACGGTTGCGAATTTCGCGACTGCAGACACCTCCACGTTGAGTGTCACGGTCCCGCAATCGGTTGCTGAGAATGCTGGGACAGCTAGTGGGACTGTTTCTCGAAACCTTGGAACTACCGGCGCGGTAGTGGTCACGCTCAGCAGCTCGAACACCGCTGTGGCGACCGTCCCCGAAACAGTTACCATCCCCGATGGACAGTCTTCGGTTGACTTCGTGATCACGCTGCTAGACAACGCACTCTTCAACGCAACCCGGCCCGTGAAGTTCACCGCTTCGGCAACTGGCTTTGTTCTTGGGGAATCGACCAGCAACGTGACCGACAACGAGGCCGGTAGCGTCATTATCACTGAAATCATGTACGACCCAGCCGGTGCCGAACAAAGCACCGAGTGGATCGAGATCAACAATCGAGGAACCACAACCGCAGACATGAGCGGTTGGAGGCTCGACGATGAGGACAAGCAGAATTGGGGCGCGATTCCCAATGGTTCGTTGTTGGCTCCAGGCGAGATCGCGGTTCTGTACAACCGGTTCTTTGGCTTGATTTCCGAAACAACCTTCCGAAACGATTGGTCTGTACCAGAGTCCGCCAAGGTCTTCGGCGTCGATTGGTCGATGGAGGATGACGGATCCAACAAGGGGCGGGGTGGACTGTTCAATGCCCCTACAGATTCCAACGAAATTTTGACCCTCGCAGACGCAGCTTCGACTGTGTTGAACACGGTCAATTTTGCCGAAGACGGGACACTTTGGCCTGCCTACAGCAACGGCTCGAGCCTGTATTTGTTCGATGCGTCTACAGACAACAACGTTGGGACCAATTGGCGCTCTGCACGAGTCGGGGTCGACGGTAGCCGCAGGCCGACAGGTAGCGTGTTTAGCACTTCGGACATCGGCTCCCCAGGGAGAGTAGTACAGAATGCCTCCCCGGTTCTCACAGTCGCCAATGCAGCGGTAACGGGTAACGAAGGAACCGCCATCACCAACACAGGTACTTGGTCCGATGCCAACGTGGGCGATGTTGTCACGCTAAGTGCCAGCCTCGGCTCGGTGGTTAAAAACGATGACGGTACTTGGACATGGTCAATCGATGGCTTGGACGACACGCCAGCGACCAACGTGACGATCAGTGCTGTTGACACACAAGGTGGCTTTTCCTCCGTCAGCTTCACTTATGCGGTGACCAATCGAGCACCGCAGTTGACTGTCACAGCAACTGGTGTGTCGGGTGCAGTTCTTTCTACGTTGACCAATACGGGTACTTGGGCAGATGTCGCAGCAGACACAGTGACCCTGACGGCATCGCTTGGAACGGTCACTAAGAATTCGAATGGTACATGGAGTTGGTCATTGCCGACCACGGTTGCCATCAACAATCAGACAGTGACGATAACGGGCACAGACGAAGACGGCGGGTCGTCCAATGTTACTTTCACCATCGATGCGTTAGTTGCCGTTGTGAATTCCAAGGTCTACTACCTTCGATCCTCTTTCGATGGCTCTGGTGTCGACGCGGCATTGGACACCGGTAAGTCCTTAGCCAAGAGCGGATCGGAAGCTAGGCCATTGACCTTCGATAACGTTATCAACAACACCAGAGGTATCAATGGTTTGGTATTCGATGTAGCAGGATTGGCTGCCACCACTCTGACGGCGTCGGATATCGCGTTTCGCATGAGTCCGATCGGCTCGTTCAATGAAGCTGCGAATCCACCTAGCAGTTGGGCGGCTGCTCCGGCTCCTACCAACATCGTCGTTACAGAGGGTACTAGTTCGACTCCTGCGAGAGTTCGTATCGAATGGGCTGATGGGGCAATTGTCAATCGATGGTTGCAAATCAAGATCCTCGATAATGCGAACACGGGACTCCGAAGCCCTCAGGTCTACTACCTTGGGCACTTGCTCGGTGAAACAACCGGTACGCTCAGCGGCGGTTCCTACGTGGTCCAGGTAGCAGACGTGCTCAAGATTCGCCCCGATGTGGGCAGTCCTGCGAACGTTTCGAACATCTTGGATATCAACAAAAATGGCTTGATTCAAGTCAGTGATATCCTCGCCTTCCGAACCGATGTTGGGTTGCTGAGCCTCAGGAATATTACGATTCCTGCTGCCGGTAGCGGAAGCGAAGGGGAAGGCTACGGTCGATTCTCATTGCTTGCTCCAAGTCCAAACTTCGGCTCGACGGAGAAACTCGGTACAACCCAGTTGATCATCGCCCCACGATGGACTGGACGGATCTACAACGAACCGGAAATCGCTTGGCTACCCGCCGAACAAGCGGTGCTCCCCGCAGTGGTCTTAGCTCCGATGCCTGAGATCGAAAACGACGAGGAAGAACGTGATTCCAACCTCGACGCGATCGATACGGCGTTCAGTGAAATCAATGAGCCATTGAGCCCAGTTTGGAAGGTTTAGTGAAGGGAGTATGTGGTAAGCATGAAGATTGATCCCGATTTCCATTGGGATCCATTGTAAGAGATTCTGCTAGCTACAATTATCGAACGAATACGGCAACTTGCATTACACTACGATCGAGGAGTATTTTTGTGAAGAATTTCGGGCTGACTTTACTACTGATGGCTATTTGCAGCTTGGCAAGTCCCAAGGATTGCAAAGCAGATTTGGTTTTTAGCATCGTCCAGAGCACCCCAACGAACAACGCACCGTTGGTTCAAGGGGAATCGAATGCTGGTGCTTTCGACATTTTGATTCGCTCGACTGTAGCGAACCAATCGTTTCTAGGCGCCGACTTTACCCTGACACTCAACCGGTTGGACGGTAAGGGTGGCCTGTTTGCTTCGGGCATCAATGTGCTGATGCCTAATTCCAGCAATCCGGAGGGATTTATCCGTGGGACATTCGATAACGGACCACTTGGACAAGTTCTTTATTCAACGATTGCCAACCAACCTTTGACCCTCGGTTCCAGCGACACGGTGCTTGCTCGTGTTGTCATGACGACGGTAGGGGCTGACGTTGGAAACTACTCGATGAGTCTCTCGGAACTCGCTGCGATCGACAGCGGATTCAATGGGATCAGTAGCACATCCTCAGGATCGTTGCCTTACTCGATCACAGCGGTACCAGAACCAAGTTCAATGCTGCTTGCAGCCATCGGTGTGGGTAGTGTCGCTTGGCGTTCACGGAGAAAACTGCTGAACGGTCGTTCATAAACAACGGCGACAAATTACTTTGACTGATGATAGGATCAGGGGTAGAAGGTGGCTTCGCAAGAAGCCACCTTTTTTGTTTAGAAAAAGATCATTGGTGCATAGATGGCGAATCGAAAATTATCGGCAGAGCGATTGGAGGATCGCGTCCAATTAACGGGCACACCTTATGGGGCATTGCCGGAGGACACTGCCGAGTACATGTTAGGTCAAATCGCTGTGACGGTGGTATTGCTTGAGAGCAACGGAATTGCGGATCCGAGCACTGAAAACTGGAATGAACCACATCGCCAGGAGGTATTAGAGAAAATCGAGGATGGACTGGCCTGGTGGAAACAGACTTTGGCCAAGATTTCGGATAAACACTCACTCGATTTCGTGCTCGATCGCAAGTTTGTCGACACAGCGTTCTCTACCGATTACGAACCCATATCGAGGCGCTCGGATGATTTTAGCCTCTGGGTCAATGAGTTTCTTGTCGATCAGGGATTCGGGGGAAGTTCGTTGCTTGATGAGAACATGAAGGCTTTCAATCATTCGCAGCGACTGAAACATAAAACCGACTGGGCGTTTACGATCTTTGTGGTCAATTCGCAGAGCGATCCCGATGGACAATTCGCCGGTGACGGCAGTTTTGCGGCTGCTTTTTCGTTTGCCGGTGGGTTATTCCAAGTTGTTCCATCGACACGTCCTGCGTCGACTTTCGCTCATGAAACAGGCCATATGTTCTGGGGTTTGGACGAATACGCAGGAGGAGCTAGTTATTATCGGCGGCGAGGTTACTACAGCGCGCAGAATACAAACTCGGTTGTTGCTAATCCCGATAAATTCTTTTCACAAAGAGATAGTATTATGGCCGAATCAGATCCGCTCGAAAGAGCGTTTGTGAATCGAACCAGCCCTGAGTCGACCTTGGCGTTGGTTGGTTGGCAAGATACCGATCGCGACGGCTTATTCGATGTTCTTGATGTACCATTGAAGATCGATATCACAGGTCAATACGATCCTTTTTCCGGTCTGTATCGATGGACTGGTTCTGCAGGCGTGGGAATTCTCCCGAACCTCAATTCCTCGGGCAATCAATCCAGCATAACAATCGACAAAATCGCACGTTTGGAGACACGCATTCAAGGTCGCGATTGGACGGTTCTCTCGACTCCCAATTCGGCGGCAATCGCGGTGAACATCACTACAGCAATAGCTTCTGAAGATGTTGGAAAAACTATCGAGTTTAGAGCGGTTAGCGACCATGGGGTTACGAGCCAGATATTTTCCGCATCGATTTCTCCAGCGACAAACCGCTCGACAAACGCTGGGATTCATGGATTTGCATGGAATGATCTCAATCGCGATGGCCTTTGGGGGAAACTGGAGAGCGGGCTTGCAGGGCAAACCGTTTCTATCGCTGCGCAACCTGGAACGCTGCCTGTCGGGCAGACAACGGTCCGTGCAAGCCAATTCGGCTCCGGGCCAATCCCATCCATCATCGACGGGATCAGCTTGAACTCGGTTGGAGCCGAGGCAGATGGTAGAGTCGGTGTTCAAGTCGATCCGCTGAGCGGTGACGCTGTGTTTCATCCCTATAAAGTTTCAGCATCGGCGGTGCCAACCGTTTTTGACGGTAAGAACACGATGCTTAAAGTCGGGTTCCCCAGTGGAACGCATCGCGTCGAAACTACAGCACTGTCTTTTAGGGCTGGTACACGAGCACGCATGGATGCTTTCAGGTCAGATGGATCCATACTTGCGCGATCTGAATCGCAAATCCTTGATACCATGAACGAGACGGTGATTGCCGTGGAATCAGCAACCCCGATCGCTTATGCAATCCTATACGGCCGTGGAGATGATTCGATTGCAGTTAAGAGTATCACCACAGGTATCCCATCCGTAGCAACTACCGATGCTCTTGGTGGATACAGTTTCCCGAACCTTCCGGCTGGCACGTATCAGATCACAGCTACTAGTAGCAGCGAAGAGATTGGGATCCTTGGAAATCCAATCCGCCAAGCCACTCTTTCAAATCTTGCTCTTCAATCGCAACCGTTGAGCTTTTCCTTTTTATGGGATATCTCAGCATGGACCAACCCAACGGACCCCTTCGACACCAACAATGATGGCCTGATCAATGGGGTCGATGTAGTGCTCGTCATCAACACGATCAATCGCCATGGTGGCGGCAATCTGGCTAGCAGTGGGCTACCACCACGTCCCTTCATCGATGTGAATAACGATGGGTACCTGAATCCCTTGGATGCATTAGCTGCGATTAATCACGTGAATCGGATGTTCGCAAACCGAGGCCAGGCAGAAGGGGAGTCCTCTTTGGCTCTGGTCTTTGATTCGTTCGAGCAAGATCTAATCAAACGACGTAGCAGAAGGAATCTTGGTCATTCAAATAATGGTCCGTCTTCATGATATGGACTTTGAATTGAACAATTTTGTTTGCCGCAAATGGAATCTTCTCCCAGGTGGCTACGCTTGGCAGTGTCGCTGGTAGCGACCTGTCGCCCGTAGCCACCTGTCGCCAGACGGTGGAGGTTTTTCTCGCGCCGCTGTCCACCGCTTGGGAGCGGATGGCTACGAAGAGCCCGTAGCCACCTGTCGCCAGACGGTGGAGGTTTTCCCTAGCGCTGTCCACCGCTTGGGAGCGGGTGGCTACGGGTTGCGTGTTGGTGGTAGCCACCTGTCGCCAGACGGTGGAGGTTTTCCCTGACGCTGTCCACCGCTTGGGAGCGGATGGCTACGAAGAGCCGTAGCCAACTGTCGCCAGACGGTGGAGGCGTAACTCGCACCGCACCACTGCATGGGAGCGGATGGCTACGCACTTAAGGTAACTACAGCACCTCGTCTGCGGGACGGAAAAGACCGTTCTTCCTAAGGAATGAATAGCATCGCCAAAATCGCGGCCAAAAATCAGGCTGCCATATCTTCAGTTCGGGATAACCAGGGATCAGACAGTCTGTGTAAGGATACGATTTGAATTGATCGAGTGAGACTATTTCTTTGCGTTCGGGCTTCCTTGCGATGTACTCAACCAAGTTGCAAACTTGAGTATCGAGTTTCTCTTCGTCCTTGAGTACATGATCATAGGGCTGGTGTTGGAACTCGACACCTAGTTTACCAAGCGGTTCTGA
>QWPJ01000137.1 GCA_003671195.1 Planctomycetota bacterium
CCGCATTCTCGGTCGCACCGGTAATGCTCGGTACGGCCAAGACCACCGCATCGATCCCCTGCGCAAAACACATCTGCGTAAAGACTCTCGACCGCTGCCAAGCATCCCCCCTTGCAAACATCAGGGTTTGCCAAGGCAGTTGGCGGTAGATGGGAGCCTGATCGCTCGGCGGCATATCCGGATTGACCACCAAGCTTTCGACTTGCTTTGGATCTCCCTCGAGGGCAATGTTGCAGACGGTCCAATCGAAAAGCTTCAGTGTCGTCTCGAGTCGAGACCATTCCGTGGCCGCTAAATCGCCCTTGCGCGACGCGAGCCAATTGCTAAAAAGCCGATCGCGATAAGGCTTATCGACAACCCAGCTAGAGACCTGCTTGAGCATCTGACATTGCATCATGTACTCGCACTCGGGCTCGCCAAACTCTAACTTGGTCATCCGCTGGGCAAAGTCGATGGTTCTAAGGGACGCAGGGATCGACTCCAAAAGCGAGGAGGCTTTCCACTCCGGAGGACTCACCACGCTCGAAGACCACGAATTGAGCTGGTAGTTGATCTCCTGCATAGCCACCGTCCGATCCATCCGAATCAGTTGTGGCAAGTACTGAAATGCGTCCTTGAGCGAGTCCCGCTTCTCTTTTTGCTCAATCGATTCGCTTTGGATGCTCTCGATGGCCCTCTGAGTCGGGTCGACGCATCCGCTAAGACCAACGGTTAGCCAAGCACAGAACCCAAGATACTTCCAAACGCCAAGGCGCAAAGAAAACGGACTTTTTTTAGAAGATGCGCAAGTTAGATTCGTCATGGACAAAAGACGGCGGCAGGACCGAAAAGGAATAGTCGTCCTACGCACGCCAAGGCAAGGTGGTTCGCCACAGAGTGTGGACTCGGGCCAAAACCCCTGGAAAATCCGACAATGGGACCATGTTCGGGCCGTCGCTCGGACTGCGATCCGGATCCGGATGGGTCTCAAAGAAAAAACCGTCCACACCGACGGCCGCCGCAGCAAGTGCCAGCGGTTCGACCATCGCGCGATTCCCGCCGGTCGCTCCACCGAGCCCTCCGGGTTGCTGGACCGAATGGGTCGCATCGAAGATGACCGGAACCCCCAGACTCCGCATCTGAGGCAATCCAGCCATGTCGTTGACCAATCGACCATACCCGAAAAAAGTACCTCGCTCGCACAAAAGGACCCCACCCTGGCCGGAACTTCGAGTCTTATCAACCACGAATTTCATATCGCCCGGTGCCATAAACTGCCCCTTCTTGACATTCAATGGCCTGCCAGTCGCTGCACAAGCGACCAGAAGATCGGTTTGACGCGCCAAAAACGCTGGGATTTGTAGCAAGTCACATACTTGAGCCACCGATTGCGCCTGCTCGGGCAAATGCACGTCGGTCGTCACCGGCAGACCAAGCCGATCCTTGATCTTGGACAACACCTCGAGCCCATCGTCCAAGCCCGGTCCACGGAAACTCGAACCGCTCGTTCTGTTGGCTTTATCAAAAGAGGCCTTGAAGATATACCCGATCTTGAGCCTCCGACACGCATCCGAGACAGCCTCGGCAATCTGAAGACACAAATCGAGCGACTCGATGACACAAGGCCCGGCGATGAGGGTCATCGATTCGGTTGCCCCACACTCGATTGACCCAATGCGGACCGGCTCAACGCGGACCGACGGATTCCCAATGCGAGAGTCTGAACCTCTACACCCAAGGCCCTCGGAATCAGAATCGTAATGAGAATGGGAATCGGGAAGTCTGGTCATGATGGGTTCTCGGCTCGGTAGCTTGTTCTACGTGATCGCATAGGCCCTAGAGGCTCAGGACTCTTAGACAAACCAACCTGCCAATTCGGAAGCTCGCTTGACTCGTTGGATCGCGAGCATGAACGCCGAGGTCCTCAGCGACACTTTCTTGCTGACCGACTCCTGCCAAACGCTTTCAAAAGCCTCGGACAATGTTCGATCGAGCTCCTGGCGAACGCGATCGAGAGTCCATTTGTAGTGTTGCCGATTCTGAGCCCATTCGAAGTAGCTGACCGTGACCCCACCTGCATTGGCAAGGATATCTGGAAGCACCAGAACGTTCCGTTCGTTGAGTTTCGCGTCTGCTTCGGGGTCGATCGGACCGTTGGCTCCCTCAATGATCAAATTGGCCTTGATTTGATCGACATTTTTGGCGGTGATGACATCCCCAAGCGCCGCTGGAATCAAGAGCTCAACGTCCAAAGCCAAAAGCTGATCCGGATCGATCCTCTCGGCCCCTTGGTAACCAGCAAGCAACCCTTTGTTCTTCAAAACATAAGAGAGCAACTCAGGAATGTTGAGCCCCTTAGGATTCACATAGGCACCCGAGACATCGCTGACGGCCACGATCGGAAAGGCCGATTCGTACAAGTACTTGGCCGCATGGGACCCGACGTTTCCAAAGCCTTGGATAGCCGTGCGGGTCTGTTCGGGTTTGCGGTTCAGACGCTTGAGCATTTTGACCGCAAGGGTCCCGACGCCCCGTCCTGTCGCTTCTTCACGACCGCGTGAACCGTACTCTTCGACCGGTTTGCCAGTGATCACCGCGGGGTTGAATCCATGGTATTTCTCCCATTGATTTCTAAACCATGCCATGACTTCGTGGTTGGTCCCCATATCGGGCGCAGGGATGTCCGAGTCGGGCCCGACAATCTCATGAATTTGGTCGACAAAAGCCCGGGTGATGCGCTCTAGCTCCCGTTTCGAGAGGGTGCGAGGATCGATCCCGATACCACCCTTAGCTCCTCCATACGGAAGATCCACAACGGCGGTTTTCCATGTCATCAACGAGGCCAACGCTCGGACCTCGTCAAGATCCACCGCAGGATGATACCGAAGCCCACCTTTCATCGGCCCGCGCGCATTGTCGTGCTGGACTCGATACCCCAGTACCGTTTCGATTTTTCCATCGTCTCGCTCAAAGGCAACCTGGACGGTCACCTCTCGCTTCGGTGTGATCAGCAGCCTGCGTGTCCAATCTGGAAGTTCCAGTTGATCGGCTGCTTGATTGAAATACAGATTCGTCGACTCGCTGGCTCGCATCGGGAAGGGCCTTGGGAATAGAGGACAAAAAGACAAATTACTTGCGGACCGACGTGGCCGCCTTAATGATCCCTTCAAAGGAATCCTGTTTGAGCGACGCCCCGCCGACCAGCGCGCCGTCGATGTTGGGCTCCGAGAGCAACTCCTGGGCGTTGTCGGCTTTAACGCTACCTCCATACAAGACAATCACTTTTTGGGCGGTGCCCACGGAGAATTGCGTCTCCAAAAGGGATCGGATGTCCTTGTGTACCTCTTCGGCCTGCGCTGGTGAGGCGGTCTTGCCCGTTCCAATCGCCCAAACCGGTTCGTAGGCCAATACGGTTTTGAGCATTTGATCCTCGGTCAGCCCCGCAAGCGATCCAATGCACTGCGAACGGACCACCTGCTGGGTCTGTCCTGCTTCTCGTTGCTCGAGAGTCTCGCCAACGCAGACAATCGGTGTAAGCCCAGCGGCCAAGACCGCATGGAGCTTCTCGTTGACCATCGAATCGGTTTCACCATAGATCGCCCGGCGCTCGCTGTGCCCCAAAATCACGTAGCGGCATCCGACATCCTTAAGCATCGAGCAACTGATCTCGCCCGTATAAGCCCCCTCAGCTTTGCTGTTCACATTCTGGGCGCCCAAGCCGATGTTGGTCGCATGCAGGGCCTTGCCCAACTCCCCCAAATAAACAGCCGGTGGACATACCGCGATGTCCACATCCGAGACTCCTCGCAGGGACTCGACCAAGCTTTGAACCAAGCTCAGCGACTGACCCCGATTGAGATTCATTTTCCAATTGCCAGCGATGAATAACCTTCTCACAAACAGGGATCCTTTGCTCAAACGACCGAAATTCTCTCGACGCGATCGCCAGATTATCAAGATTGGTCTGGAAATAACTAGGGGAGACTTGCTAGTGTCGTCCAGACTGGCAGGTCTGCTAGAAGGCCTCCGAGGGGCGACCTCGGTGGATTCGCGGTAGCATTTCGACTGGGAATCGGCTGGAAAAACGGCGTTTGAGTTTTTTTGAGTCGTCGGTTTTTGAGCATTGGATTTGTATGAGAAAAATAGCAGTCATCAATCAGAAAGGAGGCGTGGGCAAAACAACCACCGCCGTGAACCTCGCAGCAGGAATCGCTTCCTGCGGCCATCGAGTCTGCCTCCTGGACCTAGACCCCCAAGCGCACGCGTCCTTGCATCTAGGTGTCACCCTGCACCAAGGCGAACCGAGCCTGTATGACGTCCTTTGCAACGAAATGGCACTCTCGGAAGTCCGTCGCGACCTCTCGGATCATCTTTCGGTTTTACCCTCGCACCTGGACCTTGCAGCCGCCGAAATGGAACTCGCCTCAGAGGTCGGCCGCGAAGTCATCCTCAGAGATCGGCTAGAACAAGACTCCGCCCCCTTTGACTTTCTGATCCTAGATTGCCCTCCCTCGCTCGGAGTCTTGACCCTCAACGCACTGACGGCAGTCGACGAAGTCATCCTGCCGATGCAGCCCCATTTTTTAGCACTACACGGTCTGAGCAAATTGCTTCGTACCATCGAAATCGTCTCGAAACGACTCAACCCAACCTTGCGACTCGAAGGCATCGTCCTGTGCATGTACGAGTCGGGAACCCGTTTGGCCGCCGAAGTCAGCAACGATATCGAGGAATTCCTCAAAGCCAGCGCGTCGCAAAACCCAGTCTGGGCCTCGGCAAAATTCTTCCCAACCAAAATCCGACGCAATATCCGCCTTGCCGAAGCCCCCAGTTTCGGTCAGTCAATCTTCGATTACGCACCGACGAGCAACGGCGCCGAGGATTACCTAGCCCTGGCTCGCGATGTCGTCGGGAAAATGACCCCTGCGGCCCAGAGTCCCAAAGCAGCCCTAGCCGGCGGGAAACCACCCAGTTGCGATCTGCCTAATCCAACCGTGAACCATACCAGCCCCGCTTCGATCCCGATGCCCACCCCATAAGGCCCATGATGCGAACCCCCTTGATCCATCGTCTAACCCTGCATTTGAGTACTCTCGGATTGGTACTGCTCGTAGCTAGCTCCTCAGGATGCCAAGGTTGGTGGAACCGCTCCAAAACCCAATCTCTCCTGGGGTTCACAAAAGAAACGCAGGAAACCGACGACTGGGAACACCCAAACGCTCCGAGCGATCGGGACTCAAAAGTCGCTCCAAACTACAATTCGCTCACGAAACCCTCCATTCTCGAAAACGCCGGAATCGAAGATCTACCCTATCGCGTTACCCTCCCAAGAGACCGACAAAAAGAACTTGCACAAGCCAACGGTAAGAATACCGATCTAGCGGATCTTCCAAATCCAAAAACCGCTGCACTCGATGCACCACCAACGGCTACCCCCAAGTCGCCCGCCCAAGACTCGCCCGCCCAAGACTCGCCCGCCCAAGACTCACCCGCAACCCCATCTGAGTTAACCGCAGAGCTTACAACTGCTCGAACCACCAACGAAACGAAATCGGAGCCGACCCCCTCAGACAAAAACAACGGCGTGTCCCAAGCCTCCGCAACGACGCCGATGCCCATAGCTCCACTCCCTGCATCCCCCAATTCCATACCCGATTCGGGACTATCCGAAGTCGACATCGAAGGAGCCCTGGCGCTGCTTCCACCCGATTACCAATCGGTCCTACGGAAAAAGATATCCGGACAAAATGACGCCGACCCAAAAACCATCGAATCGACATCCAACGAAATAAAAGGGCTCGGAAAATCTACAGCTCAAGATCCAAAAGACCCCTCGCGATGGTCCCATGAATTGAACCAATCGGTCGTCGCCCTTGAAAAATACCTCGAAGCCGGCTCGGACATCGAACCGGCTATCCGCCAACACCACGAAATGACTCTACGACTGCTCTACTTGGCACAACGGAACCTGGAATTGGCCAAACGTCCAATCCAAGGAGCCAATCCACGCGAACAAGAGTACCTCGATCACCAACTGACGGCCCTGTTCCAAGCCACCAACCCCGATGCAAACCCAAGCCGACCTCGCCACTGGGCCCAAGTCGCCGCCGAACAAAAACTCGCCGATCGACAACTCTCGGCCCTGAGCAACCTACTGGTCAGCCCACCAGTCTTTTGCACCCAAGTCGATGGATTCGGCGCAACCCACAAATTCGATAAAAATTGCTTCAAACCCGAGCAGCAAGTACTCCTCTACTGCGAACTCGAGCACGTTACGAGCCAGCGGGTTCGCGAAGGCTACGAGTCGAGGATCCGAGGGACTTACGAAATCCGCGACTCCCAAGGCAAACGCATCGTCGAGCAAATCCTCCCCATGGAGCCCGATGTCTGCTCTAGCCAACGTCGTGATTACTTCCTCGTCTACATGATCTACATGCCGCCAAACATCGAATCGGGCAAATACGAACTGGTCCTGAGCATGGAAGATCTGACCGGAAACAAATTCGGTACCTCGAAGTCCGAATTCGAGATCAAAAAATAACGACTTCAACCCCCCGGACTACTATACTGTTATCCACAGTAAAGATTTTTGGTCTTGTTAGGTGGTTCTCTATCGATCAAGGAGCCTTTGCAATGGCTTCGAACGCAACGTCTCGGTGGCTCGAAACGATTCTTCATTCCTTCCGAATTTCATCGCATATTCCAACACAAAAGGGAGTGCGATTTGTCGCTGCAATTCTCTTGGTCCATGCAAGTCTTCTGCTGGACTGGGCCAAGGCCTGCCCACAAGACGAACCATCTGCCACGACGGATAAACGCGTCGAAGCCATCGAGAAAGTCCATGAGGATTACCAAGAGTACCTCAAGCAAAAACAAACGCTCGTCGAATCTTTCCAAACACTTCAGACCTCCCTCCAACAGACCGAGGCCGAGTGGAACCGAATTCAAAACGAAGGCGTGATCAAGCAGTTTGCAGCGATTCAGTCATCGCTCAACTCGCTCCAAATCTCCAATAGCATCGGAAGTATCGGATCGGCACCAGGTGGAAACAACTCCCCAAACGATTTCGCAATGCGACAGCAGTTGCAACAGCAGTTGATGGCCAACCGCATGATGGAAAACATGAATACATTCATGCGAAGCCAAGAACTCCAGCAACTCGGAGTCGAAGCGCAACGCGCAATCCAAGCACGCTTTGCCACCATGCAAAAAGTCATGAAAGTCGAAGAGGATTACCGCAAATGGCAACTCGGCGGAAACCGATTCTTCGAGAAGTATTGGAACTTCACCGATCCCCAAAAAGCATTCTCCGAACAAGAAATCCAAACCGTCCTACAGGCCCTCGATACAGACGGAAAAGACAATCCACCCGCCCAACTCGCCCAAGCCCTGCTCTTGACGCGGAAAGGGGACTACTCGCAAGCCAAGCCGCTGCTCGATCCGATCATCGAATCCCCAAGCCCCCTCCAATCCATCGCTCTGATGTGCAAAGCCCTCGTACTCGATGGAATGGACAAAGATCGAGACTCCAAACTCGCCATGCAAAATTCTATCAAAATCGATCGAGCAAACCCCTACTGCCGTTGGCTACGCGCCAGATTGGCCTGCAAACAAGACCAACTCAATATCGCAGAAACCGAATGGAAAGCCCTGACCACCCTGCCGACAATGCAACAGGATGCCAAACGCGCTCTGGCTTTGCTCTACGCCCAACGTGTTTCCAAAACCCCAAGCAATGCTGGACGAGCCGTGGCCCTGGCCCAGGAAGCTCACCAAGACGAAACACCAGCAACTTGGTTTTCCCATTACGTGCTCGCCGTAGCGTTGCATTCGGCTAAGAAAAAAGACGAAGCGATCGAACAGGTCCAAGCCGCTAAAGAACTCGCCTCCGAGGACCTTCAAATGCGTTGCGATGCACTTCGTCAAGCCATCGATAACCAAACTCCCTTTGTCGCGGATCTGTAGCCATCCCCGCTGTCTCTATTGCCGCTGTCTCTATTGCCGCTGTCTCTATTGCCGCTGTCTCTATTGCCACTGCGCAAAAAGATCGTCCTTGACCCAATGGTCCGGTACACGGCGGTGCTTGCCAATCGATCCCTTGGCATCTGACGATTCACCCTCGGCGGCCAAGAAACTCATGCACCCTTGGCATCCGCAACGGTCCGGACCTTGGTCGGCCACCCTAAACGCATCCGATCGGTACAGAATGCGACTCGCGGCAGTCGGATCCCGATCAAACACATACGACATGAGCCTCGACGGACCACTCGGCCGCGATTCCTCCTGCTCGATCAACGGCGATGCTTCGCCTTCACCACCACCACCAAAACGGTTGATGAAGTTGATAACCATCAGAACATCGAGCGGACTTAAAAAACGGTCGCCGTTGACGTCCAAAAAAGGTGTAATGCCGGCCGGAGTCCCATCGAGCGATCGCGATGAATTGGCATTGATATCGTCGACGAGAGTCAACACATCCAGCGGACCCACGTTTTGATTTCCAGTGACATCCTCAGGAAGAATTTCATTTTGCCATGGGCTCGGAGGAAGGTACCCCCCAAAGTCCACATGCTGCACCGTCGATGCAGATCCGTAAGCGACCTGCAGCAGACCGTCGGGCGTGTTGGAATTCTGGAATCCCGCGAGATTCGAATTCATCAGCAAACGGTAGTTGCCCTGCGGTAGATTGGAAAGAACATAGCTCCCATCGCTAGCCGTTGTGGCTTGGACTCTAGGACCGAACCGCAAATGGTCTAACATGACAAATGAGTTCTGGAACGCGCGTGCTACCACCGTCCTAATCGTTGCGGCTCCAGTGGCCACTTCCATCGTGATTCGCTGGTCCTTGAGCAACCCCTTGCGCTCGAAGCGAGCGACTAGGTTCCCACTGGCATCGAACGCATCGAGTCGAACGTTCGAGTTGTCGGATTGAGCTACCGCTTCGATCGACACGTACGATTGAGCCTGGTCGAACCGAGCGCGAAGCTGAAGGTCCTCGTCGTAAAAAGAGTCGACGTAACGCCGAGCCCAAAACGAGTAAGGCTTAAAGAACTTCGGTCCACTGAGATTGTTCTTCGGATAGACCCCGATGAGGCCTTGCGAGTCATTGCCGATCGTATCGATCAGGACTTGATTGGGGGATGCTCCTAGCTTACCAGAAAGATTCCCTGTGACGTAATCGTCCGGATCGATCCATGTTTGTAGCGATAGCGGTTGATTGTCCGCGTTGACCAAGGTCACCGTGGCGTTGGGAATACCGCTCTCTAAAGGATCCCATTGGCCGTTTTGATTGCTGTCTCGCCAGACAAAACCCTGAATCCCATGCTTATCCGTCACGTCTGGGGCATTGCCAATTAAACCCGAGAAGACATTGCTCGAAAGCCCCAGCTTGGTCTCCATCGCTCGGATCTCAATCGACTTTCCCACTTGGGAAGCCAAGATCGGAATCTGAAGGTTCAGATCGACCGAATAAGCATCGGTCGATTGGATCGAGGTCCAAGGCCCAGCATCGATGCGGTATTCGATGCGACGGACCTTGTTGAGGGTAATGTCGTTTTGCGTCCCTGAGGAGTTTCGATTCGGGAGTGTTTGAACCGAAGCCCGACCGCTAAAGGAATACGAATTGAACTGGGGATTGAAACGACCGGTACCTTCAAGTTTGAGCGGAACGTCCAGGACGTCGAAGATGCCGTCGTTGTCCGAGTCTTTCCAACCGATCTGCGCAAGGGTCGCTTCGGGTGATTGAATTCGATTGAATGCAGTCGTCAACGACGAGCCCGAAGACATGATGCTCGGCGACTGCGAAAAATTCGGGGTGGGGTTCAGGTCGATCGCATTGGTGTTTTGAGCGTTGTAGTACCCCCGCTTGTCAAAGTAATTCCCGCCACCGCTGTACTCATCGCGAGCCCAGAAAATGTGACCCGTCTCGTGGGTGTAGGTCGAGTTAGGACGGCTCGAAGGAATCACCTCAAAGAGCCCCCCTGCGAACGCAAAAGCGCGAGAGAAAGATCCTCCTGGGGCAAAGCTCCCATCGACGTCCTTCATCGCATTGACCACGAAAATCGTAAAGGACCAGTCGGTATCGAGCTTGTCGCGCTGAGCATGGTTGAACGCGCGGATGTTGGTCTCAAAACTGGTGGTGTTGTTGAACCCGACCCCCTGAAGGAACTGTGGGCCCCACTGCAAGTAGCCTTCGGAAGTCATGTTGATCGGTTCGAAGGTAATCGGCATACGATTATCGACGTAGGTCCGATCGATAACCCATTCGAGCGTGTGCACGGAGCTTTCGGTCGCCAGAAGTTGATTCCACCACTGCAAACCACTCTGGATGTTCCCCATGACGGCCTCGACATAAGCCGGAGTCCAGTCCTCGGTGCTTACCGCTCCGGTGCTTTCCAAAAAGACAGGGGTAACAGCGATGCGGCCGAGCATGAACTCCCCGGTGTCTTGGGAAGTGGCGCCAAAGGGTAGCACCGCCATGACGCGACGATCCTCCAAGCATTCCATGGCAAGCTTACGACGCGAGGGCACCTTGGGGCGATTGCGTTTTTCGGCTCGAATGCTTCGGCTCATGACGTTCGATCTACGGGTCAGGGGTCTAGAGTCAGGATAGCGATTGGTGAACGATTAGGAAAACTCTGGCGGTTAAGCGGGGCTTTAGTAAGCTCTTATCGGGTGTGGGTTTCGATTCGATTGCGGGAAAACCTACTCCTTTTGGATATCTTTCCAGCCCAATGATTCCAGGCCGCGTCCATTTTTTCCAATTTCCAAGGGCTATCAATCCGATAAGCCAAATTTATTCAGGCTAAGGCATGCACCCATACCGACTGATCCGACCGATCCGACCGATCCGACTTATCCGACCGATCCGACTGATCCGACCGATCCGACCGATCCGACTTATCCGACCGATCCGACTGATCCGACTGATCCGACTGATCCGACTGATGCCGTAGACTCCCTCAGGTGCTAGACTCCCTCAGGTGCCAGGCACCTGAGGCCGCTGACTCGGTTTGCTAGCGTTCCAGGTGATTTCCCCCAGGTGCCAGGCACCCGTTGCCGCTGCCTCGGTTTGCTAGCGTTCCAGGGGTTTCCCTCAGGTGCCAGGCACCTGATGCCGCTGCCTCGGTTTGCTAGCGTTCCAGGGGTTTCCCTCAGGTGCCAGGCACCTGCTGCCGCTGCCTCGGTTTGCTAGCGTTCCAGGGGTTTCCCTCCGGTGCCAGGGGTTTCCATCAGGTGCCAGGCACCTGTTGCACCTGTTGCCGCTGCGTCGGTTTGCTAGCGTTCCAGGGGATTTCCCTCCGGTGCCAGGCACCTGTTGCCGCTACCTCGGTTTGCTAGCGTTCCAGGGATTTCCCTCCGGTGCCAGGCACCTGTTGCCGCTAACTCGGTTTGCTAGCGTTCCAGGGATTTCCATCAGGTGCCAGGCACCTGTTGCGGATGCCTCCCCTCCGGTGCCAGGCACCTGCTGCCGCTGCCTCGGTTTGCTAGCGTTCCAGGGGATTTCCATCAGGTGCCGCTTCCTGTAAGTGGGCGATCAACATCCTTGCCAAGAGATCCGCTAGAATTTCAAGGTACCTGCTGAGCGTTTCGAAGAAACGTAATAGGTAACAGGCTTTGGTCCTTGGATCCTTCTATTTAGCTGGAGATATTCATGAAGACGCGAATATTTGCGAGTCTGTGTTTGTTGATTGGGGCGCTGTTCTTGTCAGCCGCACCCGTTCGTGGCCAAGTGGGGTTTCTCGAGCAGAACTGGCCTGCCGATGTGAGACAGGAATTCTATACCACAAGTCAGGGCTCGCGAATCATGCCCTACAGTTGGTTTATCGCGTTAGAAATCAGCGACAGTCAAAAATCGTTTTATCGTGACCGCTTGCCGGAACTGGGATATCTCCCCAACAGCCTATCGACCAACAATCCCGACAAACTGCCGGTTGGGTTCGTTCGCGACCAAAACGAAATCACCAAAGTCGAATACATCGGCATGAATTGCGCCGCGTGCCATACCAACCAAATCTCCCTGAGTGGCAAGACCTTTCAAGTCGATGGCGCCCCTGCGTTGTCCGATATGTGGGGAATGCTCACCGGCCTGGACGACTCGCTCAAGGCCACTCGCGACAACGCGGATAAGTTCGATCGTTTCGCCGCCAAAGTGCTCGGTGCCGAAGCCAACAATGCAGCAGCCAAGAACAAACTGAAAAGTGAACTAACCAACTTTCTAAAGTACTGGAGCAAGTTCATTCAGGACAGCACGGTCGAACATCCATGGGGCAGAGCACGCATCGACGCGTTTGGGATGATCTTCAATCGCGTGGCTTCAATCGATCTGGGCATACCTGAGAATAGCAAGAAGCCCGACGCACCGGTAAGCGTTCCGTTTCTCTGGGGCACGTCGTTTCAGAGCCAAGTTCAATGGAATGGGGTGGCTCCTAACACGAACGATATCGAGCGACTCGGACGAAACGTCGGGGAGGTATTGGGTGTCTTTGCGGAGGCCGAGTTTCAAGCGACAACCATCTTCGAGATTCCCAAGCCCGCGAGAACCAGCGCCAAGCGATTGAACCAAGTCCGGCTCGAGAATCTCCTTAAAAAACTATGGTCACCAAAATGGCCCGAGCAACTCGTGGCGATCGACACCGCTAAGAAAGAAGCAGGGAGAGCTCTTTACCAAACGCATTGCGTTAGTTGCCACGCGATCGTGCCACACGGTGAGCAGAACACTCCAGTGGATGTCGTGATGACCAAGCTTTCAGAAGTACGTACCGATCCAAAGATGGCGGCCAATGCAACGATAGGAGTCGCCTCGACCGGGGACTTGAAGCTGCTTTTCCAGGGGCGCTCAAAGGTACCTCGAGGAGAAATCTTGCAGACACTGGTTCAACTAGCCGTCCTAAGTCCCTACCGCGACGTCGCTCCACCAGAAAGTATCTTGGATCGATTAACGACAGATGATCTGTTTGGACCCATTGAAATCAACCTGTTTCTGAGAGAAATTGGCTTCTCCAATAAAACGGTTCAGGCGCTGCATGCCGATCTCGATGAGAAATTGAAGAGCTACTACGAAGACTTGCAATCGACGGTCAAGTCGTTTGTCGGCCAACCCGAATCGGCCACCGTAGCAGAAAATGCCCCGCCGACACTCAAGTACAAAGCGGCACCCCTAGCGGGTATCTGGGCCACGGCCCCCTATCTCCATAACGGTTCGGTCCCGAACTTGTACGAGCTTTTGCTGCCGGGCAACGAGCGGACATCGAAGTTTTATGTTGGCAGCCGAGAATTCGATGCCAAGAACGTAGGCTTTAAAACCGAGCAAGCTCCAGGTACAACGTTATTCGATACATCCTTGCCGGGAAACTCCAACGCAGGCCACGACACCTACGGCACATTCAACGAAGAGGAGCGCTGGCAACTAGTCGAGTACTTGAAATCACTGTAGTGAGTCCTTGGAAAATCAAGTCCCACCCGCGAGAGTAAATCCGCAACGGATTGCCAAAAAGACCGAAGACAAAGCCATGTACGATACACGTGAAAAAGCCATCCGCGACCAGCAATGGATCTTGAACGCCGCTCGCCGTGAAGGTCTTGAGATAGGCCGTGAGGAAGGCGAGATCAAGCTGATCCAAACACTGCAGGAGATCCTCGGTGGTCCGGTGCTTGATGCTGCAGTTTTTCACGGCCGGTCGCTCGAGCAACTGCGTGCGATGACCGAAGAACTTCGCAAAAAGATTCAACGACAGACATAGCGATGGGTGAGAGTGGAGGCATGAGCGTTAACTGCCTTACCGTCGATGGCCAATACATCGCGACCGACATCAAAGGAAACATCACCACCCTCCCGGCCAACCTCCGTCCTGCCGGTGCCACCACCGCGATGAATCTTACGTGGGACTCGGATAACAAGCTTCGGTCAGCGGACATCGATGCCAACGGGAAGGCAGAGGTGAGTTTCCAATACGACGCGCTCGGGAGTCGCGTCGCGCGGACCGGGACCGAAGGCTCGGTGGGTTATGTGCAAATGGACCAGCAAACGATCGCGGACTACCCAGTCGGCGGCGCTGCGACGACTCCGACGTTCCGATACGTCTACGCCAGCTACATTGACGAACCGGTCGTCCGCAAAACCGCTGGTACAGGCGGAACTTTGGTGTATTTCCATCGCAATCAACATTACTCCATCACCGCTGTAACCACTTCGGCAGGCGCCGTAAATGAACGCTTCGCCTTCACGGCCTACGGCCAATCGACGATCTTGGATGCCTCGGCTTCTGTGCTCAGTTCCTCGGCGATCAACAATCGCTACACGTATACTAGACGCGAATGGGACGCAACGCTTGGCCTGCATTACTTCAGGGCTCGGTGGATGAGCGGGTTGACGGGAAGGTTCCTTTCAACAGATCCTGTAAAGTACCTGGGTAGTGAGTGGAATCTTTTTGCATATTGTGAGAACAAAAGTCTCAATCGAAGCGACCCGTATGGTTTGTGCTCTCGTTGGCCCCTATGCGGTGGGAAGCCCCTTAATAGACGCTTTAACGGTTGTGAAAATGGTCTACTGGTGCCTCTAGTCTCGTTGTGGCGATGTGTACAAAACCAGTACCTTGGTCTCGGAAGGTGTTGGGACTATACAGTTGGATGGGTTGCATGTCCATTTGGTCTCAGGGCTCGACACTCCTATGTCTGCTGTGATGGCTCTAATAAGAACTGTTTTGATGCAGACAACCAGCGATCCCGGGCAATGTGGCCAAGTTGCAGTGGCCCCTATTGGCAGACCTATGGTCCAGCCAAAATCGACACAGCATGGATACACTTTGACGGCACATGCACGGAATGGAAAGTGTGTCCTGCTGAAAAAGAAAGGTATTGCAAACCAGCAGTCATTCCGTTTTCGTTGTTTGACCCGAATTGTCATCATCACAATGCAGGTAATTGGGGAGGAACTTGGAATTGGTAGATGTCGAGCGATTCACCATATTAATAAAGTCAGGCTTTATTCAGCGTCTTGATAAACTCAGTACACCAGCACGTATGGTCGTACTCATGACGGCGCTTGCAATTACTGGGCTTTCGTTGGAACAGTTGCTTTCAAGCGAGACAAATGTCGCGAAGTTTACCTGGCTTATAAGTTCACTTGTTGGTTGGGTGACTGTTCTCACACTTCTATTACATAGGTGGAACAAAGCAGGGGCGGTAGAGCGGAAGATCCTTTTTTTGTTAACCATTATTGTGATTGCTCCAAATCTTCTAGCTCTCCTCGTAATTGGCTTCTTATGCTTCTTGTAATTGCAAACGCTTCGCGTCCACCTAAAGACTAACCCTCCATCAGTCAACGACAGTCCGCCAGAGCGGTGAAGACAGGCGGGAGGCTTGAGGCGTGAGACTGGAGGAAGAGGAACTCCGCGAACAGCCAGTGAGTTCGTCACGCGTCAGAGGGACGCGATGTGGTGAGTGTCTGCGTCGCCTTGCATGCGATTTTTCTCTTTCGCGATTTGCCCAATATTTTCTCTTAGATGATTTTGCTCGGCGCACGATTCTAAAGACCGCTTTAAACAGGGCGCTGCACCGAAGTTGCGACGTTTTTGAGCGATCGAAGCGAGTGTTTTTCCGCTTCGCAAGCGATTTTTTCGCACTGGGCGCGGATCTTCAGCGGAAGCGGACCGTAGACTCAACGTCGAGGTACAGCGAACCAAGCCTACCTGCCTACCGCAACGCCTGACATATTACTCAGCGACGCAGGTGGTCGACCAGATTGGGGAAGGAGACAGCTATCTGAAACTTCGCCCATCGATTGGGATTTGCATCTTGAACAGCGTCCATTTTTCGCAATTGGCCGCGTACCACAGCGAATTTCGGCTGCGTACTCGAAGTGGATTGGAACTGACAAATTGCTTAGAAATACACTTGCTGGAGTTGCCCAAGTACGCTCCTTTAGAAGATAATGTGCGGAACGCCGATCCGCGCGATCAGTGGATGTACTTCTTTCGACGAGCGGAAGGATCGACCGTCGAGGAGTTGCTAGATCGATTGCCGGATCCCGTTTTTAAACGAGCCGTAGGAGTACTAGAGATGATTTCACGAACGCCAGACCAACGCCGACACTACGATGCGCGGCTGAAATGGGAACTCGATGAGAACACTAGAATCCAAACAGCTTTCGAGGAAGGCGAGGCCCGTGTCAGGATCGAGTTGATTCGAACTTTGGAAGAACTGCTTCGACTGCAGATCAGTTCCGATGCCGAGCTTCGAGGCAAGTCACTTGAGGAACTCCAGCAGCGTGC
>QWPJ01000011.1 GCA_003671195.1 Planctomycetota bacterium
GATAATCGAGAATCTTCGGTTCGCTAGGCTCGAGCATTCCGATCGTGCGAATCGCTTCGGCTTGCAGAGCGAATTGGCCGGACTTGTCGGCTTGCTGAGCAAAATACAGAGCCCAATCGGCCCAACTATTGCGTACCGCTTCGCTCATGCGGGATGTGTAGAGGGCGCGAACCCCATCGAGCGCATCGGCCGGGACGTCCGACTGCAAAGGCAAACTTCCGCGCCGGTCACCCAAGGCCGCTTGCATGGTATGCAAGCACTCCATTTGATCTCGCGTGGTCATGCCCGCTCGATTGGCCGACAGCCATCCACCAAGGGTCTCAAGGGCGAGGGTATCCAATCCGTTTTTGGGAGCTCCGAAGAAGAGCTTCGCTTCGATCAAATCCAATTTGTTCTCGACCGATTTGTTGGTCGGGGGTTGCTGGGTTCGGTTCAGCGCCCAGAGCCAACTGCGGCGCAGCGTGTTTCCCGAAAGGTCATCTGGCACATCGAAGCGGGACCAGTTGGTCATCGGCCAACGCCTCAATCCGATCGCTTCGAGCCGATGGCGAAGTTCGGTGTTACCGAAGATAGGCTCCCAGGGGGTGGCTTCTCCTGCCGATTCGATCGCCGACGGAGTTGGCAAACTGGCCAACTCGCGGACCAGCCTCGGTTCATCCGCTGGATTCAATGCACCACGGCCTAGGAACCACCAAGCGGCATTCCGTGAAGCCGGCGAATCGGACTTGGCCCCCCTCAAGAGTCTATCGCTCGGTAACTTGGCACCCAAACGGGTCAGAATCTGCGATGCTCGCTGCTTGATATGAGCGATCTGAGCGGCTGGAATCGGTTCGGTTGAAGACTCCAGCGAGAGTTCGCCACTGATCAATCGTCCAAGCGTTTCGATGACCGCCGGAGTCGCAAGCGGCTTCCATCGGGCTTCGGACCAGGCCTCCCAGGGACAGGGAGCCTCGAGCAGTCCTGAGAGAGACTCCGCACCCGGAATGCCTGAAAGCGATGTCTTTAGCGATGCACTTGGCGATGTCCTTGGCGATGCCCGATTCGCATCGGCCACCGCTTCGATTCGGTAGATCGCTCCGGTGGTGCCCCGGCCTCCGACGCTCACGAGCAGACTTCCATCGGGAGTTACGCAAATGTCCGTCGGAGCAAAACCGATACTACCCGAGGGTTGCATGAAGATCTCCGAGGGGAGTTTATTGGGCGTTCGCTGCTCGGTCGGAAGATTGCCCGAAGGGTAGACCGCAAGCACTCGTCCGAAGGTCCAGTCCAAGACAAAGACTGCCCCTTGGTACTTCGGTGCGAATGCATCATGCTCATAGACGGCAACGCCTGTGGGAGAACCTCGCCCGAGGCGAGCCAGTGTCGTAGGCATCGTGATTCGGTAGTCATCGTCCTTCCAAGCCGAGCCGCACCAGCCTGCATCCGAACCCGGTCCTAAGGCCAATACACGCGTCGGGCGATACCATGGCAAGGTCGCTTCTCGCTCGTCGTCGGAGTCGTAGGTGACGATTTGGCCGTCGGGTAAAAAGTCAAAGTCATAGCAGTTGCGAAGGCCGTGGGCCCATACGCCTCGCTTTGAAAAATCGGGGCTGATCCGCCAGATCGTTCCGGCTCGTGGCCGTTGTCCTGACGCGACCGAAACCGGAGCTTGGGGATCGGATGTGAGCTTGGAAATCGAGCCTGCATAGTTGCCGACCATCAAGTACCAGTATCCGTCGGGCCCACGGCGGATGGCGTGCGCATCGTGTTCCCCACCGGTGGGCAGCTCTAGGATCCGCGTGGGGGCTCGGTCTGCGACGCAGTCCGAATCGCCATCCTCCGATCGCCATAGTCCCCCGTCAGCGACATAATAGAGGGCGTTTTTTTCGACCCATAATCCTTGAGCGCCAGCCCGGATCGAAGAGGTCCAATCGATGGCGCGATCGTAGACTCCGTCGCTGTTGTCATCGATCAAGGTTCGAAGGTAGCCCGGACCAGAGATCACCGGTCGACCTTGCGCATCGAGGGTCATGCAAAAGCAGTCGTGGGCCAGGGAGTCGCCGGCGGCTTGCGAAACGCGAAAGCCATCGGGGAGCGAAAAAGGAAGTTCGACCGTCGGATCCCCCTGCGCCAGAACATCGCTCGCCGAGAGTGCTGTCGCCATGAGCGATGCGGCCATGAGCGATGCGGCCATGAGCGATGCGGCTATGAGCGATCTACCTAGGTTCGAGGCTCGCTGGAGGCTTATCCACAATCCGACAGGATTCGACCGTGGTTCAACACGAAAAAACACGGAATCGACAGCGAATTGACAGGTTTTCCCCAGAGTATTCAACAGGGTGCGGGGCAGGGGGCTAGACAGAAAACTGGCGTAGGAACTCATGGTGGTAGTCGACGTTTTTGGGGTTAGATCAGAAAGATCCAAGATGCAGCTTTTTATCGTATCCGATTTCGATCGACTTGTTAGACAAGGCCCGTTGGAAACTTGATGAAAAAATCCCAAAGCCGCCTTGCTTGCCAAGGGCCTTTGATACCCAGCGTTCTTGCTTGGGCGTATATTGAAGTTCGGTCGGTTTTCCATTCCTCTTGTAACGGTTTGTAAGTTCCATGCAACACAAGCTTTTCCCCATATTTCTGCTCGCTCTGTGCTTTGCCCTCCAGGGGGTTGCCGACGCGCAGTTCCAGACCGTCCAGCATTCGGATCGGATCGATGTGATGCGCGATGGCAAACTGGTGACAAGCTATCTGTTTCGATCGGGGACCAAGCCGGTGCTCTGGCCCATCCATGGCCCGGATGGTCATAAGATGACGCGCTCGTATCCCATGGATGCGACGATCCCGGACGAGGCCCACGACCACCCCCACCACCGAGGTTTGTGGATGACGTTTGGGGAAGTCGACCGAGGGGATTGGTGGGCCGAGGGCAAGGACAAGGGAATCGTAGCGCATGTCAAGGTCTTGTCCTGCGATTCAGAAGGGAGTCAGGTCAGTTGGGTCGCCGAGCACCAGTGGCAAAAACCATCTGAGGGCAGTCCGGTGATTCTCGAAACCTGCCGCTATAGCGTCAGTGGGGATGCGGATCGGACCATGATCGATTGCGAGTACCTTTGGAAGGGAGCCGATCCGGCAGCATCCATCCATTTTGGAGATACCAAAGAGGGGATGTTTGCGATCCGAGTCCCCGAGACCATGCGCGGTGATAAACCTCGCGGAGAGATCCTCAATAGCGTCGGGGACAAGCAAGGTGATGCGTGGGGCAAGTCAGCCCGTTGGGTCGATTACTCGGGTCCAGTCCCAACCGGTGGGGAGAACCTTTACGGCATCGCGATCTTGGTACACCCCAAAAGCTTCCATGCCGAGGGCTTATGGCACGTTCGGACCTATGGACTCTTCGCGCACAACGCCTTCGGTATCAAGGACTTCATGGGGGGGCGGACCAAGACCAAGTCGGGGGAACTCCAAGCCCCTTATGAGGCCGGTGGATATACCCTCGCGCCGGGTCAATCCTTGCACTTTATGTATCGGGTGGTCCTGCATCGAAATCGATGGGATCTTCCAACCGGCGACGAGCACTGGAAGACCTTCTCGCAAACCGAACCAAAACTGCGCTGAAGTTCGCGAGGTACCGAGTACACGGTATCGACTGCACGGCATCGAACGAATAAGCCCTGGGCTCAGCTAGGCTTGGTGTCGAGCCAGGTGACCAGGGCTGGCAGGAGGCACAAGTTCCCTAGCAGCCCGCCGAGCATGGTCCAGGCCGCGAGGCTTCCGAACGCCACCGTCGGCAGGAAGTCGCTTACTGCCATCGATCCGAATCCGATCACTAGGGCCATCGTCGCCATCAGGACGGCCATCCCTGTCTCGCTTTGTGAGCTGGCCAAGGCTTGTTCGAGACTGCTGCCCGCGGCGCGTTCCTGCCGATAACGGAACAGATAGTGCAACGAGGAGTCGACCCCTAGGCCCATCGACACGGCGGCGATCATCGCAGCCCCGAGGTTCATTCGGACCCCGAGGGTTCCGAGGATCCCTAAGACTACTAAACTCGGCAGGACGGCTGGTACCAAGGCCACGAGCGCGAACTTGACTGACCTCAAAGCGATCGTCATGGCGATTCCGATCCCAAGTGCTGCGGCGAGAAACGATTTCCACTGGTCGGCCACGACATGCTCGACGAGTTTGGTCAAGAGTACGTAATAGCCTGCAACCGCCGTGTCCTCGGTGCGCACAGAGCCCAGTCCCTCGCGGTGCTTTTGGACCACCTGCCTTACCCTTGCGATCAATTCGGTCTTCTGTTCCGACTCACTTCGCTCGCGTGAACGGAGCATCAATCGCAGTGCACGCGGACGATCGCCGTCGATCGACCCTCGCTGCGGGGGGCTCAACAAAGTCCCGAAGAAACTACCCATCGATTGCTGCATCCCGAGCAATCGAGCTTCGATCGGTATCATCCTCAAGACCGCCGCGGTTCTCGCGACGCGATCGGTATCGGCCAAACTCAGTGCGCTCGTGAGTTTCAGTGGCTCGGCTCCAGGCTCCTGGGACGCTACTTCGATCGCTAGGAGTTCTTTTTCTAAGGCCAGGACTCGGTCGAAGTATTCCTCGGTCATCGGCATCGGTGCTGGGATCATCACATCCCAGACCCCAGCCCCACCCAACTCGGTCTCCACGGCGCGGTACGCTTGGGCGATCGGCGAGTTGCTTTGGAAGTTCTTTAAAAAATCGGTTTCGACCTTCAAACGACTCGAACCCAGGGATCCAAAGAGCAGAAGCAAAGCCGCCGCAGCGATCACCAAGAACCGATGGCGCGTCACGGTGCCAAGGATTTGGCGCAAGGCCAACTGGATGCCCGCTTCGCCAGGCACCGTGCCGAGCGCATAACTGGAATCCTTGCCTAAACCCAGCCCGGCGGATCCCATCCCACCGGATCCCAACCGACCTAGGGGCAGCAACGCCAGGGTGGGGACCAGGGCAAAAATCCCCAGCAGGACGATCCCACATGCGATGGCCATCATGCTGCCGTAGTCTTGGACCGGACCGACGCGCGAGAGGGCCAGCGAAGCAAACCCGATCGCGTCGGTCACTACGGCCCAAACGATCGGCTGCCATAATCGAGTCATCGATGCCTCCAGAGCGATTCGAGCGCGAAGCGACGGATCGCTCACATGGGCATTCGATGCATATTCTTTTTGGTAGCCGAACATCCAATGCAGTGCGGTCGCCACGCCGACGACCATGACGATCGAGGAGAGCATCGAGGAGACCATGGTCAGTTCCCAGTTGAGCAAGACCAGGACAGCACGGGTCAATACCAGCGACCATTGGACGACGACCACGACGATCAAAGCCCAGCGGATCGAACGAAAGCCCACGAGCATGAGCAATGACAGACTGACCGTCGAGTAGATCCCCAAGCGGTTCCCATCGCGTTCGATCTCACGGAAGCCTTCGTCGACCATCGCGACATGCCCGACGAGCAACCCGCCCGGGGCACTTTGAGCCAATTGACGCAGTGCTAGAAGGGGTGTTGACGAATCGTCGTTGGGAGCATCCAAGGGCGCAAGCTGCACGCCGATAGCGACAAGGTCGCTCTGGGCTGCATGAGTTTGGCCGGTAAACAACTCTCGGTACCTTGAGGCAAGGGTGTTGTTCGAGTCGACCAACGGGCGCTTGGACTGCGCTCCGGTGAGGGCACCAAGAAATCCAGCCGGCCCGCGCAGCGTCGTGAGCATCTCGTCGACCCGCGAAAGGTCCAGCGCGTAGGAGACCCCAGGGATCCCTTCGATTTTTTTACGCCACTGCATGGCCCGATCGATCCCCGAACCATCGCTCGACCATAGCTCTGGATCTCGGTACGCGAAGACCAGGAACTGGGAGACCCCGAAGCGTTCTTCGATCCGCTCAAACTCGAGCCGATTGGGATCGTCTGCGGGGAACATCCGTTCCAAGGAGCGATCGAGCGGTAGTCGCTCGGAGATAGGCCAAGCGACGGCCAGCATCAGCGAAGCGATTGCGAACCAAAGCCATCGGTATCGAATCATTGGATTGCCGGCATCGGTGGAGACCAAGTGAGGTGGAACGGCACGGGCTAATCCAGGGCAATGCGCTTGGATTCGAAGTAGTCTCTCACATCGAGCCAATCCATCCGAGCCCCTTTGGCCGCTTGGATCCCAAGTTCGGCGTCTTCGAAGACTAGGCATTTCTCCGGCGCGACCCCCAATCGCCGGGCGCTTTCTAGAAAGACATCCGGGTCGGGTTTGTGCTTGACGGTGTCCTCGGCGCAAACGATGGTATCGAACCAGTCGAGAATGCCGACATGGCGCAGTTGCTTTTCGATTCCAAATCGGCTTCCGCCACTTGCCACGGCGATGGGTTTGAGACCTCGCACTTTTTGAGCGACCTCGATGATGATGTGGATCGGTTCGAGCAGGTGCATGAGCTCGAAAAACGCTTCTTCTTTCCGTTTGGCCGTCGCGTGCGCGTCGACGAGTATCTGCTGTTCATGGGCGAGCATCTCGATGATACGATGGGTAGGAATCCCGCCCATGGCATAGAATCGGTCTTCGGGGAATTCGATCCCGATCTCTTTCATGGTTCGATTCCAAGCCAGAAAGTGGATCGGCATTGAATCGACCAGAGTCCCATCGCAATCGAAGATGATCGCCTCGGCCGCTTGCACTCTGTCCCAGGGAATCATTCGCCGGATCCTAATGTCACGGGTATAGAAAGAGCCTTGCCGGCTCGTAGGATTGTCAGCCGGACGACTTCGCCTGCTCGCTTGGTTTCGATGACGCTGAGTAGATCGTCGGCTTGTTTCACTTTGGTTTCGTCGATGGCGATGATCAAATCGGCTTGGCTGTGGTCGACGGTTTCTTGTTCGATCATGCCCAAGACCGATCGGGTTTTGCGTCGTTGGATGCTCGAGCCCAGGAGGCCTGATTTTTCGGCGGGTCCACCTGGGGTCATGTTGACGACCAGCAATCCGTTCTCGGTCTCGAAGACTTGAAGGATACCGATCGTCGGTCGGGCGACGCGACCGGTGCTGATCAATTGGGGAACGACTCGGCTCATGGTATTGACCGGGATGGCAAATCCGATGCCGGCGTTGTCGCCGCTGCGGGTTGCGATGGCGGTGTTCATACCGATGAGTTCACCGCGAGCATTGAGCAAGGGTCCCCCGGAGTTGCCTTGATTCAGCGCCGCGTCGATTTGGATGACGGATCGGATCGTACGGCGGGTCCTCGAGGTGATCTGTCGGTTCAGGCTCGAAATGATGCCGGTGCTCATCGTCCTTTCGAATCCGAATGGATTGCCGATGGCGATGATGTGCTGGCCGACTCGCAATTGGCTCGATTCGCCCCATCGGATCGGCAAGAGCATCTCGGCCGGTGCCGCGATGCGCAAAACGGCGATGTCGTTATCGGGGTCTTGGCCGATAAGCTCGGCGGCGAAGGATTCGCCGTTGAACAACGTGACGTTGATGTTCCTAGCTCCCTCGATGACGTGAAAGTTCGTCAGGATATGGCCTTGCTGATCGATGATCGATCCGCTCCCATTGCCCTCGATTTCGGCGACGAGCAAAAAGGCCTCGGGCCGGACGCTTCGTGTCGAAATATTGACCACCGAGCGATTGACCGCTTCGTAGACATTCACATGAATGGCTTCCTCAGGCGTACTGGCGATAAACCCATCGGCCATTTGGACCGCATGCGGGGTCGCCAGGGGCTGAGGGAACTGCGTCGTAGGGGCGGGTTGAACGGCAGGATTTTGAGGTGCAGCTATAGCCGAGGTCGCATCGAAGCGGGCGTGAAAAAACCAGCCGAGCGATAGCCCGATGGCTAGTACGGATCCGAAAGCAAAGGATCGACGAATCATCATTGCGTTCCTGATAGGTGAATCGGTTCAGCGAAGTTGGACCAAAGGAGGGGACGCTGCCAGGGAGCCTCGGTAGGCATGCTTGGCAGCAAGCACGACGCGAGCCGCATCGAGTTGGTTCATGCAATTGGCATGTCGCAAATGGCAATCGTAAGAGCCGCAGGGCTGGCAGGCCAAGCCCATTGTCAGAATTGTCTCGGGAATGTTGTAGCTGCGTGTGAGCCCCGGATCGATCGATCCGAACAACGAGACGACCGGTTTGTTCATCGCTACGGCGATATGCCTTGGCCCCGAATCGGTCGAAACGACCAATCGTGATCGAGCGATGAGCGCTTTGCTCAAGCCCAAGGGAAGCTCGTCGAATCGGCCCATGCTCTTGACCCGAGGGTGATCGCACAAGGCCTCGATCGCGTTGGCATTCTGACGCTCAGCCGGCCCGCAATGCACGACGACCGAAAGGTCCAACTCGTCGGCAAGGGCCACGGCAGCCGCCGCGGCTTGCTCGATCGGCCAACGCTTCGTCGGGGCCGTGGCAGCCCCGGTATTGATCAAGAGCAACGGTCGCTGGCTCGAAAGACCAATCGATTCCAAACATCGATTCGCAATCGCCTCGTCGCGAGGCAAAAGGCCAAGCTCCGTGCGGCGATCGACCCCCCGGCAGCCGATGGATCGTACCAGTCGCAGGTAGTTGTCGATGCAAGGATCCTTGCGCGCATCGGCAGAGCCGCTGCGGACCGAGATCCGATCGCTCAATAGCCACGAGCGATAGTCGCGTGCGTATCCGATGCGGCGGCGAATGCCTGCCAGAGCGCCTATCAAGGCCGTCGAGAGACTGTTCGTCAGGTAGAGAATCGCATCGAAGCGTTCTTTGCGCAGGGCTCGGACCAACCCTCGCCGATTCAAAACCAAAGGTACCCCAGAGGCGCTTGCCGAGCCGCTTGCCGAGGAGGTCTTGGTGCGGGGCTTGTAGCAAAGGGTTGTGTCAGCCCAAGGGAGTCCTTCGAGGACCGCCAGGGGACCGGGTCGAGCCACCCAGCAGATTTGCGTCGGTTCAGGAAGCTCAGTGCGCAAAGCGCGCAGGGCGGGGGTAGCCATGCAAGCATCCCCGACCCAATTTGGAAGCATCACCGCGAGTTTCATAATGCGGGCTTTGTACAAAATGCGCAATCTCCGCGTCAAGCTGGCTTCTATCGATACGGTAATCCCAGCGACCGCGGTGTTTCCGCGATCCGTAAAAAGCTGCGCATCCGGAAAATCTTACCAAATCCAAACAGTCCGCCTTATCGATACACCTTGGGCGAGTCGATTGACCAATAAGTATTTTCCTCGAACCGACAGGTACCTCATGGACGGCGTACAACGAAACCGAAACCGGCTCAAATCCCTGATACGAAATGCTTGCATTTCGGCCATGGTGGTTTCATGGATTCCAGTGGCGATGACCGGTTGCAATCGGGCCCATTATCGGACCAAGGCGGACGAGGAGGTAAGGAATCTCATCGAGGAGAAGGTCTGTGACTCGTCAATGCCCTCGATACCGGATATCCAGGTAGATCGTGCTTCACGGATGTTCGATCCGTTCAACCCCGACCGTCCCCCGATGCCCGAGGACGACGGAGTGGCGCATCAGTACATGCGTTTGGTCAATGGTAAGAAGCATTATCCGTTGTGGGATGTCAACGGTCGGACCAACACGTCGGAGAATCCGGTGTGGTGGCAGTATTTGCCACTCGATGAGCGCGGTGTTTTGGTGCTCGATGCCGATACGGCCGTGCGTGTTGCCACGTTGCACAATACGAATTATCAAGGGGAGATTGAGACGCTGTATCTGTCGGCTTTGGATGTGAGCACCGAGCGTTTCCTTTTGAGCAATCAGTTGTTTGCCGGATACGGTTCTATTTATACGGCCGATGGAGCTTTGCGTCGGGGAGCTGGCGGCAATTCGAGTTCGACGTTTTCCAACAGTGCCTTTTCACGCGGCCCGCGTGGTCTGGCTCTGCGTCGTCAGTTCACGACAGGAGCCGATTTGATCGTGGGCTTTGCCAACACGTTGACTTGGCAATTGTCGGGTCCTGACTCTCAGGCGGCCAACTCGTTGATCGATTTCAGTTTCGTCCAACCCCTTCTTCGGGGTGCGGGTCGGGATGTGGTCATGGAGCGATTGACGCTTGCAGAGCGCACGTTGCTTTATAATGTTCGGGCCTTTGAACGGTATCGCACGGGGTTTTATACCACGGTGACGGTAGGACGGCAGGCAGAGGCTGGTCCGACGCGTCGAGGGGGATTGTTCGGTGGAGCGGGTTTGCAAGGTTTTACTGGCCTTGGGGGTGGGTTTGGAACCGTTGGGAACGTCCAAAACAATGCTGGTGGAGCGGGCTTTGGTGGCGGGGGTGCGGTCCCGCAGGTCGGCGGCTTTTTGGGTCTGGTTCAAAACCAGTTGCAGATCCGCAACGCCGAGGAAAACGTCGCTCGGCTTCGCGACAATTTGGCTCGCTTTGAAGACACACTGCGCGAGCAGTTGACGATCATCCCGCCGACCCAAGACACGATTCCCAGCCAACAGCTTCAGGTGGCCCAAGCGCGTCAAGCGTTGATCTCGGCGCAGGCGAGTCTGTTGCAGCAGAAGTTCAGCTATGAGCAAACTCTCGATAACTTCAAGAACACTCTCGGACTACCTCCTTACGTGTGCATCGAGGTCAAGGATCCGATACTCGATCAATTCAACCTGATCAGTGGTGAGCTCAAAGAGCGTCGCAACAAGGTCGCGGATCTTCGAGACGAAATCGGAAACGACAACACCAAACTGCTCGAGCAAAGTCCCGTGGAAACCGATCCTGCCACCGGCAAAAAGGAGCGGTCGCTGACCAAGGGAAGCGAGACGACCCAAGCCATCGAGAGGATCGATCGCCAGGCGCAAACGCTTGAGGATGTCCGAAAGACACTTCTATCGAAAGACTTTCCGCTCGTCCGCCAGGACATCGACAAGCTCAAGCAGGTCTTACCGCAACGTATCGGGGAGCTCAAGCGATTGCGCAAGATCTACGAGGAGGAACGCTCGATGATCTGCAACCTGCTCCCTATCGAAACCCTCGATGCGGCCTTGATCGACTCGACCGAACTGGAAACGCTGACCGAGAAGTTGAGCAAGGATGTAGATACCCTAGAGCAACGCTTTTTGAATCGGGCCAAACGGATCGAGAAGCTTCAGGACGATGCCAAGAAATCGTTGGCGAGCACTGGTCCTGGTGGCAAAGAGCAGTTCAAGAGCCTTCGCGATGAAGTGATTCTGCCAAGCCAGTCTCTATTGGCCGAGTTCGCCGAGGATGTGCTCGCACTTCAGGTCCTCCAAGCCCGGGCGAGGGTCGAAAGCGTGAATTTGCCCGAGGTCGATTTGCAGCCCGAAGAGGCGGTCCAGATCGCCCGACAGCAGCGATTGGACTGGATGAACGCTCGCGCGCAATTGGTGGACTCATGGCGATCGATCGAGGTCGTGGCCGACAACCTCGAGAGTTCCTTGGACGTGGTCTTCAGCGGCGATATGCAGAACATCAACGACAACCCGTTGTCGTTGCGTGGACGAACAGGTCGCTTGCGAGCCGGCTTCCAATGGGACACGGCCCTGACCCGTATGAACGAACGCAACCAGTACCGTCAGGTACTTATCGAGTGGCAGCAAGCCAAACGGAACTACTACCGATTCGAAGACGGCATCTGGCAAACCCTGAGGTCGCAACTTCGCAATATTCGCTACAATCAATACAACTTTGAATTGCAGCGCTATGCGGTTCGGATCGCGGCCCAACAGATCACGATCAATGAGGATCTGCGTCAGATCCGAGAGAGTTTGAATCAAGCCTCTGGGCCGACGGCCGCTCGGGATAGCATCTCGGCGTTGCAGGATTTGCTCAACGCCCAGAATACCTTTCTAGGTGTATGGGTCTTCTACGAAGCCCAGCGACGAAACCTCGATCAAGATCTCGGAACGATCCGCGTCGATGCCGAGAACATCTGGGTCGATCCGGGTCCGATCACCTCGGAGATCTACGGGTTCGATGGGCAGGGGACTTATTGCCCTCCTTGCGAGCCGCAATTCGGTCAACCCGACTTGCGAGAACGGGCCCCGTTTGAGCCGGGCCAGTTTGAACCGGGCCAGTTTGAACCCGAGAGCATCCAGCCGATGATCGAACCGCCCGTCGAGGTCGTCACCCCGGCTGGGTACCAGATGCGTCCGGTACCCAGAAAGGACGCGACGCTTCAGGAATATGTCAAACCATGATGCAAGTAACCACCGTGCTCACCGATGTCGACAGCGACTTCGGTGCACCACTTGGTTCGTTCTCTTCTCGTACTCGTACTCAGTCCGCCGCGGCGGACGGCACTCGTACTCGTACTCGAAACGCGCTAGGATAGTAATTCGGCTCATTGGTCTGTAAGTTCCCGCAAACGGCTTCGATCAACGATCGGCATCGCCGCAGTTCAAACAGCCATCGAGTACGAGTACCGTTTCACTGAGT
Organism: Planctomycetota bacterium; assembly: GCA_003671195.1. GTDB lineage: Bacteria > Planctomycetota > Planctomycetia > Pirellulales > Pirellulaceae > JBKCUI01. Next base: position 12,366 of record QWPJ01000011.1, read on the forward strand.
ACGAGTACCGTTTCACTGAGTACGAGGAAATCCGATGCGGATGCGCGAACCGATGATGCTTTCAATCATGATGCTTTGAGGGACTTGCACCGACCTGCGGTTGGGTGAATTGGTCCGGCAAGAGCACTTCGATCGTCTCGATCGAAACGGTCGCATGGTACTTGGTCATCACTTCCTCACGAAGGTACTTCAGGAGTCCCTCGCTGACCTGGAACGGGACGATGGTTTCCAATCGGATGCCATTGGTCGTCTCCCAAGTCCCTTCGTGGACATTGTGCCGACCGACGCCTCGCGAGGGGGTTACGGTAAATCCGCTGGCTCCACGGGCTAAACACTCGCGTTGCAAGAGATCTTCGCAGTCCGGTTCGGCCACGATCGTGATGCGTCGCAACCGAGCCAAGCCTCGCTTTCGGGCAGCCTCGGCATGATCGCTCAGGGCTCGATGCTGTTCGAGCCCCACAATTTCTAGTTTCAAGCCTTCGGCTGTAAACTCGGATTGCGTTTCGTGGAGTTTCTCCATCACCGTATGGTCGATCAGTTTGGCGTCCGATACATCGATGATCAGGTTCTTGCGTTGGACCAATCCGATGTGCTCGATTTGGCGTTTGAAAGGGATCCAGTTGCTGAAGACGGCCGACTCGCTCGCCCGGATCTTGACCGTATCGGGCGAGACCTCCTCGATGTCCAGATAGGCTTTGAAAAAAGATTTGATCGGAACGCCGTTGATCAGGTGAATCAGGAACTTGAGTCCAATCCCTGCGGCCACTCCGACCAAAAGGTCGGTAGCTAGCGTCACGATCAGGGTCGTAACGAAGATGACGAATTGCTCGCGTCCGACTTGGTACATGTGGGAGAACTCGCTGGGGTGGGCGAGCCGAAATCCGGTGTAGATCAGCATCGCTGCCAAAGCCGACTTGGGAATCAAGTGGAGGGTGGCCGGGAGTATTGCAACGCAGACCAACAGAAATACACCGTGCCACATGTTGGCAAATCGGGTCCGAGCCCCGTTGTCGATATTGGCTTTGCTTCGGACGATCTCTGAGATCATCGGCAAGCCACCGAACATCGAAGCGCAGAGGTTTGCGCAGCCTACAGCCAACACGTCACGGTTCATGTCGGTCTTGCGCTTCCACGGGTCGATCGAGTCGATCGCTTTGGCGCTGAGGATCGACTCAAGACTACCGATGATGAAGAACATCCCAATCCATTTCCAAGCGACCCATTGCTTGAGGACACCGAAATCCGGTAGGGTAATTTGATCGACAATGCCAAACATTTTCGAAGGGAGCGGAACTAGATATTGGTCCCCCAATTTGTATTCGTGCCCGAAGAGCTTGTACTGGTGGTTCTCGAGCAGATTCAAATACAACCCGATCAGAACCGCTACGACCAAGACGATCAATTGGGGAGGGATCGCCGAGATGGCTCGGAGCTTCTTCTTGATCGTGGGCCATAGGGCCAGCAAACCGAGGCTCAAAAGGCCGATCGATGCGATCGCAGGGTTGGCCTCGGAGATCATATGCGGAATCTCGGCAAGCAGTTCCAATGGCTCTTGCTTGTCGGTCGAAACCCCCAACGCATTGGGAATCTGCTTGGCGATGATGATCAGACCGATGGCCGAAAGCATGCCGTGTATGGCAGACTTGGGGAAGAACTCGCTGAGAATCCCGGCTCGAAATAGCCCAAAGAGGATCTGCAGGACCGCAGCGGCCACCCCGACGGCCAAGCAGGCTCGGTAGGCATCGAAGTCACCGGGGCCTTGGCCATCGGAAAAACCGTTTCCACCGAAGTCCTTGATGCAACCCAAGACGATCACGATCAAGCCCGCAGCGGGCCCTTTGATCGTCAACTCGGAATTGCTGATGAAGGTCGTCAAGATACTGCCGATGACGGCAGTCATGATGCCTGCCATGGCTGGATAGCCACTGGCAAGCGAGATCGCCAAGCACAGGGGCAAAGCGATGATAAAAACCATAAGGCCTGAGATCAGGTCCTCTTTGAAATAGCGAACAAATCCCGCAGCGTTCCCGCGCGGCGTCTCGACATTGCTAACAGACACGTTTGAATTCCAATTGCTTATGAAAAGTTAGACCTGCGATGGCCCAGTGGGCGCTCTCGCACACGCGATACATGCCGTGGTCTACTTACGCCGGTGGAGGACGTTGCAATTGGGGTCTGAGGAACGCATCATCGACCCCGAGCCTTGGCCGGTCCGATAGCTGCAAAGTCCAAAACGAGATGGGCTGCCAAACTTGGCTTGCCTCATAGAAAACCGTTTCGCGGAACTCGTCGTGCCGAAACTCTTCGGCGTCCGTTTCGACCTCTTCGAGCACCGTGGCAGCGACCAAAGAAGGATCCGAGGTTATCCATGGATCGAAGACACCGATTGCGGAGGAAAGCAGCAGCAATCCAACGATCAGCGCAGCAAATCTGCCTGTAGAAAAATAACGGATCATATTCAACTTCCGGGGAGTACGGCTTCGGTGTCCACCGGTAGGCCTCGAGCCCGTACGACTGGGATTATAGACAGATCGGGGAACCAAACAGGATCCAATTCTGGTTCTTCGCTATTTCCGCCTAGATAACAGAGCCGTCACAAGAGCGTATGGATTCGCGAATTCAGGCTCTCTTTGGGATTCTGCCGATCGGATTACTTTTTGATCGAATTCTGGTTGGATGCCGATTCGCTCGCCGCAGATTGCTTTTCAAGAGATTCGCTTGCGGCCGATTCGAGGGAATCGCGATCGAGTTTCGTGGGCCATTCGAGCAGCTCGAGCGTATCGACAATCTGGGAGTCTTGCTCGCCAAAGAGTTCGAGGGAGGACTCGTCGGTCGTAAAGACCAACGAGAGCCGTCGGCCCGAATCGTTGGAAATGTGGTAGTGTACCCAACGCAACGCGATTCCCTCGGTGCTTCCGGACATGGTGATTCGCATCATTCGATGCTTGCTGCTAGTCAATCGCTCGGTAGCTTCGAGAACATCCCGGCCTGTACGAGAGGCCAATCGTTCCATGTCGGCTTGGAATGCCTCGAGGGTCAACTGCTCGCCGGCTTGGAAGTCGACAAGGTTGGTGACGTTGCATTGAGCGATCCGGCGATTGTTGACGATGTATCGCAAGGTGGCTTCCTCGCCGTTGTCGCGATAGGTCGACCATCGGCGATCGGCAAGGAAACGATAAAAGCCCAAGTCGGATTGGAACTGAAGCAGCTCGGCACTCGACGCATTGGGGACCTCTTTCCAAACCTCAGCGAGTGATTTGCCCGAGCTCATGGCTTGGATCGGAGCTCGTAGGACTCGGATCTGAGCTGTGACTTTGAAACCCGGCTCGGCTTCTCCAATCTCGCGTGTCTCATCGATTTGTAGCGCCAGCCACGAGACATAGCCACCCTTGCGGTCCATGAGTGCCTTGCCCCGTACCTCCAGCTCGCTAGCCACATCGTGCGCGGTGGCTTGGAGTTTTCCTGTGATCTCCAGGTGGGCTTTTTCCTCATCGGTATCGATCAAACATACGATCAGATCCCCTTCGAGAATCGCATCGAGATGCAAAAGCCTTGCGGCCGAAACCCGATCGACAATCCATTTATCCGCAATCGCTACATCCTTCTCCGTCAGTAGCTGGTCCAAGTACATCGAATCGACCGCCCCATTGACCAACTCGCGCTCGGCTACAAAAAGCGGAGCGTTGAGCGCTGCGGGATCCAACCCACGCGCGGTCGGTAACTTGACGATCTCCCTGCAGTTGTCCCGAAGTACCGTCTGCGTCGTATGACGATCGACCGTGATCTGCGAATGGGCTTCGTGGAAATA
>QWPJ01000154.1 GCA_003671195.1 Planctomycetota bacterium
GAAACCACGATCACGCGCGCATGGCAGAACTGGAGACACAAAAGGAAACGTTCTCAGCTGAGATCGAAAAAGCAACCGGTCTTGGCGGAAGGAAACGAGAGAACTCAGATCCAGAGCGGGTTCGCAAAAACGTCTCGAATGCGGTCGCCAGAGCAATCGAAGCAATTGCACAAGAGCATGATCGGCTCGGCAAGCACCTTCGAAACGCGATCAACTCCGGCTCCGTTTTCAGTTACGATCCCGAGCGAGATCCGCAGTGGCTCATTTGAGGCTGGGTCGGCAGAGTCGCTAGGAAGGAGGTCTTTCCGTCCGGCTGCAAAAAATAAAGGAAAAATGGGGAAAAGTTCGGTTCCTGTCCTCTCCGCTGCAAAACCCTGGTTTTCCCAGGGTTTTTCGCATTTCTGGCCAGTTCCTTTGGCTGTCTGTAGCGCCCATGCAACTCGGTGCATAGCGCCTGCGGCGTTGCATTTCGCGTCGCGCACCCCAAATCGAGTCGTTTTTCGAGTCGCGCAGGGTCGCTAAATCACTGGGGATTTGCCTGTTGCAGTCTGGTACCGATCCACGCCGGTGGAGGCGGTAGGATTCGAACAATGCCTGTGATGAATCACGCCGCCTCAGTGGCGGTAGGATTACGGGCTTTGACCTGCCTTTCGTTGCTGAGCTTCCGAAAAAGAAAAAACCTAACTATTTTGACGATTATTCGGGTTCTGCCGATTCCCGGGCATTGTCCGTGCGGGGGGGGGGTAACATCATCTGTCCCTTTCCGTGGTTTCTTTCTTTGGAGCGATCTTTTGATGAGATGTTTTCATTTGTTTCACGGGCGTTGGTCGCGCTTGAGTGTTTTGAGTGTTGCAGCAGGTGCGTTGGCAACGGTGGCCAGCATGGCCGCCCCGAGCCACGCGGCGGTCGTTTTGTTCGGCTCTGGTGCTGGCAACACGTTCGACATGGAGTTTGTGACGATCGGCAACCCAAATAATGCTGCCGATACTACCGGCTATCCGAGTCCTGCAGGGAGCGTGGGTTACGAGTATGGGATTGGTAAGTTCGAAGTCAGCGAGGACATGATCGAGAAGTACAACGCGAACTTTGGCACGGCGAACAACTTAGTGATCACCAAGGACAACCGTGGCTCGGCCAAACCCGCCACAAGTGTTTCTTGGAACGAAGCGGCCCGGTTCGTCAACTGGCTCAATACCAGCACTGGGAACCAAGCGGCCTATAAATTCACCGCCGGTGGCGTCAATGACAACATCGCAGTGTGGACCTCTGGCGATGCCGGGTACGATGTGAATAACAAGTACCGCAACAGTTTGGCGAAGTACGTTTTGCCGAGTTACAACGAGTGGTACAAGGCTGCGTATTACAATCCCAATGACAGCAACTACTACAACTTCACCAACGGCAGCGACACGGAACCGACGGCGGTCGTAAGCGGGACGACCACAGGCACGGCCGTTTACTTACAGTCGTTCGGACAAGGCCCAGCGAATGTGAACGATGCCGGTGGCTTGAGTCCTTATGGCGTGATGGGCCTTGGTGGCAATGTCTGGGAATGGGAAGAGAGTTCAGGTGACCTACTTAATAGTAGTAGTAGTGTTACTCGGGGGTTCCGCGGCGGTGACTGGAGCAACAACTCCGGCGGCCTGTCGTCGTCGACTCGCGGCAGCTACGCCAGCCCTAGCTTCGAGGACAACGGCTTCGGTTTTCGTGTCGCAAGTCTGTCTTCATCCGCCCCACCTGCAGTGCCTGAGCCGAGTATGATGGTGATAGGGACATTGTTTGGTATAGGCGGGCTTATGGCTAAGCGGCGTCTGAAGAAGTAACCCTTTTTCCTTTGGCTCTTTTACCCTTTTTTTCTTTTTGGCGCGTCGCCCATGGGCGACGCGCGCGATTTTTTTAACGAGGGAGAGACCAGGAGACTGCGCGTCGTCATGCATGGGATTTGGTTGGATATTTGAATCGCTGGACTTTTGACATCGGAAAGCAATGACACGTCGTAGCGACCCACCGGTAGTACTCGTGAAATGGTACGATTTCACCAAATGGGTGCTGGGCCACGTAGACAACTTTCCCAAAAACCAGCAGTTCGTATTCGGACAGCGATTGGCCGATGGAGTGGTTACCATATTGGAACTGATCGTCGAGGCGACGTACAGCGAGAGAAAATCGCAGATACTCCTTGAGGTCAATCGCAGGTTGGAAGTCCTGCGTTGGTTGCTTCGCTTGGCATTTGACCGTAGGCTTTTAGCGGGCAAGCAAGCCCCTGGTTCAAAGTGTCACAAGACGAACGACGAGTTCCGCCTGACGCGTAGGGGTGTCTGGTTTCTACCAGGCACCCCTTTGTTTTACCATCACCTTCGCTACGCCGGCGGTAGCTCGATACTGCGGAGCGGCGACCAAGTATTCGTTCTTATCACCGAAGACCGGGGAACCACGGAACACACCGAACACACGGAAAGACGACATAACGGCGGAAGGATTTATTTCCGTGTGTTCGGTGTGTTCTGTGGTTAAGTAAAACGGGATATGTTTCTCGCTCAATACCAAGAGCCCGATAAGCGATATCGACTCGCACTGAACGGTACGGACCGACCTTTTTGAAGTGCATCGTGAATACATTCATAAGTATGGTGATCCTGGCCAAAACCATGAAGTCGCCTATGGCTTTTGGGTCGGCCTGCAACTGCGATGACGTTCCCGATATATGCTTCATGCAACTATATGCTTCATGCAACGAACAGGAACCTCGGAAAACACTGAATACACGGAAGTAGCAAAACAGGGAACCAAGAAATCAGGGTGGCAGGGAAGCACCGAACACGGCAAATGCACGGAAGCGGGGCATCAAGCACTTTATCGATCCGGGGCGTGTTAGTTATACTTGGTGTCCAAGACTCTTGTTCTCGACCGTCGATCGCAGCCCGTGATCCATTTCCCAGAGTGATTTGCCATGAAAAAGCCCACGTCGTACAAACCCGCATTGGAAAAACTCGAAGATCGTCGAGTCCTGGCCACATCGATCGTCGAATTTAACGACGTGGGATATTTTTTCGACTCTAGCTCTCCGGTCGTCGCAAGATACGACATCGCTGAATCGACGTGGCTCGCACCGATCACTCTGCAGAATGCGACCACAGGGCCGCAAACTGCTCACGTCGATGCCAACGGTATCTACGCTGCCTTTGGACAAACGGCTTACCGCTACAACAACTCTGGGACCAGCCGCACGCACTTGATCAATCTCCCCTCGTCGATCTCGGCGATTCACTCCGATGGGAACTTGCTGTTTCTCAATTACAGTATCGATCTCTACGCGCGGTTCGTCAGCATCAACAAGAACAACAATACGCTCATCGATTCGGTCGAAAACTATGTTTTCGCCGTTTCGGGATCTTCCATCGCTCCCAATCGAAACACGATTTATGGCCGCTCGTTGGGGGTCTCCCCCTCGGACATTACCTACGTAACCTATGCCGATAATGGACGCTTTGGTTTCGCGCGAGGCGATGGTCCTTATCATGGTGATTATCCCGATGCTTCTCGCACGTGGGTTTTTCCCGACGAGTCCAAAGTCGTCGATGACGCCGGTATCGTCTACGCCACGTCGGACCTTACCTATGCCAACCGCTTGGGCCCTATAGACGACATCGATTTTTTTCAGGCACAGCTACCTTTTATCCTCAACGGAGACGAGGTCACTGCGTACTCGCGAGCGTTTTTACCGACCGGAAGCGTAACCCTCGATGAGTTGGCAATCAAAATCTTCGTCACTGGCGACTCGGTGATCGCCTTTTCTCAAGATTCCGCAGCAAGCAATGGGTATCGTACGCAAATCGTTCCCATTTCCGATTTCAAACCAGCAGACCCCAACAATCCGATCGACCCGACGGGATTGACCTACTGGCCCGATTGGACGACGGTCTCGACCCAAGGACAGGTCCTGCTGTTGAGCAAATACTATCAGTCCCTTTTTCGCTGGAATCCGACAACTCTCGCTTATGACACCAGCATCCCGCTTCTGGGTAGCCCTAGCTATGTCACTTACGCTCGGGAAACGGAGCTCGTGTATGTGGTCTACGCATCCGGTCTGATTTACAAAATCGATCTCAAGCAGGAAAGTCCGAGAGAAGTTCCCTTTTTTCAGCTTCCAGGGCTACCGGCAGGTTTATCGATGGCCGGTGAGTTCTTGTTTGCCGTCGACGATGCCGGGGCATGGTATACGCACTACGTGATTTCAACTGAGGGGAATATCAAGCATTCGCGGGACTGGAACTATTACTCCAAGGAGTATGTATGGAATCCCACGAACCGTCGGATGTATTTTTTTCGGGATGATACCAGCCCCAATGATTTGATTTACGAGACCATCAGCAGCTCAGGGGTGCTCCAAGCACCGGTGGATTCGCCTTATCACGATGTGTTCGGTTGGGAGCATCCAATCCGGATTTCCGGGGATGGTCAATCGGTGCTGCTCGGGTCCGGCTCGGTCTTCGATGCGCAGAGGCTTGAACGTAGCCTTTATGGTTTAGCGAACAAGGTGACCGACTCCCTATGGTTTGCGGGTCGATGGATCACGCTCCGTACCATCGTGGAGGTTCCCCAGTTGCAGGAGTGGAATGGACCGACCTATGAGCTCTCGCGCACGTTGCAATTTGAGTCAGGGTTTGCCCATTCGCTGCATCAGTTGACATCCAAACGCATGCTGGTTGTCACAGTTCCTAGCGACGGCGTTCCGGCCTTGAAGATTCTGGATGAAGAGCTTGAAGCCTCAAGCATCAATATCGGTTGGCACAACGGTTCGAATCCTAGGGATGTGGATGACGACCAATCGGTCACGCCGCTAGACGCTTTGCGCATTATCGATCAGATCAATAAGCACGGTTCGCGACAGGGCGAAGGCGTAGGTGAGATTTTTTGTGACGTCGACAACGACAGTTCGATTTCTCCGTTGGATGCTTTGTCCGTGATCAATTGGCTCAATTCGAAGTCGGGGGGGGAAGCAGAGGGCGTTGGGGATCGAAGCGACTGGGCGTCCACGGTCGAAAATCTCTTTGCAAGCGAGATCGATTGGTTACCCGAATCGGGTTCGGAGGGTAGTAGCCAATTTGGGGCAGGACCGTCGAAGCGACTTCGCCGCCGGTAACCGGTGGCTCACGCACTAATTGCAGAGAAGTGTCGCCCTCCGGGCTGAAAGCAAGTATGGTGGCGGTCAGAGGCTCTCTTGTGCAAGGCACTCCAAGGCTTGGTCGAAGGCTTCGACTCGCCGGACCAAAAGGGAGATCGGTTCGTCGGTCTTGGGGTGTCGGAAATCCAGTCGCATGGCAGACAGCAGCATGCGGTAGATTCCGGTCCGATGATAAAACATCTGGTTCCATCGGTGGTCCCCGTGGCGATGGTCACCGAGGATCGGATGGCCAAGGTGGTTTAGGTGCCGCCGGATCTGGTGCCAACGACCCGTCTCGGGGCGGATTTCCAAGAGCGAAAAACGTGCCGTGGGGAACCCCGAGGCCGGCCAGGGAACCTCAAACCGCTTTAGGCACCGAAAATGGGTCGTCGCCGGTTGTTCTGGATGGGCACACGTGAAGCGTTCCTCGAAATGCTTGGGGTGAAGCAATGGTCGATCGACCCGGCACTCTTGTGGCATCGAACCGCGTACGAGAGCTTGGTAGTGTTTCTGGATCTGTTGGGCCATGAACATCTCCCCGAGTTGGGAGGCGACCTGAGGGGTCTTGGCCAGGAGAATCAAGCCTGCGGTGGGGCGATCCAATCGATGGACCGGGTAGAGGAACTGCTGCAATTGGTCGCGGAGCGTTTGCAAGAGGATCGGTTCGCTCTCTAGGGTTTTCGGCCCGCGATGGACCACCAGGCCGGCGGGCTTGAACACCGCGACCAAATGCTCATCGCTGTAAATCACTTGGATTGGACAGCTCAGGCTCTCGACGACAAAGTCGGGGGAGTCTCTCATGCTCAGCGGCTTTTATTTTCTCGGGGTTTGGCTAAAATTTCACACGGAATTGTGGTTAGTCGGGATTTCGGTTGGATTGTACAGACTTGTTCACGCCCGCAAGGGACTTCGGTGACGGAAAGCAGCTACGTGCTTCGAACATGCTTCAGAATTTTCGAAAACTCCAACTCTCGGAAGTTCAACGACAGCAGATGCGTGCAGCCGGCCGATTCAACGCCCAACTGATGGACTACCTTCGGGATTTCGTCAAGGCGGGGATCTCGACCGAACGGATCGATCAGCTCGTCCACGAATACACACTTTCCAACAAGCATACCCCGGCGACCCTGGGGTACTTGGGCTACAGCAAAAGCTGTTGCACAAGCGTCAACGATGTGATCTGCCATGGGATCCCTTGCGATTACATCCTCAAGGATGGCGATATCGTCAATGTCGATATCACATCGATCGTCGATGGTTGGCATGGCGATCAATCCGAGACTTTCTTGATCGGAAACGTGTCGGAGCAGGGACGATTGGTCACCCAGTGTGCCTTTGACGCCATGCACCGAGCGATCCAAGCCTTGACGCCAGGGTGCTCTGTGAGCGTCATCGGAGAATGCGTCGTGGCCGAAGCCGACAAGTATGGGTTTACCGTGGTTCGCGAGTATGTCGGACACGGTTTAGGACGTCGCTTTCACCAGTACCCCAACGTCCCACACTTCCCCGATCGCAAAAGTCGTCAGGACTATTTGCTGCCGGGAATGTGTTTTACGGTAGAGCCGATGATCAACGCTGGCGCAAGATTCACCAAGCTCGATACCAACGACAATTGGACGGTCCGCACGCGCGACGCGAGTTTGTCGGCGCAATTCGAGCACACCATTTTGATGACCGAGAAGGGGCCGGAAATCCTGACGAGTTGTCCCAACGGCCCGAAGTTCGGCCATCGCTTCTAATCGTTGGGCTTCGGATTGGCTAAGTGAGCACGCGAAGGGCTCTTGGGAGCGGAAAGAGCACCTCTTCCTTGCGAACTTCTCTGAGTTCGAGGTCGGCTTGGAAGTGGCTCTGAAGCCAGTCGAGCGTTTTGGAAATCACTTCTTCTGGAGCGCTTGCCCCGGCCGTGACGAGCACCACATCGGAGGGCTCAAACCAATCGAGAGCTAAGTCCTCAGGCCCATCGACAAGGTAGGCGATTCGGCCTTGCTCTTCGGCCAATTCACGAAGTCGTTGCGAGTTGCTGCTGTTTTGGGAGCCCAGCACGATGACCTTGGTCGCATCGGGTGCGATCAATCGGACCGCTTCTTGTCGGTTTTGGGTCGCATAGCAGATGTCTTCTTTTGGCGGACCGACGATCCAGGGGAACTTGGTTTTGAGTCGCTCGATGATTCGGTTTGCATCGTCGACGCTGAGGGTCGTTTGGGTCAGATAAGCCAGTTTGGTGCCTGGCTCAAACTCGAGTCGATCGACATCCTGGGTCGATTCGACCAGCACAATCGCCTCGGGAGCCTCACCCATCGTCCCGATCACCTCGTCGTGCCCTTCGTGGCCGATCAAGACAATCGTGTAGTGATCTTTGGCGAATTTGATCGCTTCCAAATGGACTTTGGTCACCAGTGGGCAAGTCGCATCGATCGCCAGAAGGTCGCGTTGCTGGGCCAATTTGCGAATTTCGGGTGACACACCATGCGCAGAGAAAAGGACCGTGGATTTTGGGGGAATCTCTTCGAGATGGTTCACAAAAACCGCACCCTTGGACTCGAACGATCGGACAACATACTGGTTGTGAACGATTTCGTGGAAAACGTAGACCGGGGCGCCAAAATGCTTGAGTGCAAGGTCAAGGCTTTTGACCGCCATGTTGACCCCCGCACAAAATCCACGGGGAGCCGCAAGTAAAATCTTCATAGGTTTGCTCTAAGGTTCATGGAACGGCACTGAACTGCTAAAATCATACTCCTTGGGCAAGCCACCGCGAAGGCGAAAGGCACCCGAAAACCATCAACCGAACAAAAACCGCCCATGCGTGATCCCCGTGCATGATCTCCGGATCCTACGAACTGCGAATCCTTGACCAGCCAGCCCCTTTCTAAACTGCCGAAAGCACCTGTTCGAGCAGGATCCACGCAGGTGCTTACCGACCTTGCATGGTGCGGACCCGATAGCCAGTCCCCTCGATGGGGGCTCGACCAAGCGTTCGAATACTGCGAGAAATTAGCCAAAAGCCACTACGAGAATTTTTCGGTGACCCATGGTTGGCTTCCTCTGGAAATCCGCCCTCATTTTTGCTCCATCTATGCCTACTGCCGATGGTCTGACGACCTTGCCGATGAGCTCGACGATCCGGTCCGCTCCATGAGGTTACTCGGGTGGTGGAGAGGCGAGTTGCAGAAAGCTTCAAGAGGCGAGTCGCTCCATCCTGTCTTCGTCGCGTTGCATCACACCATGGAGACTTATTCGTTGAGCATCGTACCGTTCGACGATTTGCTCTCGGCGTTTGTTCAAGACCAATCGGTTACGAGCTACGAAGATGACCAGCAACTTCTCGATTACTGCACGCGTTCAGCCAACCCAGTCGGCCGGATCATCCTAGGGCTCGCCAGGACCAGCTCCCCTCAAGCAATCGAGTGGTCCGATTCTATTTGCACAGGTTTGCAAATTGCGAACTTTTGCCAAGACGTCTCGCTCGATGCGACCCGGGGGCGGTTCTATCTACCCAAGGAGCGACTGGACCGAGGACGGATCACGCAAAGCCAATGGGGACAAGGATCCGATCGAGCGCCCAAGGTGCTCCAGGAGTGGACCGAGCAGGCCCGCGCGCACCTGTCTGCAGGTGCTCCGCTTGCCGAACAGGGGCCGAGTTGGTTTCGTCGGAGTGTAAGGCTCTTCGTCGGAGGCGGTCTGCAGATTCTCGACAATATCGCTCGAAACCGATTCGATGTATGGAGCCAGCCTGTGGAGGTCACCAAGTTTCAGAAAATCCGGCTCGCCGTCCGTGCTGTTTTAGGAACGCCGAAGTCCAGTGGGTCGAAAATCAGAGCATGATCCAACTCGATGCCTCTTACGCCGCATGCCAGCAAATCGCCCAGGCCAGCGGATCGAACTTTTACCGGGCCTTTGATTTCCTAAGGTTGGATCGACGACGCGCGATGACGGCCCTGTACGCTTTTTCAAGGCTAGCCGATGATGCGACCGATGGCGATTCGGATCCGAGGGCTCCGGACCAGAGATGGCAAGCTGAGGATTGGCTCGAGTGGATTGACGGACTTGATCAAAACCCATCGCCCAATCGGCTTGAACCCCTCGAAGCGATCCGTTTGGCACTCGCAGATTCCGTCGAACGCTTTGCGATCCCCAAGGAACTTTTGAAGCAGATCGTCTTGGGTGTCGATCAAGACTCCCGGCCCGAGTCGATCGAGCATTACGGCCAACTCCAGTCCTACATGTACCGCGTGGCAAGTGCGGTAGGGTTAAGCTGCATGGCGATCTGGTCGACCAAGGGGGTTCCATTGGCCGGGACAAGCGAGCATCGCATGGCGGTCGATTGCGGACATGCTTTTCAGTTGACCAACATCCTTCGCGATCTTGTCGAAGACGCCCAACGCGGCCGAATGTATCTGGCCCAAGAGGACCTTGTGCGATTTGGATTCCACCGAGACTCCTTGATCGAAGCGTTGAGAGGCTCTGACGTGGCGCGACGGGGCCAAGGGGTCGAAAAACTCGGAGACTGGAAAGGGCTCATGCGGCTCTATTGCCAGCGAGCCGAGGGTTGCTATGACCAAGCTAGGGGGCTTGTCTCCCATCTCGATGCCGATGGCCAGCGCATGTTCGCGATGATCTGGCAGACTTACCATCAGATTTTTAAGCAGATCCAGGACGATCCTAGTTCTCCGCTGGTCGGTCGGCCCTCGTTGGGTTTACCGCAGAAAATCAAACTCTATGTTTCGCACGCCTTTACGCCCTGGTTTCGATCCTTGAGAGCTCCTGAACCCAGAACGACTTTCCGTTCGGATGCGATGTGGGAGGGAGCTCCACGGGTCGCCGTCGTCGGTGGAGGGCTCGCTGGAATTCAGACCGCGATGCACCTTGCCAAGCACGGCTGTGAGACATGGCTGATCGAATCCCGCAGTAGGCTCGGGGGCCGAGTCGGTTCCTTTACCGACCCTCAGAGCGGCCAAGCGATCGACTATTGCCAACATGTCGGGATGCGGTGTTGCGGCGAACTGATTCGATTCATCGAGGACACCGGCCAGAGGGATCAGTGGCACGAGCAATCGACCCTTTGGTTTCGGTCTCGAGCGGGCAGGCCATTCCAAGCGGCCGCATGGCCGCTTCCAGCCCCGTTTCATCTTTCAGGACTGTTGCTCAAGTGGCCGGATTTGAGTCCTGTGGATCGCATCGCGATCGCCTCGGCGCTCGGTAAGCTCATTCGGACACGACCGACTCGAGACTTCGAGCGTCAGATGGCCCTAGAGTGGCTCAAGGCGCAACGGCAACCGCGCAACGCGATCGATAGCTTTTGGAGTACGATCTTGGTCAGTGCCTTAGGAGAGCAGCTTCCTAGGATCACCATGGGATCGGTCCATAAGGTGATGATCGATGGATTTGCGGCGACCAAGGATGCTTACCATTTGTTGGTTCCTCAGCGGAGTCTCTCGGAGTTGATCGATCAGGCCGCCCGAGAATCCCTTGCCAAAATCGGGGTTGGGCTCGTGGTTGGACAAGCTGTCGAAGGGCTCAGGCGCAGCGGTTCGGGGACTTGGAGCCTTGGGCTCAAGACCAAAAGCGATTCGGCATCGAAGTTGCTGGCGTTGCCTGAGATACCTGCGTTGCCTGAGTTCCAAGCGGTCGTCCTTGCCGTTCCTTGGCATCGTTTGGGGGTGATCTTAAGCGATGCGACCATCGGCAGTTTACCCGATGGGGCCAAAACCCTCCGCGATGTCCAGAGCCTTGAATCTGCACCGATCACCGGGGTGCATACTTGGTGGTCCAAGAAGTGGTTCAACGACCCGCATGCGATCTTGGTCGATCGGCTTTGCCAATGGGTATTTCCAGGACCTGGCGAGTCCGATCCCAATGCTTCTGAGCACTATTATCAGATCGTTATCAGCGGCTCACGCGATTTGCCCAAGGGAGACCCCGAGGCAGTTTTGCGATCGGTGGAAGCCGATCTTCGTGAGGTGTTTCCAGAGCTTGGCAATTCCGGAGCGAAGTTATTAAGGGGCAAGGTGGTGACTGATCCGCAGTCGGTTTTTTCGGTATCCAGGGGGCATGACGAGAGTCGGCTCGAGACGGCTACCTTTGGAGCACAAGGATTGTTTCTCGCCGGGGATTGGACTGCGACGGGATGGCCGGCGACGATGGAAGGGGCCTTGCGGTCCGGGTCGCTTGCGGCCAATCAAGTCTTGCACTACGTCGGTCGCGCTGCGGAGGTATCGGTCGATCGCTGATAGAGTCGGTGTTCTTGGATGTAGACCTCGACCGGTGCGGGAACGAGGTAACGGATGCTGCGGTTTTGTTCGATTTTCTGGCGGATTGCCGTCGAGGAGATCTCCATGACGGGGATATCCAATCGGAGTTTTTCGATGTCCAGCAGTCGTTCTGGGGGAGCCAAACCGGCAAGTTCCGACCAGTCAGGTTCGGGACACCCGCCTCGCCGTGCGACGACCAATTGCACGGCTTTGAGAAGTTCGACTGGGGATTTCCATTTCTTGAAATCCTTGAGCGAGTCTGCACCGATGAGCAGATACCAAGTCGCATTGGGTTCATTGCGTTGCAGGTCCAGTACGGTGTCGATCGTGTAGCTAACCCCGCCGCGTTGGAGTTCGATCTCATCGACCTGGAGTTTTGGGTGAGCGCCGATGGCGAGTTTGAGCATTTCGAGGCGATGCTTATCTGCCGTCGGGGTATAGCCTTGTTTGAAGGGGGAGATTTTTGCCGGTATGAGCTTGACAAGGTCGAGCGAAAGTTCGCTGCAGAATTGATCGGCAGTCAGGAGATGTCCTAGGTGGATAGGATCGAACGAGCCGCCGAAGATGCCGATTTTTCGACCTGTCATGTTGTTAGATTCCTTGGGGGCTAATCGGACCGCTGTTGGTTTTCTTGAAGGACCAAGACTTCTCCTTGTCCCTGGCACTCAAGATCCCCGATGGAGCGAAGCACGTGTCGGGTGGTTGGGATTTGCGAAGCGAATTGATTGCAGCGAGCTTGGAACGCTGTATCTACCCAAGGGCAGGTTGCAGCATCAAGGATCAAACGATGGAGATATCGCCAGAGGATCGGCAGGAAGCTCAGTTCCAATGGTCGGTATTCCGAGAGCGACGCGCCGGGGGCTTCGGGTCGATTCGATGGGACGATCAGAGAACCGCGACGCATTTGGGTACCGAAATGAGGTCCAAGAGTTCCCAGGGCCAAGATGGTTCCGGCGATCCATTGATGCGCAAGATGGTTCCCGGTGTTTCCTGCAACGCAAAGAGTTCCACGCCGCATGCGTTCGCAGGCGCGATGGCCGAGGTTTCCAAGTACGATCGAATCGCCACCTTGGATGCCTTGGAGTTTTCCTGGCAAGGGGCAACCGAAGTTGTCGCCAGCGTCGGCTCGAATCAAGGCCAATCCGTCGCGTTTGTCGGCGAAGGCCCTTTGACCTACGGAGCCATCGACGAAAAGATTGCCACCGCGTTGGCTTTTGGCAAAATCGTCCCCTACATCGCCGAGAATGACGGTTGTGCCCGAGGATGTCGAGGCGCAAAGCCCACGAAAATGATTCAACGCTCCGCGTAGGATCAGCGCATCGTCGCTCCAGGGTTCGGTTGGACCGGTGCGATTGCAAGGGAATACATCTAGGTCGATTTCGAAGAGCTCGGCTAGGCGGATCGGTCCGAGGTTCGAATCGAGCGAGAGATCGGCGATTTGAGATTTCGAAAGATTGCGCAAGCGATCCAAGGACAACGCAGAGGCATCGACATGCAAGCCTGCGGACGGTTCGGTTTTGAGCAGTGTCAGGCAGATGGAAGTCAGGAGCGCGGTTCTTTGTTTGGAGCTGGTTCGATCAATCGGCAGTGGGTATAGAGGCTTGGGATATCTCTATCGGAAATTTTTTGATGGTGGACCATGCTCGATTCTTGGTGGGGTTTCCTGCTTGCGGTCGGATCGTCGAAGTGTGAAATCGTGGAACGGAAGTAGAGTCCGATGTCGGGGAATTCGTCTGGCCGAAACTCATGCATCGCTTGAGGACTGATGCGAACCCACGAAGTCAGTCCGGAATCCCGAGCGCGAGCCCAACCGATGATCGCCGCTTGATTCGGGTCCTCGGTTTGGTCTTGATGGGGACGGGGGCTTTTGACATGGGCCAGCATGCGATGGGCGCCGCTTTTGGGGTCGACATAGCGAGTGCGGCGAAAGAAGGGCGTCCGGAAAAACGAGAAGGACGCACAAAACGCGTTTTCCCTAAGGATTTTTCGGTTGTATCGTGTGTTGACCATCAGTTCTACCGAATGGCTCCTTTGGGACAGTTCGACGGGATAACCATCGGAGACCTCCATATCGATTTGCAGAAATAGTCCCTGTTCGTTCCAAGCAAGCTTAGCATCGATCGGAAGCTGTTGGGTACCGAGTTGCGCGATCGGTGGCATGCGATGGGTGTTGTTTAAACCCCAATGATCGATGTCGGAAAAGTCTATGACTTCGTTTTGCAATCGCTGGACATCGATCTTGAACCGAAACATCATCGTCGGATCGGGGAAGATCTCGCTAAACATCGGTTTGATTCTTTTTGGCGAGTTGGGATTGGGTCCATTTCCAGTAAACGCAAATGATCGCATCGTAGATCGCATGCGCCAAGACACAGGCGAGCAAATCGCGGGTTGCCCAGTACAGGACGGCAAACAAAAAGCCAGCGAAGGCGGCAAGGGCGATGTAGGCTTTACTCAGAGGATGTGCAAAGCCAAAGCAGGCGGCAGATAGCAAGATCCCCGGCAGAGCCTGGAGAAACGTTTGGGATTCGGCAAGCGACATCCACCAGCCTTGGATCAACCCTCGGAAGAGCAACTCCTCGCCAATCCCGGCGCTGAGCGAGAGAAGAAGCAGGTCCGGGACGCTCATGGGTCCAAGGAGTGAATGGAGTTGCGATTGCATCGAGCGCTCGAGTTTCTGGATCGAGCGGATCGGGAGCCGAGAGACAAGCTCCATGCCTAGTGCAAGTGCTGAGCCGACGAGGACTCCGATTCCGAGGCTTTTGAGGATCCCGGGCCCGTCCCACCAGGCCGGGAGGTCTTGGCGGGGATTGAAGCCCAGGAATAGACCGATGAGGATCGCACTTAGGCCGAGCGAGAGTTCCACTAGGACTGCATAGGTCAACGCGGAGTTGTCAGGTCCTAGGGTTGGGGATGGTTTGGGGGGTGCCATCGGCTCGGTGGTCAGCTCGGTGATCGGAAAAAAGTCGGGAGGCTTGTAAGCCGGGTTCTGTCATGGCGATTGGATCGCCAAGGGCAATCATTCATCTAGGCCACCGATTGCTCGGCGGCTCGAGCGATCTACCCGAGTGTTGGCATCACGAGCCGGATGCGGCGCTCGAAATTGAGCGCCTCACTCTGTTGGATCTTGCTCCAGATGGGGTTTGCCGAGGGGAGCAGTCACCCGTCCCCTGGTGGGCTCTTACCCCACCATTTCACCCTTACCAAAACCTTACGGCTCTGGCGGTATCTTTCTGTTGCACTTTCCCTGGCCTTACGACCGGTCGACGTTATCGACCATCTTGCTCGTTGGAGCCCGGACTTTCCTCCCCTCGGGGACCGTTTCGCGAGGAAACGGTCCGAGGAGCGATTGCCCAGCCTCCCGACGCTGGAATTATACCACAGAGCTTCGTCGGCGCAGAAGAGCTAGTGCGGCAGAGGCTCGGATCAGAGGATTGAGCTGACCGTTTCGCAAGTGAGGGGTGCCGAGGCAACGAAGGAGGCTTCCATGGCGTTGACCGGAGTTTTGTGGTATTGAGCGCCGGGCCGTCGTCCTCGTCTTTTCTTGGCCGAAATCGGCAGCATGGAGGTGTCGACTTTTTGAAGCATACGGGTGATGCACAGCTTGTTGACACTCACATCGAGCTCGTTGGCTTCCTTGCAAATTCGATCGTGCAAGCTCTTTGGGATCCGTACGGTGATCATTCGAAGCGTCTCGGTCGGATCGCAGTCGGGCAGATCGCGGGATCGCAAGACGGTCAGCATTTCCAGGACCTTCGAGTGCGACTCGGTCGCTTCATAGTGGCGGAAATCTTCGGGGGAGGCAAAGATGCAGTGGGCGATCCCGTCGACGCCGAGGGTTTCGCGATAGAAGGCAGTCCAGGTGGGAGCCACGCCGAAGAGTTCGGCGGCGACTTGTTGCACCCAATGGCATCGGTCTTCGAATTTCGTCGATCCGCATACTTTGGCGCGAAGTTCCTCGGCAACGGAATTGAAAACAACCATATCGGCGGCGAGTTTCTCCCCGCTTGCGAGCGATCCTGCATCCGACATTCCGTTGCTTGTTGCTTGGCTCATAACAAATTACCTTCCTGGCACCTCTCGGTGCGATGGTTGCGAATGGCAAGGTCAGTTCTTTTCGAGAGCGACCGAACCCCCGCCGACCGTACGCGGGGACCGATCCTCCACTTGACGGCCCCTGTGTTTCGCATGAGTAGCGAATCCCAAGGCTCCTTCCGGCGGACTCGCGACAATACTGACACCGCCGGCAAGGCCCTTGGCGCAAGCTCAATGCTGGCAATACTTTACGACCTTTTGATAGCACTGCACAGAAATCGCGCAGGCACCCAAAAGAGGGGTGTTTTAAAGATGCTGGTTTTTTGGGCAGCAGTTGCACTCTCAAAAACCAGGTGTCCAACTTGGGGTCTGGTTGAAAATAATAGGAAAAGTTCAAGTCTTGGAGGGGTTTTGCCGACGGTGCGTCGGCTTGGCCTCCGTCGGCTTTACGCCGGCGGGGCGTCCGCTTTTGGCCTCCGTCGGCTTTATGCCGGCGGGGCCAAGACTAGCAGCTACAGGGGCAAAGCGATCCTTGGTAGCTGCTTAGTTCCGCCTCCGCCGGGACGAGCCCGACGGGAGGCTTCTAGCTGCGAACTTTTGCCTCCGACGGGACGAGCCCGACGGGAGGCTTCTAGCTGCGAACTTTTGCCTCCGACGGGACGAGCCCGACGGGAGGCTTCTAGCTGC
>QWPJ01000013.1 GCA_003671195.1 Planctomycetota bacterium
TACAAAGAATTGCGAGACGACCTAGCGACTCAACTGCTGGCACAAATTAAGTCGTCACATCCTTCATTCTTCGAGAAGCTAGTTGTCGACCTGATGCTGAAAATGGGCTATGGCGGCCCCGGGGATGATGCTGGAACCGTCACTTCTTACGGACACGACGCTGGAATTGATGGGGTGATCAACGAGGACACTCTGGGCTTGGACGTCATTTACTTGCAAGCCAAACGTTGGGACAACACCGTTGGGCGACCCGAGATTCAGAAATTTGTCGGAGCACTTCATGGAAAACGTGCCAAGAAGGGCGTGTTTCTTACCACGAGTAGTTTTTCTGCTGACGCCATCGAGTATGCAAGGGCGATCGACTCTAAGGTCGTGCTGATTGATGGCTTGAAGTTGTCGCAACTTTTGATTGATTTTGATGTCGGCGTTAGCACTGCGCAAACGTATACAATCAAACGGATCGACACGGACTACTTCGAGGCCGAATGAAGCAGAAACAAAACCATGCACTTGCGTACTGGAAATGTGTTGAAGACAAGATCGCTCGAAGGAAAAATTCCGAGCCAAGTTGTAGGCAATGTCGGATTGGCTTCGCGGGCATCTGACGACTCCCTTATCCCAGTTACAATTAGTCGATGGTGAAAAGTTGGTCGAGCTATTCGAGTCATTGGAGTTGGGGCTGATCCCTCGGACTACCTACGATGTCGATCCGAGCTTCTTTGCACAGTTTGAGCAAGACATTTAGGGGCCGAGCTATTGGGTGGACCGTCGCCGCTCGGTTACCCCAATTGATCGTGCCTTTTATCGGATTTCGTCGTGCTCGTGCTCAGTCCGCCGTGGCGGAAGGTGCTCGAAATCGTAATCGAATCGAGGCAACCGTGACGGACTCCTTCTTCGATCAGGATCGACACGACGTTTGTCGAAATCAAATCCCAGCGGGTACGGATTGTCGCGATGCGGAGTACGAGATAAGTGCAAAATAGCGACTTCCTCGCCGTTGGCTGCGGGTTAAACGATTGTTCGTGCCTCGCATCGGATTTCGTCGTGCTCGTGCTCAGTCCGCCGCGGCGGACGGTGCTCGTAATCGTAATCGAATCGAGGCATCCGTGACGGATTCCTTCTTCGATCAGGATCGACACGACGTTTGTCGAAATCAAATCCCAGCGGGTTCGGATTGTCGCGATGCGGAGTACGACATGAGTGCAAAATAGCGACTTCCTCGCCGTTGGCTGCGGGTTAAACGATTGTTCGTGCCTCGCATCGGATTTCGTCGTGCTCGATGGCTGTTTGAACTGCAGCGATGCCGATCGTTGGTGGTAAACCAAATCGCTTCGAGCGCGAGCACGATTACGAGCACCGTTTCACTGAGCACGAGCACGGCCAAATCCGAAGCCAAGCCAGATCGGTGGGACTTACGCCGCAGTGCGTTCGAACCGAGGGGTATCGATGGGTGTTTCGACCAAGACGCCCGATTGCATGCTGTAGACTTCGTCGGCCAGGGCGATGAGAGCTTCACGGTGGGTGATGATCAGGATGGTCATTTGCCCTTTCATGGCTTGGAGCGTCTCGCGGATTTGGAGTTCGCTGGCCATATCGATTTGGCTAGTCGATTCATCGAGGATTAGGATTTCGGGTTTCCGGAGGATCGCTCGTGCCAGGGCGATACGTTGGCGTTGGCCGCCGCTGAGTTTTTGGCCGGCTTGTCCGACGATCGTCTCGTAACCTTCGGAAAGAGAGTTTGTAATGAATTCGTGCGCATGAGCCAGACGGGCGGCCAGTTCGACCTCGTCTTTGGTCGCGTTGGGGCTACCGTATTTGATGTTTTCGAAGACCGAGCGATTGAACAGTTCGGTGTTTTGGCTTACGAGGGTCATGCGTTGTCGGATATCGCTCAGGGCAAGATCGCGCAGATCGATATCATCGAGTTGGATAGAGCCCTCGAGTGGGTCGTAGTAGCGGCAAAGGAGTTGGATCAGGGTCGATTTTCCGCTGCCGTTGGAGCCTAAAAGGGCGACGGTCTTTCCGAAGGGAATTTCGAGCGATACGTTCGAGAGAACCGGTTGGCTTGGGTGGTAGTGGAAGCTAACGTTCTTGAGACTCAATTGGTGATGTCGCCCCAGGAGCGTTTTTGGTTCGGCCGGAACCGGCAGGATCGGTTTGGCGTTGAGGATCCCGTAGAGGAGCTCCGAGGAAACCATTCCTTGGTAGATCATCACCGAGACGCCGGAGAGTTTGCGAAGGGGGTCACTCGCACCGATCAGCAGTCCGAAGAAGATCAGCAGGTCGGTCACCGACATGGGCGAATCGCAGACTTTGAGGAAGAACAGGTGGGTTTGTTTGTTGACGACCAAGTACGCGCCTGCGCAGACGGTGATCGCGACCATGGCCACCCCGATCATCTCGGTGAAGGGTTTTCCGACACCGGTCCAGAAGACCATTTTCAGTTGGACACGTTTCATCTCTTTGGTGCAAACGCGGAACCGATCGCGTTCGTGGGGTTCCATCGTGAAGGCTTGGACCGTGAAGATATTGCCGAGGGCTTCGAGGAGGACTTCGTGGAAGCCCGCATTGCGTCCGAGGATACTCGCAGCGGCGCGTCGGATTTTACGATTGAAAAAGACCACGATGGCCACCAGAGCTGGAGCCAGAACCAGCGAGAGCAAAAGCAGACGCCAGTTGATCAAGCTGGCCATGATCAAGCACGAGGCGATGCGTAGAGGTTCACGGATCGCAGCACCGAACAGATGGATCAGGCCGGCGGTCAGTCCGTCTGCCGCGGCGGTGATCGCAGCGAGCAGACCGCTCGTACCGTAGGCCTGATAGGTCTTGCGGTCCATGGCTAGCGCCGAGTCGAAGACTCTCATGCGCAGGTCCCTCACGATGCTCGTCGAGACATGCCCGATGAGCAGATCGTTGGTGAGCATCAGAGCGTGTTTGATCAGGGTCGAGACCATCAGCAGGCCCATGATCCAGCAGATGGTTTGGAAGGGGTTTCGGGGTAGGAATCGGTCGGCCCAGGCGACGAGTCCGAGCTTGTAATCACGCGTGCTGAGGGCTTGTTTGGCTTTGCGTTCGATCAGATCGCGATCTTTGGGGGAAAGAGCAGGATTCGGTTGAGCGATTTGCGATTCGAGGGCTTTGGCTTCGGCTTCGGAGGCTTGGGCACCTTTTTCGAGCCAGGACTGAATCGATTCGCCATTGAGGGTCATTTCGACCACAGGATAAAGCGCACCGATGTTTGAGCCCCAGAGAAAGGCGATTCCAACCGAGCAGAGGGTCGCCAAGACCAATGCAGGCGCGTGGTGTAGCGAATCTCGGATCGCGTTCCAAAACGGTTTCATGAAGATCTATGGGTCGTCGGACAAGGAAATGGATACTGGGGCCGTGGCCCCGAGGGCTATTCGTAAGGGTGTCAAAATAGGGGATTTACTGTCAAGACCAACATGATTAAACAAAGCAGCTAGAATGCTTGCATTGAATACATGGATTTCATTTCAAGTCGGTATCGTCGATCAGCGCAAAGAGCATGAACAGGTTTGGCAGTTGGATATCGCAGTACTCGATGGTGTTGGTCCTACTGGGATTGTGCGCTTTTTTTTCGGCGATGACGGTCCGAGAGCAGCAGCCGACGGCACAGGAAGCTGTCGAGCAGGTCTGGGGCGGTCGGGGGGCAAGCGCCGAGTGGGGTACGGTGGTCGTCGGGAGCGAGAGTCCCGAGGATTTGGAATTTGCAGAGGCTTTTGCAATCGCCTGGAAGCTTGCTGGGGTCAAAACGCCTGAGGATCGCATTTGGATTGGCACTCCGCAGGAGATTCGTCGCAAGATCCAATCTCAGGGGTCGGGTCCGTTGGAGTTGATCTTGGCGCCTGGAGCAAGGAGTTGGGTGTTGTTTGAGGACATCCAACAAAAGTTTCCCGATCGGAGGCTCAGCCTCAGGGTGGTCAGTGGTTCACGTTGGCCGAATTTTCTTAAGCGTCAGAATTTGATCAATGTGGTCAATCGGATTGTGGAGATAGGGATTTTGGGAGTGGGAATGACGTTGGTCATTTTGACAGGGGGTATTGATCTTTCGGTAGGCAGTCTGATCGCGTTGTCTTCGGTGGTGACCACGACGTTGATTCGCGATTGCATGGGGGGGACCGAAGCGACGGTGGGTGGATTGATCGTGGCGGGAATACTCGGGGTCAGTTTGTGTGGGTTGTTCGGTTGGATCAATGGCGGGCTGATCGTCGGCTTTCGGATCCCTCCATTTATCGCGACGCTTGGGATGATGATGATCGCTAGTGGATTGGCGTTTATGATTTCGCAGGGGCAATCGATCGACAGGGTTCCTTCGTCGTTTGTTTGGCTCGGCAGGAGTCGATGGTTGGGAATTCCGCTGGCGGTATGGTTGATGTTGGGGATTTTTGCGATCGGGCATGGGGTGATGGTTTTGACGACTTATGGACGCTCGGTGTATGCGATTGGGGGCAATGAGGTCGCGGCGCGGTTGTGTGGTGTTCGGGTCGGATGGATCACGGCGAGCGTTTATGGGGTATCAGGGCTGTTGGCGGGATTGGGAGGATTGGTCATGGCCAGTCGGTTGGGGACCGGCGATGCGAAGTATGGAGCGATGGTCGAGTTGAGTGTGATCGCGGCCGTGGTGGTAGGAGGGACATCATTGCGGGGGGGCTATGGCACGATGTTCGGAACGCTCATCGGTGCATTGATCATCGCGGTCATTGAGAATGGGATGAACCTGATGCAGCTTGATAGTTATGCGCAGAAGGTCGTTTTTGGTGGGATCATCTTGTTTGCCGTTTTGATCGATCGACTGAGGCATAAGGCATAAGGGTCCCATCGGGTTCATGAATCTCCATTCAAATTCCAATCCTTTTGAGCCCTCGGAGAGCACGATCGCTCCGGAGGTAAAATCGCGTCGCGTGATTCACAGTCCGTTGGTGTTATCGATCCAGTGGACGGTGGTGGTTTTGGTGAATCTGATCGTTCCTTATTTGTTGGCCGGGGGGATGACCGGGCCGATGGGGGGTTGGGGGATTTTCCTAGGGGTTGTGTTGGTATTGCTCTTTGGGTTTTGGGCTAGCCGTGCAATCCCCATGGGGGTTCTCTTAACGGTTCGAGGGGGAGTATTGGTCGCCCTGTCCCAGTTCTTTCCTTTGATCCATCTGTTGGCTGGGATGCTATCGATCGATTTTCATCGCAGAACGGGAATCATCCCTGCCGAGCAACTCGATCGAGGCAATTTGGGATTTCTGAGCGCTTTGCTTTTAACGGTTAGTACCGGGGGTATACTCCTTATGATCAGTTGCGGGTTAGGGGTCATCCTCAAGTGGATCACGCCGAGTCGTTGGTGGAAACCCAGGGAGACGGTGGCTTCCTAGCGCAGGATCTTTGTGGGAATTTATGTTGTTTTTCGATTTCAGGACATTCATTCAGAACATTCATCGGAGTAGCGAATCGGCAGATGGGATACAAGTACGGGGTGATAGGATCGGGGGCGTTGGGTGGATTTTATGGTGGACTCTTGGCCCGCGCCGGTCATGAGGTTCACTTCCTTTTTCATTCGGACATCGAACATGTCCGCAAGCACGGCTTGCGCGTTGACAGCAAGTTAGGAGATTTTCATTTACCCCGGGTCCGTGCCTATGGGAGTCCCTCGCAGATGCCCGAGTGCGATGTGGTGTTGATCGGATTGAAAAGTACGCAGAACCACTTGCTCGAATCGTTGGTCACCCCGCTTTTGCGTTCGGATTCGATCGTGCTCGTTCTGCAGAACGGCTTGAATGTCGAGCAGGCTGCGAGGTCTTTCTTGGGTTCAACGCAGGTCGCCGGTGGATGTTGTTTCTTGTGTTCGAACAAGGTGGGTCCGGGGCATATCCGCCATTTGGATTATGGACGGATCGTGTTTGGGGCTTATCGCGGCATCGACGGCAAGGATACAGGTCCGGAGGCGCATCGGCTCGAGCAAATCCGATCCGACATGGTCGCATCGGGAATCGAGGCGCACTTGACCGACGATTTGCCCACGACGAAATGGAAAAAGCTCATGTGGAACATCCCATTCAATGGATTATCGGTTTTGCTCGATGCGAGTACCGATGCGATCATGGCCGATTCGGATTCGAGGAGCTTGGCAGCTAGGATCAGCGAGGAGGTTCGTCAGATTGGGTGTGCGGCGGGTTGCTTGATCGAGCCGAGTTATGTCGATTGGGTGATCGATCACACCGACGAGATGGTTTCTTACGATAGTTCCATGCGATTGGATTATTTGCATGGTCGTCCCATCGAGGTCGAGGCCATTTATGGCAATGCGTTGCAGGAGGCCAAGCGGTGTGGATTTTCGGCACCGATCGTTACGACGATGTATCAGCAGTTGAGGTTCATGGCCTCGCACCGCAAGGCATCCGCTGGGATGGTAAGTCAATAGAACAAGTCAAGACAGATCGGGAGAGACTCATGGTCAAGAAGATTTTTGGAAGATGGAATTTGGTGTTGGTTGCCGCCTGCTCTGTGGTCGAGTTTGGGATGGCGCAAGAAAAGCCGGTCGAGTCGGCAGCGCCGATCGAAACGGCAACTCAGGTAAAGACGGTGTGGAAATTGCCCGAGGGGGTTACCTACGAGCGCTCGGAACGGCAGGAGCCGCGGCCGCTTCAGATTCATTCTTTGGTAATCGACATGCAGCGAGCCAATGTTTCCTTTGAGGTCGTGCCGGGTGAGGACCCCGATGGGGCAGGGCCTGCGGAGGTCGCTTTAAACAGGCCCGAGGATTTGGCCAAGAAGGTCGAAGCGATCGCAGCGATCAACACGGCGGCTTGGGCGATGCTATTGGACCCAGAGACCGGTAAACCTGGCAAGTACAAAGTCGGTGGGGCAGCCGACATCAGCGGCTGGGTCTCCCAGGGACAACGGATGATCAGTCCACCCCAAGGGGGCTATTGGTCCGTCTGGATGGACGGTTCGAATCGGATTTCGATGGGGACGATTTCCTCGGAAAAGGAGTTGCGATCCAAGGGGATTGAGGCCAAGTGGGCCGTGTCGGGGTTCCGAGGAATACTCAAGGATTCCAAGGTGCTAGTCGAGCCTCAAGAAGTGCGTCATCCTCGAACCGCAGTGGGGATCTCAGCCGATGGGCAGAAGTTCGTATGGTTGGTGGTCGATGGGAGGCAAAAAGGGTACAGTGAGGGGGTTAGCGAAGAGGAGTTAGCCAGGTTGCTGTTGGAAAGTGGCTGCGCCGATGGGATCAATCTCGATGGTGGTGGCTCATCCTCGATGTGGATTCGAAACGAGCGGTCGGAGCTTGCACTGGCCAATCGGCCGAGCGATCCGACGGGTGTTCGCCCGGTTCCGGTGATCCTCGGGATGGTGATGAATCGGTCGGAAGATCACGGAAAAGAGTAATTCGGCAATGAGTGGAAAAATTTTGAGGGTGTTGGTCACCGGTGGAGCGGGTTTCCTCGGTTCGCACCTATGCGAGCGGTTGGTGGATCAGGGGCACGACGTGCTGTGTTTGGATAATTTTTTCACCTCGCAAAAGAGCAATGTATTCGCGTTGCTCAAGAGGCCGAACTTCGAGTTGATCCGCCATGATGTCACCCTGCCGATTTTCTTGGAAGTCGATCAGATCTATAACTTAGCGTGCCCGGCGGCACCTGGACATTACCAATACAATCCGATCAAAACGGTCAAAACATCGGTGCTAGGGGCCACCAATGTTCTAGGGATGGCCAAGCGTTGCGGGGCTCGGGTTCTGCAGGCCAGCACCAGCGAAGTCTACGGAGATCCGCAGGTGCATCCTCAACCGGAGAGCTATTGGGGGAATGTCAATCCGATTGGGATCCGATCCTGCTACGACGAAGGGAAGCGGGTCGCCGAGACGCTGTTTATGGATTACTCCCGTATGAATAAGGTGGAGGTCCGGATCGTCCGCATTTTCAACACCTATGGTCCGAGGATGCATCCATTCGATGGTCGCGTCGTATCGAACTTTATTCGGCAGGCGATAAGAAACGAACCGATTACCCTTTTTGGGAGCGGGGAACAGACGCGGTCATTCTGTTACCGGGACGATTTGGTCGACGCGATGATTCGCATGATGAATACCGAGGGATTTACCGGACCGGTCAATATCGGAAATCCCGACGAATACACCATTGGCGAATTGGCCGAGTTGATTCGCGAATTGACTCAAAGCCAGGTGGAGCTCCGTTATCTGCCATTGCCCCCCGATGACCCCACGCGGCGCCAGCCGGACATCACACTTGCGAGATCGAAGCTCGGATGGAACCCCACGACACCCCTGCGCGAGGGTTTGATCAAAACGATCGAGTGGTTCCGATCGATCGACATCGATTCTTACCATCCTCCCACACCGAATTTCAATTAATCCTCGCATGGAAAAAGCAGCTTCTACCAGCTATTCGATGCCCTTGGCGCGTTCGGAGACTTGGACGATCAAAGACCGAGTCTTGGAGTTTCGCAAGACCCCTTTGATCATGGGGATCTTGAACGTCACGCCGGATAGTTTTTCCGATGGGGGGAATTTTTATACGGTTCAATCCGCGGTCGATCGAGCCAGGAGGCTCGAAGATGACGGGGCGGACCTCCTGGACATCGGGGGGGAGAGCACACGTCCCTATAGCCAGCCGGTCGATGAATCCGAGGAGCTCGAGCGGATCGCGCCGGTGCTCGAGCGTCTTGAGGGCAAGCTCTCGATTCCTATCTCGATCGACACGACCAAGGCCTCTGTGGCGAGGTCTGCGATCGCATTGGGAGCATCGATCATCAACGACGTTTCTGGGCTTGAGGCCGACGCCCAGATGGTCTCGGTAGCCGTCGAGACTTTAGCGGGAGTCTGTGCGATGCACCGGCAGGGGACCCCGCAGACGATGCAAGACGATCCTAGCTATGAGAATTGCACAGTCGAGATCCTTCGATATCTCATGGATAGGGATTCGCAGTTGCGTCATGCGGGAATAGCAGCCGAGCGAATCTGTTTGGATCCGGGGATTGGTTTTGGTAAGTTGCATGAGCACAACCTTGAGTTGGTCCGATCGGTAGGTTTATTTCATCAATTGGGCAGGCCCCTTTTGGTGGGTCATTCCCGCA
The DNA here is from genome assembly GCA_003671195.1 of Planctomycetota bacterium. GTDB lineage: Bacteria > Planctomycetota > Planctomycetia > Pirellulales > Pirellulaceae > JBKCUI01. The sequence goes on from QWPJ01000013.1 coordinate 9,106, forward strand.
AAGGTTTTATTGGCAAGTTGCTTGGCAGCAAGGATCTGGGTCGAGACTACGGAACCTTGGGGGTCTCATTCGCGATGCATCTCCAGGGGGTACAGATCCTTCGAGTGCACGATGTGGCGGGCCATGCGCAGGCCTTTCGCTTGCTGGCGGCTTGCTAAAAACCCCCAGCTCGGCCGCTGAGCAACGCTAGCAAACCCGTCTGTTTTTTTCTAGGGTTTTCTTCAGTTCCTGTCGAATTGGACTGGAGAAACAGCGCGCGGGTTTTCTAGACTCGGCCGCGACGATCGGACCCCATGCAGGAAGCATTGGGATCGATCGCAAACTCTTCGAAAGACAGCGAAGCATGGATGCGAAGCGATACGGCTGGGGCTTGGGCCTGGCTTTTTTGATCTTGGTCGGTGCCATCGAGGCACCTGCGTTAGGCCAGCAATACGCGCCGCGGATGGCAGCGGCGGCCCCGGGGAATTTGGCCGGTGCGTCTGCATCGAATACGAGTGTCATGGGGCAGCGTTTTTTGGTGGAGACGCAGCATTTCCGAGTCATGAGCCAGGATCCTGAGTTTGCCAAGCAAGTTGCGACGATGGCCGAGGCCTACCGCAATCACTTAGCCATGCATTGGCTAGGGCGAGAGTTGCCCGAGTGGCACGAGAAGGTCCCTTTGATGGTCAATACCAGCCCGAATCTGCCGGCCAGTGGAGAGACCAAGTACACGCTTGTCGGGGGCACGATCCGATCGATTCAGATGGTCGTCAGCGGAACCAAGGAGCGGATACTCGACAGCGTGTTGCCCCATGAAATGACCCATACCGTCTTGGCAACCCATTTCTCGGCCAGCGGCAAGCCGGTTCCCAGGTGGGCCGACGAGGGAGCTTGCACGACCGTCGAGCATTTGAGCGAACGGAGCAAGCATGATGTGATGTTGGTGAAGTTCCTGACCGAGAGTCGGGGGATACCATTCTCACATTTGTTTGCGATGCGAGAGTATCCACCCGACATGATGCCGTTGTATGCCCAGGGTTACAGTTTATGTGCATTTTTGATCGCCCAGGCAGGCCCTCGCCGGTTCGTTGAGTTCCTCGAGCGTGGCATGCAATCGGAGAATTGGGTTCAAGCCGTCGGAGACGTTTATGGGTATCCCAAGTTGGGGAGTCTGCAAACGGCTTGGAATGCTTGGGTCTACGATGGAGGTGGTGAGGTAAGTTCCTACACGGCGTTGGCGTTGGGTTATGGGACGAATGTCCCGAAGCCCAATATCGCGTCGGTTCCGAATACCAATTCACCGTTGGTGCCGTTTCCTTTGAACGGAAATCCACCGGTATCGATTCGTGCTAGTCAGCCTGGTCCTCAACAGACCGTCGGTGGCACGATTCTGCGTTGAAAATCCTTGCTTTTGCGAAGCAGGTTAAGATACGCAAGTTAGGTAAAGCGTTCCGAAAGTTCCTATTTTACCATTTCGAGTAAATTTGCTTTCTAGCTAAAACTTGAGCTTGCGAATTCCGAGTCAAGAATAGTATTCCCAGCAACGTGTTGGGTATCCCTTTGGAGCGATAAAGGAGTGTCGCGTTGAAATCTCTAAATCCCCTCAGAACGTTTCGGCTCTTGACCGTGGCTTGTGCGGCAACCTGGCCGAGTGTTGCAGCAACAGTTGCTATCTCGACCACGTCTGAGCGAGTCAGCGCACAGCAAGGGCTTTTGCCACCGTTGCCGCCGAGCACGCTACCACCGAGTACTCTTCCGGCATTGGGTGTTCCACCCGCTGCGGGAAGCACGGTGCAAGCGGTCCCGCCGGCAAGTACCGCTCCAAATCCCAAAGAGCAATGTCTTGCGTTAGCATCGCAAGCGAAGTTAGCTCTCCAGAAAGGGGAATTGGTCAACGCGAAGCGATTCATCGATCAGGCCTTGGCCTTGAAGATCGCCGATGCGGAATTTGCGTCCAGCATGATCAAGCCACGCGAAGTCTCGATGGACATCGAGCGAGCGATGCGGCTTCGGGGTATGGACCCCAAGGCGGCTTTGGCTCAGCAGGCACAGGCACCTGGCAGTCCTTTGATGAATCCGTCGGCTGGTCGCGTCACGACCGCCGGAGGCCTATCGGACCGTCAGAACGGAGTCCAATCGGGTCTATATCAGCCCGGTTCGGATGCTTCGAAGATTGCCCAGGCCGGCAGTCAAGAAGGCGTTTTGGCGACAGATCCCCAGATCTCCGGGGCCCAATGGTACGAGCGAGGGCTTGAAGCATTGGCCCGAGACGACCGGGACGGCGCCAAGGAGTGCTTCACCAACGCTTGGAAGAAAAAAGACGAGCTCGATCCGAATTCCCGGGTGCAGCTCAAGGACAAGCTGGCTTACCTGCAGACACGATCGGAACCTGAGGCCGTCTCGGCCATTGCAACTCAGGATCGCGAAGCCATTCAGCGCAAGCAGCGTCTCTTCGCCGAGGTCTCCGGAGAGATCGCCGAGGCGGAGCGAATGGTCAACGAGAAGCCTTACGAGTCGATGGATCGGCTCAAAAATCTCCGAACACGCGTCTCGCAATCGGAGGTCGATGGGGCCTACCGAAAGCAGATGCTTGCGATGGTCGACCGCGTGATCACCAACGTCGAATCCTGGATGGAGACCAACCGTTCTTCGATCGAGTTGGAGCAACGCAACAAGCAGATCGAAGACCGCAACGCACTCGATGGATCGACGCAGGCCAAAGAAGATGCTCAGATCCAGACACTGGTCGATCAGTACAATGAACTGATGGATGACCAACGCTTTGCAGAGGCCGAGGTCATCGGTCGCAAGGTTGAGGAGATCAAACCGAACTCGGAGATCGCCGCGATGATGCGTGGACGTTCGGTGATCGAACGCCGCGTGGCAGAGCAAAAGGAAATCCAGGCGATGAAGGAAGAGGCGCTGGTCAACAGCTTCACCGATGCAGAACGCGCTTCGGCGACTTACCTGACCGACAGCCAACCTCTTCAGTTCCCACCCGTAAAGGATTGGTATGACCTGAAGAAGTATCGAGACAAGTACAACGACGAATCGCTCAAGCTACAGCCCTCGGAGCGTCAGATCCTCGAGTTGCTCGAAGAGCCATTCTCCGCCTCGTTCGAAGAGCGGCCGCTTGCCGACGCGATCAAGACGATTTCGGAAATGACCGGCTTGATCATCTTGATCGATGAACCATCGATCGCCGGAGAAGGTCTTCGCTCCGATCAACCGATCACGCTGGACCTTCGCGGTAACCGCATCAAGCTCAAGAACGTTCTGAAGAACATGCTTGAGCCGTTGAATCTGACCTATGTCGTCAGGAACGAGGTCGTCAAGATCCAGAGCCGACGGTTCATGCAACAGGAAATGTACAGCAAAACCTATTCGGTTCGGGACCTTGTGATTCCGATTGCTAACTTCATCTCCGACAACAACTCCGGCCTAGGGGGTGCATTGCAGGCAGCCTATCAAGCTCAAGACAGCTTCGTGGCCGTCAATGTTCAAGAGCAAGACGCGATGGGGTTGCGAAACAGCAAACTCGCCACGATTGAGCCCAATGCTGACGTACTGGCTCAGTTTGCTGGGGTTTCTCCAGGTGCGGTGGGCAACGCCGGCCTATCGAGGTTCGGTTCGGACCCGATGAACGCCAATGGGACTGCAGGTGTGCTCGGTGGAGGTTCGATGGCCAACTTCTCGGAGTTGATGGCCCTGATCGAGTCGACCATCTCGCCCGATGTTTGGCTCAATGCTGGCGGTACAGCGACGATGAGTCCTTTCAGCCAAAACCTGAGTTTGATTGTCAACGCCCCGCAGGAAACCCACGAGCAGATCGCCGATTTGCTCAAGAGCCTGAGAGCTTTGCAAAACCTGCAAGTGACGATCGAAGTGCGATTCATCAAGCTATCGGATAGCTTCTTCGAGAAGATGGGTGTGAACTTCCAAATCCAACTCGATGATAATACTGGAAACCGAATCCCACGTGAGGATTCCGGGCCATCGATCGCCATCGGTGTAGAGACCGATCCGACTAGCCAGAACCCCAATTCGCTGATTCCAACGGCGGACTTGGACATCCGATTGAGCCAAGGTAGCTTTGGGACGACCATTCCGAGCTTCGGTGGATTCGACCCAGGTGCCGGTAGCACGATCGGTGTGGCGATCTTGAGCGATATCGAAATGTTCTTGTTCCTACAAGCGGCACAAGGAAACAAACGATCGAACGTTCTCCAAGCTCCCAAGGTGACGATGTTCGACGGCCAATTCGGCACGATCAACGACACCACATCGCGACCCTTCGTCTTGGGTTACGCCCCAATCGTAGGTGACTTCGCAGTCGGTCAACGACCGATCATCGTGGTCCTGAACGAAGGAACGCAGATGAACGTTCAGCCTGTGGTATCTCCGGACAAACGATTCGTTCGCTTGACCATGATGCCACAGTTTACTCGACTCGGAGCGACCGATCGTCAGTTTACTTTCCAAGGCAAGAAGAGCACCAGGACTGGAACGAGCATCTTGAATCCATCCAACGGGCTACCCACCGCTGGCCGGAACAACGAAGAAGAGATTGTTGAAGGCATCACTGTTCAGCAGCCATCCTTCTCGCAGACGAGCGTCAGCACGACCGTGACGGTCCCAGACGGTGGCACCATCCTCATGGGTGGTATCAAACGCCTTTCGGAAGAACGGATCGAAAAGGGAACTCCAATCCTCTCGAAGATCCCTTACATCAACCGTCTCTTTAAGAACAACGCGATCGGTCGGGATACCGAAACCTTGATGTTCACCGTGACTCCTCGGATCATCATCCCTGAGGAAGAAGAAGAACAGCTAGGCATTGCGACCCGTCGCCCGTAATTCCGGGTGCCGGTCGAAACGATCTGAAAAACCTGCAAAAAGTTTGGGCCTAGCTCAAACTTTTTGCCTTTTTACCCCGGGGACTTGATCCCCGAGTCTCAGTCTCCCAGAATGAAACGGTACTCGTACTCGATGGCCCTTTGAACTGCGGCGACGCCGATCGTGGAGCGGTGCGGTCCGCGGTAACTTGCGGAGCTATGAACCGGATTGCTATACTAGACCTGATCGAGTACGAGTACCGCGATGCTGAGTACGAGAAGAAGCACGGAGCAAGCATTGGCCCGATGTGCTCGATCGAGCGGTTCATGCTGTTTGTTTATCGGAGAATTCGCCCATGGTACAAGTCCTTCGTCGTTTCGCTGCATTGGCCCTCTTGACGCTCTCTGGTTCTGCAATGGCCCAAACGGCCCAAACGGATCGAACCGACCCAGCACAGCTCAGACTCTGGCAGTCGGCTGCCAACAGCGGTTCGGACCGATCGGACTTCCGCGATGCGAGCGGGCGTTCGACCGGGAGTGCTACCCGATCTGGAGATCGGATCACTTTTCGAGATGCCAGCGGGCGCACGACTGGGACGGCGAGCATCCAGGCAGGGAGGGTGACCTTCCGCGACGCGAGTGGACGAACCTTCGGGACATCGCAATCGTCGGGATCCTCCTCGGGTTCTGCTGCTCGGTCAGGCAACAGTGTGCTGCGAGCTTCCAACGGGAGGACGATCGGGCAGATGCAGCAATCGCAGGATGGTAGAAACCAATTCCGCGACGCCAGCGGCCGCAGCGTTGGAGCGAGTCAATCGAGTTCGGGCCGTACTCAATTCCGAGACTCCAGTGGCAGAACGACCGGCTCGATGTCTTCGTCTGGCCCATCGAGCAAGAGCACATCGAGCAAGAGCACATCGAGCAAGAGCACATCGAGCAAGAGCCCGTCGGGCAAGAGCTCCACGGGCAAACCGAAGCGTTAGCCCTGGCTTATCGTCGGTGCAGTCTCTCCGGTGTCCCGGAGATTTCCCTATTGTCGGGATTCTCGGGAGGGTTCTCGAGCGACAAAAGAGCAAATAGATCGGCCAGTTCCTGCGGGGAAAGTTGCGATTCGATCCCCTCGGGCATCAAGGATTTTTTATCCTGTTGATACGTTTCAATTTCATCGGCGGGGACTTGGACCTCTTTTCCTCCCTGGGTTTTGATGACCGTCAGGCGATCATCGCGGGAAACCAAAAGGCCGGTCACAACCGTTCCATCGGTGGTTCGCAGGGTCACGGATCGATAGGCATCACCGATGACAAGGCTCGGATTAAAGACGCTCACGAGCAGTTGTTCGAAAGAGCCGCGGCCGTTGGCGGTGATATTCGGACCGACCTCGATCCCCTTTGCGTGCATGACGTGGCATTGGCCACAGATGCGTTCGTAGGTAATCCAACCCCGTTTCGCATCGCCGGTTGCACCTTGAAGTTGCTGAGCCATGGTTCGAACGACTTGTTCGCGTTCTCGGGTTCCGTCGACATTGATGGTGCCGAAAATTTTCCCAACGAAGGTTTTGGTTTCCAAGGAACCTTGGGTTGCTAGCAAGCGGATACGGTTTGGGCTTAGGAGTTCTTTGCGGAGTTTGCCGTCGGCGATCCAAGAGAGCAGGAGCGAGGCCGTCGGGTCTCGTTGGCACATACGTTCGGCGATGGCTGCTTGCAAATCGCTCGAGAGCGATGGGATTTTTTGGGCGAGTCGATCGAAGTCGGAACGCTGAGATTTCTCGATTCCAAGATCGATGACGGTATCTCTCCAGGCCCGATCGTCTTTGGAGACGGGGGCTGGTTGCTGGAGCATTTGGCGAAAAACTTCGGTCGCCGTCTCGGGGGACTCGTCGGCGACGAAGCGGAGCAGGTCTTGGCGAACCGTGGGGAGTTCTTGCAAGTCCAGAACCGATCGTTTTGCAATACGGAGGGCTTCAGGGTGACCGACAAGTAACCCTAGGAAGATCTCTTGTTTTTCACCTGGTTGGCTGGTACGCAGTTTATCCCACGCGATGCTGTCTTGGGGCGAATAAAATTTCCGAACGAGTTTTCGAAGCTCGATGGGATCAAAACCACGATTCAAGGATCGGTTCACAAGAGGCTGCAAGATAGCCGTTGCGAGATTTGGGCTTTTCTTGCGAAAA
>QWPJ01000019.1 GCA_003671195.1 Planctomycetota bacterium
CGCTCGGCTACAAAAAGCGGAGCGTTGAGCGCTGCGGGATCCAACCCACGCGCGGTCGGTAACTTGACGATCTCCCTGCAGTTGTCCCGAAGTACCGTCTGCGTCGTATGACGATCGACCGTGATCTGCGAATGGGCTTCGTGGAAATACAGATAGCCCCGTGTCTGACCTTCGTTGTTTCCCAAGTCGTATTGCTGATCGAAGTCCAAGGTTGATTTCGATTCGACCGGCGCTTTTCGAGCCACCGTCGCCTTGCCGTCGCTGCGAATCGAGGAGGCGTTCTGCGCTTTGAGGTGGACTTCGCCGGTAAGCTCGATCATCGATCGGACACGGAATGCCAAGGGAGCTTGGCTATCGGTCTGGCTGTCGGTCTGGCTCTCGGTCTGGCCGTGGGCCTTGGCAAATGCATCGGACCGCAGGAACGCCCCTGCACACAGTGCCTTGCCAAGCCATTGACGTCGGGTCGATCGGGAAAAGGCATTTGCTAGCATAGAAGGAACCTTACGAGGTACACGAAATCCTACTGTGCTAGATCGGAGCGGATCGGTGTTATCGTTGAGAGGAATCGTCAGGACCCGCAAAGTCGGCCAAGCCTACGCGGAAAAGGCCTTCGCTGTTGGCTTGGCCTCGGGCCATGATCGGGGTGTTGTAGATCGTCTCGATGTTGCCTTGGGCATCGACACAGATCACCCCACCGGAGTCGCTCGGGAGAGTTTTTTCGATCGCATGGCCAGCCGCATCGCGCAGGGATTCCTTGAGGAATTCCATACGTGAGGAAATCGCCGAGGCGATATGGTTTCGGATAAACAGCTCGCCGACGCCTGTGCAGCTGACGGCGCAGGTCGAGTTGTTGGCATAGGTCCCGGCTCCGATGATCGGAGTGTCGCCGATTCGACCGTACTTCTTACCGAGCAAGCCGCCGGTGCTGGTCGCTGCGGCGAGATTTCCGTGGGTATCCATCGCCACGCATCCGACGGTTCCAAGATAGAACAGTCGGTCTTGGCCTCGGTCGTGATCGAACCGCGAGGTGGCCTGTGGTTTGGTCGCTTGGCGTTTCTTCCACTCGTTCCAGCTTTCGATTTGCTCTTGGGTTTTGAAGTACTGGCTCTCTTCGGTGGGCAGTTGCGATTGGATGCCGAAGGCGTCGGCTTCTTCTCCGACGAGAAAAACGTGTGGGGTTTTGTCCCTTACGGCCCGTGCAAGTGAGATTGGGTTGCGCGATTTGCGCACGTTGGCTACAGCACCGCAGGAGAGGTCTGAGCCGTCCATGAGGCTTGCATCGAGCGAATGTTCGCCGATTTCGTTCAGGACGGCGCCACGGCCGGCGTTGAAGTTCGGATCGTCTTCGAGGGTCCGCACGACGGCTTCGACCACATCGATGGCTTTGGCGGATTTTTCGAGCAACTGCGTCCCGGTACGTAGGGCTTTGGCAAGACCTTCGAGGCGAATTTGTCGCTGTGCCGGTGTCCAACGATCTAGGTCACCTCCTGCGCCGCCATGGATGGCGATCGTCCAGCGGGGTTGGTTTGACGATGTGGGATTCGGTTGGGACTGGGTCACGGTGCAGGTTAACTCGGTAGACTGAACTTCGGTAGACTGGACTTCGGTGGAATTTTGACCATAGCAAGGCACAGCGAGGGCCAGCAGACTTGCCAGCAGACTTGCCAGCAGACTTGCCAGCATTCCGGCCATTAGGTTTGCTAGCAGAACGAGCCTATGGGCAAGTCGACTGCAGGAATGACGCGCGGGAATCGCGAGGGGAATCGAGATAGGTTGGAGTTTCCGATGCATCGCGTAGGTTTACTCCCGGCATAAGGCTTCGTCGAGATTCATCAGGGTCAAGCAGACGTTGCACAGCGAGGCCAGTTCGATCGGGTCGAGGGCCGAACTAGGCTTGCTTTCCCCGTTGTTCAGGAGTGCCAAGGCCGAATCGCGATCCAAGCCGAAGAGGGTTTGTTGTTTGTCTAGGGCCTTGCGCAGGATCTGAAGTTCCTCTTGGCTGAGATTTCGCGCGAGGAGGCGCCTCGACATGAATTGCAATCGATCTGTCGGATCGGCGGTCTCTTGGACTGCAAGAATCGCAAGGTTCTTGGCCGCTTCGACCCAGGTCGGATCGTTCAGAGTCGTCAGGGCATGGAGTGGAGTGCTTGTTTGCGATGCTCGTACGCGGCATGCTTGACGATTCGAGGCATCGAACATGTTGGCAGGTCCAACGGTCCGTCGCCAGAAGGTGTACAAGCTCTTTCGGTAGAGATTTGCGCCGGTGGATTTTGGATAAGTAAAATCGCGTTCTTTGGTGATCGCAAGCGAATCCCAGATCCCTTCGGGTTGGTAGGGATAGACTGGGACTCCACCGATGCGAGAGACCATCAAATCCGAGGAGGCCAGGGCCCAATCTCGCAGGACCATCGCCGGCATGCGGAAGCGGCCTGCGCGGGCAACCCATTGGTTCTCAGGGTCCTTGGACCGCTCTTGAAGGGTCGTTCGGCTCGATTGCCTGTAGGTCGTACTCAGGACCAAACTGCGTTGGAGGCGTTTGGTATCCCATCCTTCGTCGCGGTACTCGGCCGAAAGGTAATCGAGCAGTGGACCATGGACCGGATACTGGCTTTGGACGCCAAAGTCTTCGGTGGTCTTGATCAGACCGATACCGAAAAAATGCTGCCAGATGCGGTTGACGGCCACGCGTGCCGTCAGCGGGTGTTCGGGTGCGACGAGCCATTGGGCAAAGCCGAGCCGATTTCGGGGAGCGTTCTCGGGAAGTTTTGGCAAAAAGGCGGGAGTATCAAAGGCGATGGGATCAGAGGGTTTGAGGTATTCGCCCCGTTCGAGAATGTGCGTTTGACGCGGTTGTGCGTCGCTCATGATCATGGCTCGAGGGATTTGATCGGCGCGGTACGCATTGAGTTCATTTCGGATCGGTTGCTGTGCGGCAAGCGGTGGGATTTTGGCCGTCAGGTTGCTCAGAACCTTCTCATCGAAATGCTTCCGGAGCGAGGGTTCGAGATTCTTTTTCTCCTCATCGGACCGGTCCGCTTCGGGCTTGTTGAGCACCGCGAGGATCGCTTCGGGTATGCCCGGGCTGTTTGCGACGACCCCCAATCGCCAGCCGTTGAAAGCCGCATCGATCAGGGGTTGGGATTCTTTTTGAAGTCCTGCAAGCTTGGATTCATACTCGCCGATGCGCCTTTGGTTCTCTTCGGTGGGGAGTTCGAGCAACGGGGGTGCGACTCGGATGCGGCTAGAAAAATACTGCGGCACGCCGCTTTCGGGGACCCGGTTAAAAGCGTCCATCATCGCATAGTAATCCCGCATGGTGATCGGATCGTATTTATGGTCATGGCACTGGGCGCAGGCCATCGTCAGACCCAGCCAGGTGGTGGCTGTCGTGTCGATCCGATCAAAGAGAATCACATAGCGTTGCTCCTCGGCAATCGCTCCACCTTCGCCGTTGAGCAAATGGTTGCGATTGAATCCGCTGGCGATCTTTTGATCGTTGGTCGCATCGGGTAACAGGTCGCCAGCAAGTTGCCAGAGGGTGAATTGGTCGAAGGGGAGGTTTTCATTCAGGGCCCGTACCACCCAATCGCGCCAGAGCCATTGCCAAGTATCGCCATCCTGTTGGAATCCATTGCTATCGGCATAGCGGGCAGCATCGAGCCATGAGAGGCTCATGCGTTCGCCGTAAGCGGGCTCGGCAAGGAGTTGGTCGACGATCCGTTCGTAGGCCATCGGATCCGAATCGTCGGCAAATCGGTCGACGGATTTCGGATCGGGTGGCAATCCGATGAGGTCTGCATAGAGGCGTTTGATCAGAGTGCGTCGCTCGGCCGGTTGGCTCGGTCGGAGGCCTTGCTGACGGTGGCCTTGTGCGATGAACGCATCGAGGGGTTCATTGGCCCATCGGCCGCCGTCTGCACTGGTAGCTTCTGCACTGGTAGCTTCTGCACTGGTAGCTTCTGCACTGGCAGCTTCTGCTTGGGGATCGATCGGGATTGCAGGGCGTCGGGGGGATTCAAAGGCCCAGTGGTTGGAATATTTCGCGCCGCTTGCGATCCAACGTTTGAGGAGATCCTTTTGAGCCTCATTGAGTCGCCGATTGGACTTCGGGGGGGGCATGAGGGTCTCTGGGTCGGTCGATTCGATACGATCGACGATTTGGTCGACGGCATCGGTGGGTTGATCGAGTCGCAAATCGGCTTGGCGTTTGTTGGCGTCTTGGCCGTGGCAGTAGAGGCAGTTCTCCGAGAGGATCGGTCGGATATCCCTATTGAAATCGATCGCTTCGGGATTTCCCGTGATGGGGTCTGGGGCTTGCCCGAATGACGATCCGCAGCACTTCACGAGCAGGACTGCAACGAGGGTTGCAACAAGGCGGTACGTTGAGGTGGTCCACATGGTTTGGTCCGACTCACGAGGGGGCTGAGGGGAGGATGGAGGTTCGACAGGCCTCCAGCAGTGCGATCATTCGCTCGACGGTTAATTGTTCGGCTCGCAGGTTTGGTTCGAGGTTTTCTTGGGCCAGGACCGCATCGACCTGTTCTTTGGTCAGGAGTTCTTGCATGGCCGAGATGACTTGGCTCCGGAGGAATTTGCGACGGTGCAGGAACATCGCCCGGAGTCGAGTGTGGAAGAACTCAAGATCGACGATTCTTGCGCGTTTGGCAGCGTTGGGAATGATTCGGATGATGGCCGAGTCGACGTTGGGTCGTGGCCAAAAAACACTCGGAGGCAAAATTCGCAAGATTTCGCAATCGCACTGCGACTGCATCCAGATCGAAAGGGCGCTGTAGTCCTTGCAGGAAGGTGGAGCGATGATCCTTTCGCCGAGTTCTTTTTGGATCGTCACGACCATGCGTTCGACGAGGGGAGTTTCGTTCAGCAGGTTGCTGATGATGGGGGTCGCGACGTTGTAGGGGAGGTTCGCGACGAGTTTGAATTTCGATCCTGGGATCCGCGACATCGCCTCGCGGATATTATCGAGCAGTTCGGCTCGCAAGTGGTTTTTATTGCGCAAGGCATCGCAACAGAGGAGTCGCACGTTCGGATGGGAGGTCAGTTCGCGGGCCGCGATCGCTTGGAGGTCCCGGTCGACCTCGACGGTCAAAACCGCACCGGCGCGTGCCGCGAGGGCTTTGGTCAGCGAGCCCATACCGGTCCCGATTTCCAATACGACATCGCTCGTCGAGAGCTCTGCACCGTCGACTAGCAGATTGAGCAGATTCAGGTCGATCAAAAAATTTTGACCGTACTTGGTTTTTGGCTGGAGGCCTGCGCGTTGGAGCGTCCGGGAAAGAAAGCTGAGTGTTTGCCGATCGCTCATCAGGGCTTATTCTGCAAGAGGCTTGATCTCGAATATCGCTTCGACTTCTACCGCCATTGCGTTGGGCAGCGAGTTGGTCCCAAGGGCGCTTCGGGCTCCGACTCCAAGGTCGTTTCCGAGCAGGTCGACGAAGACTTGGCTAAAGCCGTTGATGACCAGGGGACTTTGTCCAAAGTCATCGGTGCAACGGACCAATCCGAGTGTCTTGACGATGCGGACGATACGATCCAGGCTCGAGAGTTCTTTGCGCAAGGTAGCGAGCATGGCTAGGGCCGTCTGCTTGGCGGCGGCTTGGCCCGCCGTGACGTCCAGGTCCAGACCGACGCGTCCGAGCATCAGCGAGCCATCGGGAAGGAGTGGACCGTGTCCCGAGACGTACGCGAGGTTGCCGACAATGAGGACCGGTTTATAGAGCCCAACGGGCTTGGGAGCAGGCGGGAGCGTCCAGCCTAAGGACTGGAGTTTTGTTTCGAGAGATTCCATGGTTCCGTGTAGGAGAGGTGCTAGTTGGCCCGTGTTTGTTTCCGTGTTGGTTTCCAGGTTTGGCTCAGCCGACGAGGTGATTGAGAATTTGAAGGATCCCATTGAGGTGGGCCATGCGCGGACCGAAGCGATCGAGGAAGTCGGCGAACATGTATTCACTATCGACGAGTTGTTCTTGGGAGTCTTCGACCTCCGAGGTCATCTTCTCTAAGAAATCGGTTTGGACCGCCGAGAGCGTCTCGAGAGCCGAGCGGCAGGCTTGGACCAACTCCGGATGGGCGCTTCGCCACTGGTTCATTTCGTTTTGGCGTTGGGTCGATGCTTGCTGGGTGTTCTGGAGGACCTGGCGGTTGATTTGCAGCATTTGCTCGACCATCTGATTTTGACGGTTTTGAGCGTCGACCAATTGCCTCATCAGGGCGATCATCGCCGTGCCGACATCTGGGTTTCGGTTCGCAGTCGGGGCGTTGGGAGCCTGAGCAGGAGCATTTTGCCCGCTGGTGGCGTCGGCCGAGACATTGATCGAAAAAATGGGGGAAAAAGGTCCTGGGTCGTTAGACATCGTGATTTGCTTGCAAAGAGGCTCGAGATGGAGAAACAAGCCGGAGATCGCCCGAAAGCCCGCTGAATGTTCAGTATATCGCCGAGGGTGCTCAAAAGTCGAGTTTTCGGAACGAGTGGCTTGTTAATTTGGCGAATTTGTGTCGACAAGTCGGCTTGGGAGGCGATGTCTGGACAGATCCGGCTCGGCGCGTCGAAGCTTAGGGCGGGGTCTTTGACCTTCAATCGCAGACGGTTTCGCAAGATTCACAACAAAGACGCATGGCATCAGACAACGTTTCGTCTCAGAAATCCCTGGGTTTCGTCTCGGTCCGGCACCGCTTGGACCAAGGCTACTTCGGTGGCTATTTGCTGATCAACAGCGTGGCTCGTCCCCTGGAATTCCATTGCACGGTGCCGGTTCAGCCGACCCGGGCTCAGTCGATCCTCTTTGGGCCGACCCTCGAGGAATTTCTTTGCGGTGAGCAGATTTGCAGAGCGTTGCTCTCGCGAGCCAAGCTTCAGCCTCAGGTGGTTTTGGTCGATGCTCCGGCGGCCTTGTGCGTTCGCCATTGGATCGACTTGCCGATCCTATGGGTCCGGGCCCGTGGTGCTCTAGGGGGTGCTCTAGGGGGAACAAGCTCCGAGCAATCGTCATCCGGAGAGCTCCTGAGTCCGACGAGCCTTGAGCATGGCTTTCAGACCCCTAGCCATCAGCGGAATGCTTCCGAGTACGCGGAAAGAACCTCGGAGCACTACCAGTTTTGCTGCTTGGATTCCTACCGCAGCGACCTCGACGCGATCGATTGGCTCAACGAATCCTATGCGATCGAACATGATCTGCGCGAGCCCTTCGAGCGGATCATCGAAGCGTTGTCCGAGGCGCATCCCCGAACCAAGGCAGCTTGAGCATGAACGACTCCCAGGGGTCTGTGCCTCTTGAGGTTCTCTCGGAGTTCTATCCGACGATTCCTTTGAACCAACTTGCAGATATACCTGCAGTCGCCGGTTGGCAAAGCGAGCTCGTTGCCGAAACGCTCCCGCGAATGCACAATGCCATGGCCGAGTACTCGGGCCTTTGTGTGGCTCCTGCCCCGAAGGTCCTTGCAATTCAGCTTGCCCATCCGCTCCCCAAGACGATCGGTTTTTCGTTCCCAGAGTCGCCTCATTGGACGCTCAAGACCCCGCTGCTGAGCGGTCCCAACGATGGCAAAGGGTCGGAGTCTCAGGGGCCAGGTTCGGAGGATTCGAGCGTTAAGGATCCACAGCCCGATTCGGGGCCAGAGGGACTCGGCAACCATGGGGCAAACAGCACTGGCAAGAAGACCCGGATCAAGCCGCCGAGGAATCTGATCCGCCTTGAGGACCGCTTGTACTATGTTTTGCAACCGCCGCTGGAGTCGATTGTTCAAAATGCAAAATTGACGTTCCCGTTCCAGCCGTTTCCTTATCAGATGGACGGAATCGCGTTTCTCTACGCGCGATCCTCGGCGATCCTTGCCGATGAGATGGGATTGGGCAAGACGATGCAAGCGATCACCGCCATCCGCATGCTCTTGCTCTCGGGCGAGATTCGCAACGCGCTGTTGGTCTGTCCGAAACCTTTGGTGACCAATTGGATGCGCGAGTTTCGGCAGTGGGCCCCCGAGATCCCCATCGCTGTGATCGAGGGGGACTCGAGCAAAAGGGCCTGGGTCTGGTCGAACCCACAAGCCCCCGTGAAAATCGCCAACTACGAGTTGATGCTCAAGGACTCGTCGATCATCGACGGCGAATCGCTTTATTTTGATTTGGTGCTTTTGGACGAAGCACAAAGGATCAAGAATCGCAACAGCACGACGAGCGAAGTGGTCCGATCGATCCCACGGAGCCGTTCATGGGCGTTGACTGGAACGCCGATCGAAAACTCGGTCGAAGATCTTGTGAGCATCTTCGAGTTTCTCTCGCCAGGGCACCTGCGCGATGACATGCATTTGAAGTCGCTCGGTCATGCGACACGCGACCATATTTTGCGCCGGACCAAAGACAAGGTGCTCAAGGACATGCCGCCGCGTCTGTACCGCAATGCGGATCTGGAACTGACCCCCGAGCAACGCGCAAGCTACAAGATCGCCGAGGAGGAGGGTGTCGTGCATCTTGCCGATCTTGGCGAATCGGTGACCGTTCAGCACGTTTTCGAATTGGTGCTAAGGCTCAAGCAAATCTGCAATTTCGATCCCGTCAGCGGCTCGAGCAGCAAACTCGAACGGTTGGAAGCCGACATGGAGGAGATCGCAGCGAGCGGTCAAAAAGCGATTGTTTTCAGCCAGTGGGTTTCGACCCTGGATGTGATCTCCGAACGGCTTGCGCGATTCAATCCGGTCGAGTACCACGGTCGTGTCCCATCGAACCGCCGCGATGGTGTGATCGAACGGTTCCGCAATGATCCTTCGTGCAATGTGATCCTCATGAGCTACGGGGCAGGGGCCGTGGGCCTGAACTTGCAGTTTTGCCATTACGTGTTCCTGTTCGATCGCTGGTGGAATCCTGCCGTCGAAGACCAAGCCATCAATCGCGCGCATCGCTTGGGGGTCAAGAAGGCCGTGACGGTCACTCGGATGATGGCCGTCGAAACGATCGAACAGCGGATCGATGCGGTATTGTCGGAGAAAAGGGAACTGCTCAGGACCCTCTTTGCCGAAGCCGGCACGCCGACGAATCTGGGGCTCAATCGGAACGAAATCTTCGGCCTCTTCGGCCTGAACGTCCCGCCCCGCTTCAAAGGATTTGCAGCTTAGTCGTCACCAAGTTCCAAGCCCAAAGACCCATGGCGATGGCCATCGAAACAAACGATCCACTCAGGGCAAAGAGTCCCCACTGATCTCGGAGTCGAGGGCTCGCTGTCCATATCACCCAGGCGAGCCATGGGACCGACAAGGCGGCTACGAGAAACAGCATCGAGCCTCCGAGATTCGCCCGGATCGCTTCGGGGACTCGGCCCTCGATCATCAGGGCCCAAGAGGTCGTCATCCCACAGGCCGGGCAGCGAATCCCTAGAATCGCGACCGATGTGCAAGCAGGCAATCCCAGTTGCTGGTGAGTGCCCAAGCCGCTCGGGTCGGGGGCCAACCAAGCTGCGATGCTCAGGACGGCGACCAAGCCTGCCGTCAGGACCGCTAGACATATCCGTTCCTTCTTGTCCAGCAAATGCCCTGTCATCAGGTGTACCGAACGTTGCGAAACTGCGGCTCAAAAAACGCTGGCAACAGAGCGTCGACTCGCAGCAGACCGTCGCTCGTCAACCGGATCTCCGCGTCCTGAGAACTCGAATCCGAAGGCAACTGGACATATCCATCGGCAGCATAAGCATTCCATTCGGATTGCCAGTGCTCGAGGATGTCGACCTGGAATTTTTGTCGGAAGTACTCGACGTGCAGGTAGCCTTTTTTGAGTTGCAAGATCATCTCGCGGATCAAACGCTGTTGCGGTGTTGGGCGATACGCGCGACCGATGGGAAGTCGATTCTCATCGAGGATGATGCTCAAGTAACGTTCCCATTCCGGGACGTTTTGGTAATGGACTCCGCCGACATGTCCGAAGCTCGCGATGCCTGTTGCAAGTAGATCCGATCCCCTCCAAAGGTTATCCCGATACGAGAAACTGACCTTCGTCGGGTCCTTGACGACCGTATAGGCACTGCTGATCGAGTAGCCGTTGGCCTGGAATACGTCGAATGCGTAACGGACCCAGTCCCGTTTGGTCGGCCAGGTCGCTACGGCCGACTCGCTTTGGGACTCGAGCATCCCTTTGGAGTAGACGGTATTGAAGGGGAGTTCCATCTGATAGATCGTCACACTCTCGGGAGATAGCTCAAGGGTCTTTTGAATGTTCTGCTTCCAGTTCTCCCAAGTCTCACCGACCATGCCCGAGATCAGGTCGATGTTCACGTTGGCAAACTCCGCCTTGGCGATCCATTCCCAAGCTCGATACACCTCTTTGGACAAATGGGCTCGACCGTTCTCTTCGAGGATCGCATCGGAGAAGTTTTCGACCCCGAGGCTCAAGCGAGTCACGCCGAGTTCCTTGAGGATCTGTACCTTCGATTCACTGAGCGTTCCTGGCTCGCATTCAAAGGTGACCTCCTCGGCCCCATTCCAGGACACATGGCGGTGCAAGCGGTCCATCAGAGACTGCAGTTGCTTGACCGATAGAAAGCTCGGGGTTCCCCCGCCGAAGTAGACGAAGCGGAACTGGCGGTCTTGCATCAGTGGCTGCTGGGCGACCAGACTGATTTCCTGGCACAGGGCCGAGACGTATCGCTCGATGGCTTCGGCGTTGACGTTGGTGAAAACCTTGAAGTAACAGAACTTGCAACGCTTGCGGCAAAAGGGGATGTGCAGGTAGAGCCCCAACGGGGGGAGCCCTTCGGGTTGCGCAAAGATGCTACTTTCTGGGATACCTTTCTCAGGGATACCTTTCTCAGGCATACTCGTCGTCGCTGGAAAGCTGCCCAGGGCGCTGAGGGCTTCGGGGATCGCCTCGGGGGTCCACTGCGAATAGGGTGGGTAATTCGAGATGAAGTAGCTTCCCACTTCGGTCTTGGTGGCTTCGGTCGACATGCCTAGTGGATAGTTCGTTTTAGTGTTGAGGGCTTTCTCGGAACTCCCCCTAATTTACCTTAGCTCTCCATTTTCTGCACCCTTTGGAGCGACCCTGAGGGGGAAATGTCCGGGCCGTCGGCTCGAATCCGCAATCGGTTGGTTGGAATTTACCGGCAGGTGGGCTAGGACTGACCCCCGACGATTTGCTAAAGATCTACGGGAGTATGAAAAGCCTCATCCAAATCTTTGAATCGCTTCGAATCCTGTTTATTCGCAGCAATCTCCAAACCCGTCTGGCGATGGTCTTCTGCACGGCGCTGCTTGCAGTGGGCTTGGGACTGTTGGTCCAGAATGCCAACCTCCTTTCGAATCGGATGGAGTACTTGCTCGACGGCCAGGATTTTGCCCCGGAACAACTCGACCAATTCGAATTGGCTTTCAGCGGTGCGAGCCTGCGGAATTACGAACGGGTCGGAAACCGCATGCGTGTCCCGGCGAGCTCCAAGGATGCGTATCTCAAGGCGTTGGCTCAAGCCAAATGCTTGCCGGTTCGTTTGGAACAGGATATCGCAGGTTCGAGCGATCCTCTGCGGTTCCTCGAACCTAGAATCGTCGCGCAGGAACGCGAGCGTAAAGAGAGGATCGTGCAGATCCAAAACACGCTCAAGGAATTCCCTTTCGTGCGCCACGCCGTGGTGACCTACGACGAAAAATCTGAAGGCTTTTCGGCTGACAAAAAACGCGCAGCGACCGTCGCGATCCACCCGAAAAATAAACCTTATCTTTCTCGCACCGAACGCAGGAATATCCTGAGGCTTGTCCATATGCACTTCCCGGGCTTGAGAGCCTCCGAGATCGCATTGGTCGACCTGGGCCTCGGTGAAACCTTCACCGAACCGAGTCTTGGCCAAAGCGATAGCCTTTGGACCGACCGACGCCGGGAGCACGAAGAGGACCTCAAAAGAAAAGCGACGGAACTATTGATGGGATACGGCGATGTGCAAATCGTCATTTCGAGCGAACCGGTCGGCCCGGCGGACTTGGTCGAAAAACCCTCGAACGTCTCTTCGACAGGTAGTTCCGAAAACGATCCAAGCCCAACATTGATCGCAAACCGCAAAGCTCGACTTAGCGAGTTTGTTTCGACCAACCCAACGCCCCAAACGCCCATTCTCTACAGCAGTCGCATCGCAGTCTCCATCCCTTCTTCCTACTACCATCGAGCCTATCGGCAAACGTGGCTCGCAGCGGAGGGAAACAACGATCCTGCGAACGCCGGGAATAGCTCCGATGGCTCCGATACCTCGGAACCGTCCCTCGGTCCGACCATGTCGGCCGTCGCATCGCACATCCCGCCGATCACCCAACGGGCTTTGGAACAAATCAAGACCCAGACGGTTCAAGCCGTTCGCGAGAAGCTCATTCCATTGGTGGCCAACACGTGGATGACGAGCAAGGAAATCGAAAGTCGCATCAGCATCACCGATCATTTCGACGCGATCGAACCGACTCCGATGGCCGCGAGTCCTTGGCAAGCCGCTACGCTGTGGCTTGCCGAATCCTGGAAGACACTTGGGCTCTTTGGATTGGTGATGCTAGCAATGCTTCTATTGCGTTCGGTCGCTGTCCAAAAAGCAAACGGCCCATCGCTTTTGGATCTCAGAGAGCAAGCCCCCTTGATCGAAAGCGATGAGCCGTTGCTGAAGCCTTCGTGGAAACTCCACGAAAAGATCCGATCGCAACCCGAGCAGGTCGCATCGAGATTGGCTTCGTGGATCTCGCAAAACTAGAAGATCAGTCCAGTTGGAACGATAATTCGCCAAGAAGGATCGGATCGACGGCCATCCTGCCTAGTTCGTCTTGCGGGCGACGGTTTGCGTTGGTTTGCCAAGCGCGAACGGTGCTCAGTTCGGGCATCAGCTCGACGAGTTGATGCTTGAGCATATCGAGCATTCGGATCAAGCGTTGGCTCACGACGATCTCTCGGACTGAGGCGACCGTTTTCATGATCTTGACCAGACTGGCTCGCGATTGGATCGATTCACAGATCGATAAATCGCGATCTATCAGCAGGTGTTCGAGGGGAACCTCGAGGGCCTCTTTCCAGATATGGAGATCCTTGAGACTGAGGTTCGCGCTGGGTCGTTCTTGGACCCGGAGCTCTCGCACCGGAAGTCCTGTTCTGCGAGAAACCGTTCGCAGCGATAATCCTTGCTGAACTCGCACCTCCGCGATCCGATTCAAGAGAAATGCATGCTTGGATTCCGACATCTTTCTTTCCACCCGTTTCCTACCAGTAGGCTGCCTGGGGGCAGTTTTCCTGGTGGTGGGTTTCGAAAGTTGTGGTTTCCCTGCAGCGGATCTTTGATTCTTGGCGCTGGGGGGCGTTTCGGAAGGCTGGCCGTCCTGGGGTTGGCCGCAAAAAGGTAGGCTCTTTTTTTCCATGAGCTAAGACGAATTGCTAGGTTGCTTCGTCGGTATCAGTGTGTGTTCTGACCCTTCCAGTGCGAATCGTTCGCGCATGGGCATGGAAAGGCAACCCCCCTAATCGGCAAATCTTTCCATTTTTTCAAATTTACCCAGCCTCTCGCGGCTGGGATCGCGTGTGAACCCTTTCCGGTCGGCAGTCGTAGCCTCGCGTCCGTACATTCCAAGCCGCCTGGGCTAACGACTTCGGAAACGCTTCATCCCGCATATGCCAGGCACCGTTACAAACGCCCGGTCCGCAGTGTGGGCGGCATCAGTTTGCGTTCAACATACCACTCGAAAGTCAGTCCAATCGCCATTCGTTCATCTCCTTGGTTTGACTCAATACCCTCGCGACATGCCAAATTGCTTGTCCATCTGGTTATTTCCTCCGGCGTAGGTCAACTCGTAAAACTTTCTCTGGAAAGAATTGTCCGCCCCGATCTCGTTCGATGAGTAAATCCCGTCAGCCGTTCTGATGGACCCAAGGGGTTAGCACGGCTTTAGTGCTGTTCGTTTGCGTAAACGTTCCTCCAGACAGGGAGAAGAGCTCGACAAGATTGAACAAAGTCATCTCAACGCCTACAATCTGGATCCGTGTCGCCGAGGTCAACAACAGGGAATCTCCCAATCAGCACTGGATGCAAGCTTGGACTACGAAAACCAACTCTTCAAGATACCCCAAGAATCAGCTGACTATCAGAAATGCTCGAAGTTCGTGATCGAACAGGTCGAGCTAATCATTAAAGACGCGATCGATTCACGCCGCAACAGGATTATCATCAACACAAACCTTAAGCTTGGACTCCCAATGGAGAACATCAATAAGGTCGCTGGTCCGTTTGTTGAGGCATGGGCAGTTGAAACTTTTCATGCAATCAGTGAGGTGCCAGGAAACAAATATCAGCTTATCAACGTTGAGGCAAAAGAACGACTCAACATGGCTGACGTGGTACTTCAATTTCAAAAGAAGCGAAACGTAGAACTTGGAGTCACTGCCGAAGTTGATGTTAAGGCGACGTCCGAGGACTTTCTCAACTCTGGAAAGTCACCGAACATTACTTCCTACGCTCGAATCAGGACGGCTTATGTAGATGAGCCTGATTATCTTTTCGTAATCCTGTCTCTAAAACACCGAGTCTATTCGACTCGAAACCAAGCAACAGCGTTGATGGATGGTATTATGGAAGTCGTAGCGTATAATGCGTACGACTTGAAGTACCTTTCGGCCCCTGACATCAGTTACAACCCCGCGCTTGGCACGGGGCAGATTCAGATCCGTGACATCCATTACGTGACAGAGGAAGTTCGGACTACGTGGGAGTTTTGTCAGTTGCTTGACAGAAAGTACCTGAAGTCAACCCGTAGAAGCATGGAACAGTGGCTGGAGTTGGCTCGTAAGCATGGATGGATCAAGATCAATGACTGAACCAGTTTTGCATACCGGAGATTGCCTTAACGTACTGCCCTCGCTTCCAGCAGGAAGTGTTGATCTGATTGTTGCCGATCCACCGTACAACCTTGGAAAGGATTATGGCAATGAATCGGACTCAATGTGCCGCGACGACTACCTGACGTTTACGCGTGATTGGATTAGCGAAGCCAAGCGTGTCCTTAAAAAAGATGGATCGATATATGTGTTTATGGGCTTCCGATACATCGCACGGCTTTACATCGTACTGGAAGAAGAGCTCGGCCTAAATTTCAACGGCTGGATCACATGGCACTACACACAAGGCATGGGAAAGACAAAAGGTTTTTCACCACGGCATGATGATATCCTTTACTTCTCAAAGTCACCTAAACCAATCTTCAACCTAGACAGCATTCGGATTCCACAAAAGTTCTATCGATCGCGGAATAATATGCGAGGTGCGAACCCAGGTGATTTATGGGAGTTTTCGCATGTGCACTACTGCCAAGAGAGCCGAACCGAGCATCCGACTCAAAAGCCGGAAGGGCTTATAGAGCGGATCGTCCTGGCGTCTTCAAACGATGGCGACACCGTTCTTGATCCATTTGCTGGGAGCGGCACAACGTTGAGAGTTTGCCAACAGCTTAACCGCAATTGCATTGGCATTGAAATCAATCCTGAGTACGTAGATCTAATTGAATCACGGCTGAAGCAGGCGTTTAACGGTTTTGATAGTCTTGACCCTAGGATGAAGCGAATTCCCAACGATCTTAATGATCCAGCTATTCGCGAGGAATATCGAAAGAATCATAAGGCTTGGTTCTTAAGGAATCACCCGCGAGAGCAACAAGAATTCGATGACGAGTTTAAACGCAAATATGCTGTAAAGATGCGGCAAGCATCTCTCAATTTCGACGAAGCTGATTCTGAGTGCGTCAATTAGCAGCTCCAAAGAAGTTTGCCGCCTTCGCATGGCTACCCAGCCTCTCGCGGCTGGGTAGGCTTGTACTACGGTTGATCGGGGGGGGCATAGCTCGACATCGGCGGGCAGGCGCACACCAGGTTTCGGTCTCCATAGACATTGTCGATCCGAGCGACCGAGGGCCAGTATTTCGAGCCTTTGGACTCGCGGTCCGGAACGGCGGCCAACTCTCGGGGGTAGCCCAAGCCGGACTCGGCCAGGATGTCCTGGAGTGTATGGGGCGCATTTTTCAAGGGGTTATTGGTAGGATCCCAGTCTCCGGATCGCACTTTGAGGTACTCGCTGTGGATCAGGATCATCGCGCGGCAGAATCGTTCGAGCTCTTGGAGCGACTCGCTCTCGGTGGGTTCGATCATGAGCGTCCCGCCGACGGGAAAGGACATCGTCGGTGCATGGAACCCGTAGTCGATCAACCTCTTGGCGATGTCGTCGACTCCGATGTGCGCATCGCGGTCCATGGGTCGTGTGTCGATGATGCACTCGTGGGCGATGAGTCCATCGTTGCCGGTGTAGAGAATGGGGTAGTAGTCTTTGAGTTTCCAAGCGACATAATTGGCGCTGAGGATGGCGACTTGGGTGGCTCGTTTCAAACCTTCGGCTCCCATCATCCGGATGTACATCCAGGAGATCGGCAGGATGCTAGCCGAGCCGAATGCGGAGGCTGAGACCATCGGTCCGCGGCGTTGGGTATGAACGCCATCGCGGGGCAGGAACGGTGCTAAGTGCTTTTTGACCCCGACGGGTCCGACCCCGGGTCCTCCTCCACCGTGGGGTATGCAGAAGGTTTTGTGGAGGTTCAAGTGCGAGACGTCTCCTCCGAACTTTCCGGGTCTTGCCACACCGACGAGCGCATTGAGATTGGCGCCGTCGATGTAAACCTGTCCCCCTACCGCATGGACTTTTTCACAGATTGCCGTGACCCCTTCTTCGAACACGCCGTGGGTCGATGGGTAGGTGATCATGATCGCCGCGATTTTGGATCCATATTGCTGGATCTTTTGATCCAAGTCCAACAAGTCGACATTTCCTTGGGAGTCGCATGCGACGACGACGACTTGCATGTTGGCCATCTGAGCGCTGGCTGGATTGGTGCCGTGGGCCGAGCTTGGGATCAAGCAGATGTTTCGGTCCCCTTGGCCTTGCGATTCGTGGTATTGCATGATGGCCAGCAATCCCGCGTACTCGCCTTGGGAGCCGGCGTTGGGTTGCAAGGAAATCTCGTCGTATCCGGTCACTTCGCACAGCATCGCTTCGAGTTGATCGATCAAGATCCGATAACCTTCGGTCTGATCGGCTGGTGCCATCGGATGGATGGCATTGAATTCGGGCCAGGTCACCCCGGTCAATTCGGAGGCGGAGTTGAGTTTCATGGTGCATGAACCCAACGGGATCATGGCGCGATCCAAGGCGATATCTTTATCGGACAAGGATCTCACGTAGCGCATCATTTCGGTTTCGCTTCGATACCGATGAAAGACTTCTTGGGTCAGGATCGCATCGGAGCGGAAGGTATCTTCCTGCAAGATGCATGAATCGTCGTGGTGGAGTTGCTCGATGCCTAGGGCTTTGGCCACCAGCGCGACGTCTTGGTCGGTGGTGGTCTCATCGAAACTCACCCCTAGCGTATCTGCATCGAGCTTGCGGAGATTCACTCCAAGATTCACAGCGGCTTGGATCAACGCATCGGCCCGACCGGGGACTTCGATCGCTAGTGTGTCGAAGAATCGGTCGCTTTTGCATTTCAGGCCAGCGGCTTTGAGGGTGCGAAAGAGCCTCGAGGTTTTTCGATGCGTTCGCAAGGCGATTTGACGGAGTCCCTCTGGGCCGTGGTAGCAGGCATAGAGTGTCGCGAGGATCGCAAGGAGGGCTTGGGCTGTGCAGATGTTCGAGGTGGCTTTTTCTCGACGGATGTGTTGCTCGCGGGTTTGAAGCGCCAGGCGATAAGCTCGATTGCCATGGCGGTCGATCGATTGGCCGACCAAACGCCCGGGGATCGTCCGTTTGAGTGAGTCGCGGGTGGCAAAAAAAGCGGCGTGTGGACCGCCGAACCCCAGCGGGATGCCGAAGCGTTGCGAGGACCCAACGGCCACATCGGCGCCTAGGGCACCCGGGGACTCCAAGAGCATCAGCGAGAGCAAGTCGGTGGCTAGGATCACCAAAACCGAGTGCTTCTTGGCACTTGCGATCCAATCCTTTGGACAGAGGACTCGGCCATCGGTTGTCGGATATTGGGCCAGTACTCCAAAGACGTTTTCCCAAGAATCAGGGCCGAGGGTCTCATCGAACTCGACGACCTGGACATCCAACGCAGTTGCGCGTGTACGCACGACGTCGATCGTCTGTGGATGGCACCATTTGGAGATCAAAAACCGCTTGCCCGTTTTCGCGTTTCTCAGGGCAAAGGCCATGGCTTCTGCCGCTGCTGTGGCTTCGTCTAGCAGCGATGCATTGGCGATATCCATGCCGGTCAATTCGCACACCATGGTCTGGTAGTAGAACAGAACTTCCAGACGACCTTGGGATATCTCGGGCTGGTAGGGGGTGTAAGCGGTGTACCAAGCTGGATTTTCAAGGACGTTGCGTTGAAGGACTTTCGGAAGGTAGGCGTTGTAGTAACCTGCACCGATCCATGATTTGAGGATTCGGTTCTTGCTGGCGATCTGATGGAGTTGAGCCAGGGCTTCTTCTTCGCTCAGGGCTTGTGCGAGATTCATGGGACCAAGGTCCAGGATGCGTTCGGGGATGACGCGCTGGGTCAGTTCGTCGAGGCTCGCATAGCCGAGCTTGCCGAGCATCTCTTGAATTTCGTCTTCGCGTGGGCCGATGTGTCGGCCGACAAACGGAGCGTAGGCGTGCACAGGCGCGGGGGAATGGACAGGCGCGGGGGTTTTCGAAGCAGGATGGGCTGAGTTCATGAGCGGATCGAATTGGGGTTAGGGTACAAGTTCCCCGGGTCGGCGGAGGACGGATTCGCTTTTGCAAAACGCGTCGAACGCTTGTCGGTTGCTTGCCCCTCTGTCCAATTGACCTGAGAGATTCACCTTTCCGAAACACTTAACGATGAGCCGTAGTGTCCAGACCGGTTTGCCCCTTCGGTGGGTCGCCTAGGATACTAGGGCGACCGCTCTCCAGAGATTCTGTATCGGTCCAGCGGTCCTTTTGCCTGAGTGTTTGTGGGACACTTTACACCTTCGGCGGTTCCTAAGAACTCTCTTGCGCTGGACGTTCAGAGATAGGCTTATAATAGCCTAAATCCCAGTCGACTTCAACACTCGCTTTTTCAGGAAACGAGCTATTTAGGAACACTCAGCCCGATGGATTTCTTCGCTTTGGATCATCTCTTGAAGGATCTGCTCCAATCCGATCCGGACTCGCCATTCGGGATAGTCTCGCTCCAGTTTTCTGCAGTCGGAAATGTAGCAAATGTGGTCGCCGACTCGGTTTTGTTCGCTCAAGCGTACTTCGATCCTATAAGGGCTGAGCTTTTCGATCCAATCGATGCATTCGAGCACCGAAGCAGAGTTTGCACGCCCACCCCCAAGATTGTAAACCTCCCCAGGACGTGGATTGCGCCAAAACGCCTCCAACGCCGCGATCACATCCGTGCTATCGATCTGATCGCGCACCTGCTTGCCTCCATATCCGAAGATCGTATAAGGCTTGCCATGGACTGCGACGTGGACCAAATAGGATAGAAACCCATGCAACTCCACGCCGCAGTGGGCCCGGCCGGTCAAGCATCCACCCCGAAACACCCCGACCTTGAGCCCATAGTACTTGCCGTACTCCTGGGCCATCACATCGGCGGCGGTCTTCGATGCACCAAAGACCGAATGCAAGGTCCGATCGATACGACAGGTCTCGTCGATCCCATGGTGATCCTCTTTGCGGGAGTAGTCGAATCGGGTCGCATGCTCGATCATCGGCACCTCGTTGGGCGCATCCCCATAGACTTTGTTGGTGCTCATGTGGCAGAACACAGCGTCCGGAGAATGCCGCCTTACTCCCTCGAGCATGTTGAGCGTTCCGACCGCGTTGACCTCGAAGTCTACCAACGGAATCTCTCTGGCTTTATCGTGCGAGGGTTGCGCCGCGCAGTGGATGACCAACTCGGGCCGGTGCTTGCCTATCAACTCGAAAATCGCCTCGCGATCTCTCACGTCGATCGCATGCGATTCAAATCGCTTGGTCTGCGCTTTGAGCAACTCGAGATTCCTGAGCGTGCTGCCCTGGTCCCCAAAGAACACCCCCCGCATGTCGTTGTCGACTCCGATGACCTGCGCTCCTCGGGCATCCCAATGCCTTACCGCCGTCGAACCGATCAGTCCGCTAGATCCTGTGACCAAGACTTTCATAAGGCATCAGTCCCGGAACCGATCGACCGAGGCGTGCTCAAGGTCAATGCTCGTCGGCTCGCCACTGAGGATCTGACCGACAAGCTCGCCGGTGATCGGTCCGAGGCTCACACCCATCATCGCATGCCCTGTGGCGACCACCAGATTTCGCAGCCCTTTGGGGCGACCGATGTAAGGCAATCCGTCAGGCGAGACGGGGCGCAGGCCGACCCAAGGCTCAATCCCCTCGAAGTGTGATGACTTGAACTTGGGCATGTACTGCGGAATGCTTTTTAAAATCCCGCTCAATCGCCTCGGATCGATCGATTCGTTGAGTTCCCCAAGCTGCATGGTGCCGCCGAAGCGAAGCGACGATCCGATCGGAGTGACGGCTACCTTGGACTCCACCAAGATC
This sequence comes from Planctomycetota bacterium, assembly GCA_003671195.1. Lineage (GTDB taxonomy): Bacteria > Planctomycetota > Planctomycetia > Pirellulales > Pirellulaceae > JBKCUI01. Next base: position 20,538 of record QWPJ01000019.1, read on the forward strand.
GAACAGACCTTGGGCAACTCCACCGGATCTGGAAGCGTCAGCGAATAACCCTTGCCCGGTTGCATCGGGATCTTCAGCCCCAAAGGCCGCGACATGCCATCGGACCACACGCCCGTGCTGAGCACGAATTCGTCGGCTTGAAACTCCCCTTTGCTCGTCCGCACTGCCCGAAGCGATCCGGATCGCTCGTCCCATCCGACGACGTGTTCTCCATAGACGAATTTACCCCCGAGCGAATCAATTTTGCTTCGCAATGAAGCGATCAATTGGCCAGGATTCAAATGGCAATCCTTGGGGTAGTACACACTCCCTCGGACCGTCATGGTGATGTTCGGATCCAAGGCCGCTGTCTCTTGAGAATCGAGCACCGATGCTGGGATCCCAAGCTCTCGGGCCCTGTGGGCCAACTCAGCCTCCTCCTCGAGACCATGGTCGCTCTTGCAGAGCATCAACAAACCACGCGTGGCAAGCGAACAGTCAATCCCTTCGTCTTGCCACTGGCAATAAAGTTCGCGGGATGCTAAATGCATTTCTTTCAAAAAGGCAGATCCGGCAGTCACCTGATCTTTGTGGGTCGCCATGTAGAAACGCATCCCCCACTTCATCAAATCCCAACTCAAGCGAGGCTGCACATAGAACGGACTCTCCGGGTCCCGCATCCATCGTAGCCCCTGAGAGATCACTCCGGGCTGTGCCAACGGTGCAAAGTGACTCGGGACTACCATTCCCGAATTCCCAAAAGAGCAGTTTTCAATGTGCTCTGCGTTGCGGTCCAGGACCGTCACGTCGTATCCTCGACGCAGCGCCGAGAGCGCTGAAGACAAACCGATGATGCCGTTTCCGATGATCAAGACGCGTTTGGTCATTCCCATTGCCAATCTATCCTCGTGCGAATCCTAAATTGCTGCTGTGGTTTATACTCGATCTTCATCGCCGGTTGTACCGGCCAAGCGTCGACGCTGCTCGACCAAGAAAGAATGGTAATCACCCCGCTCGATCGCTTGTCTAGCCCGGTGCATCAATCGCTGATAAAACGTCAAATTGTGAATGGATAGCAAGGTCGGACCGAGCATCTCGTCGGCTTGGAACAAATGACGAATATAAGCCCTGCTGTGCCGACAAGCGATGCACGGACAGTCGGCCTCGATCGGCGATGGGTCCTGCGCATGGCACTGGTTCCGCATCCGAAGCGGTCCGTCCGCAGTAAACGCAAGCGCGTTTCGCCCATTTCGAGTCGGCATCACACAATCGAACATGTCCACCCCACGCGCGACCCCCTCGACCAAATCGATCGGTCGACCCACCCCCATCAAATACCGCGGCTGGTCCTCTGGTAAGACCGGACACACCTCTTGAAGCATCCGGTACATCTCCGCAGGCGGCTCTCCGACACTCAATCCACCGATGGCATAGCCGTCGAACCCGATCTGCTGCAATCCCTCGGCGCTCTGGCAACGCAATCCTGCATCGAGTCCCCCCTGGACAATCCCAAACATCGCCTGATCGCTTCGAGCCCTCGCCTCCTGGCATCGTCGCGCCCAACGCAACGAACGCTCCATCGCGTCGCGAACCTCCTGAATGCTCGCCGGCAAAGCAACCACATGATCGAGCACCATGGCGATGTCGCTGCCGAGCTCCTGCTGGATCCGCACGGAATCCTCAGGCCGCAAATGCACCATCGAGCCATCCAAATGCGACTTGAAGGTCGCACCATCCTCGCCAACCTTGGTCATGGCCCCGAGCGAGAAAATCTGAAACCCTCCACTGTCGGTCAAAATCGGTCGATCCCAACCCATGAAACGATGCAATCCCCCCAAGTCAGCCACCCGCTGACTCCCCGGACGCAACGCCAAATGGTAGGTGTTGCCCAATAGTATGTCCGCACCGGTCGCCAAAATCTGATCGATCGAAAGGCCCTTGACCGTCCCCTGGGTCCCGACTGGCATAAACGCCGGCGTCTGGACTTGGCCATGCGGTAAGCTCAAAACCCCCCGACGGGCCGAAGTCGATGGGTCCTCGGCAATCAATTCAAAAGGGAATCGCGGGTTATAAACCATATTCTAGCAAATATCCAAGCAAATGGTGGAGCGACCAATCGGCCATTCGTTTTGGAATCCCAGAGTTTGGAAATCCCATGCGTTGCGGATTTTAAACCAGCCTTACGCTTCGCCAACATCGATTCGCGAAATCCCTGAGCAACTTTCCACGAGTTTCCCGGCTAGACGGATCGCATACCCTATCATTACGCTAACTGGCGCTAAGCGAACCTAACCGAACCCTACCCCCCAGACGACTTCTACCGAGCCGTGACTTTCCCATGAATCTTTCAAGAAATCTCGCCACAGAATCCCAGAGCCCCACTTTTTCATCCCTCTTCGCGGCAGGTTCCAGCATTGCCCTGCGGTCGATGGTCGGGCTTTTGGCCTGCTTCGGGATCCTGGCCTCAGCAGGGTGCGATTCGAAACCCAAGTCCAACACCTCGGCCGTTTCGGACTCCAAGCAGCCCTTGACCAAGGTCGCTTTGGTATTGAACTGGTACCCGGAAGCCGAACACGGCGGCTTCTACGCAGCCAAAGTCCACGGCATCTTCGAAAAGTACGGGCTGGACGTCGAAATCCAGCCTGGAGGCAAAACCACCGTCGTGCCTCAGACCCTGACCCTCGGACGCGCTGAGTTCGGAGTGATCAATGCCGACGATGTCCTCATGGCCCGAAATCAACAAGCCCCCATCGTAGCCCTGATGGCACCTATCCAAAAAGGACCTCGATGCATCATGGTCCGCGCCGATTCGGGCATCCGAACCTTCGAGGAACTCAAAAACATCACCCTCCAAATCGATTCCGGACGACCGTATGTCCCGTTCCTCAAAAGCAAAGGCCTGCTAGACGATTCGGTCAAACTCGCTCCTTACTTTGGCAGCGTCGCCCAAATCGTCGCTGGACCTGGATTTGCAGCCCAAGGCTATTCGTTCAGCGAACCGTTCATGGCCAAAGAGCAAGGGATCGAAGTCCATCAGTTGATGATGTCCGATATCGGGTACAACCCCTATGCAAGCCTCTTGGTCAGCACCGAATCCTACGTCAAAGACCATGCCGATATCAGCCAACGGATGGTCAAAGCCTGTGTCGAAGGTTGGCAAAAATACTTGAGCGATCCTCAAGAGACCAACGCCGTGATCTTGGCCGCCAACAAACAAGGACTCACCAAGGAGGCCCTCGAATACGGTGTCGAGGCCCTCAAGCCATTGTGTTATGAAAACAACGACATGAGCCTCATCGGTGCGATGAACACCGAACGCTGGTCGCAACTTGCCCAAACCCTTGTCGATCTGAAATTGATCGATCCGGCCAACCTCAATGTCCCCGCTTCCTTCTCAAGCCAGTACTTGGCTCCTAGCCCATAAGCCCCAAGAGTCGGCGGCTGGCCGGTCCCCGAGGACGCCCAAAAGGCCAATCGCATCGGTAGCGAATCCTCGAACTGCCTCTCTATGCAACCCAATCTCCTTAAACCTCTTCGGAACCTGGTGCTTGCCACCCTCGGCCTTTGGGCATGGCCAGCTCATGACTTCACCTCGGCGCAAAGCCTTGCACCTGAACGCACCGAAACGAATCTTCAACCTCAAAACGAGCCTCATGCCGACGAGCCTCATGGCGACGAGCCTCATGCCGATACGAACGCCGATACGAACAAGGTGAGTTTCAACCATCGTATCGACGAAGTCCTAGATACGATCCACTTCGGTCCCGAGATCCCCTTGGCCAGCGACGAGGAGTTCCAACGCCGGATTTTCCTCGATTTGCTCGGGCACGGACCGACAGTCGCCGAGTCGGAGCGGTTTTTTAAACGGCTCGGCGAATCACCAGAACTCAGCACCCAGGCAAGGGAGGAATTGATCGACGATCTGTTGGCTCGCGACGAATTTGCTCGCTACTACGCCAAAGTTCTCGAGGTCATGTTCACCGAGCGGCGCGAGGTCATCGGGGTCCTCGAAGTCCGAGCGATGATCTACCAATGGCTCAAGGACCAACGTCCTATCAACGAGCTTTGCATGGAGATCCTCGCGGCCGATGGGACCGAAGCATCGCCTCGCGCAGCGGCCTGTTTTTTCCTCAACCGCAATGCCGAACCGAATCTAGTGACCCGCGATGTGGCTCGTATCTTCTTGGGTCGCGATATCCAGTGCGCTCAGTGCCACGACCATCCTCTGTTCTCCGACTACAAGCAGTCCGAGTACTACGGAATCCTCTCGCTGGTCAATCGCACGTACTTGTTCAAGGACGAGAAACGCGGCAATCTTCTGTACCTAGGAGAAAAAGCAGAAGGCTCATTAGAATTCGCATCGGTCTTCGAGCCCCAGGCAGGTAAGTCGACCGCCCAACCGATGCTTCCGACGGCCATGGCCATGGATTCCGAACCGGACTTTGTCGATTCAAGCGATGCCTACATCGTCGCCCCTGAAAAGAACCAGCGCGGAGTGCCGCGATATAGCCGAAGGCAGCAACTGGCCGTACTAGCGACCCATCCTGAAAATCAAGCCTTCAACCGAAACTTAGCCAACCGCCTATGGGCCAACATGATGGGCTCGGGGCTGGTCCATCCAGTCGACATGCACCATTCGGGCAACCCCGCCTCTTCCGCTCAACTGCTCGAGACTCTCGCGGGGCATCTGGTCGAGGGGCAGTACGACTTGCGAGAGTTCCTCCGGCAGATCGCCCGTTCCAAAGCTTACCAACGCTCCGTCCTGGCGCCGGATCTTAACCTTTGGGACGGTCCCCCGGGTGGGATAGCAACCCTCTGCGAACGGAGCGCCCGGTTCGAGGCAACGGTGCGAGGTTTGGCCCCTGAGCTTCAGAGCCAGCAAATCGAACTGCAGGAAGCTGCAAAGAAACTCGCCAACTCCCAAGCCGATGTTCAAAAGCTCCAGCTTCAAATCGATCAAGCCAAGGAACTCTACGGGCAAAGGATCCAGCAGCGCGATCAAGAACTCGCCACGCAGCCGTTAGAGACCCAGACCCCTGAGCAAAAGGAAATCCTTCAAGCGGCCCAAGAACGGCTCGATGACCAACGCAACCGCATCGTCGCGTTGGTCAATCGACGTTTGGCTCTCGGGGAGTTTGTAGCCCAAGCAAGAGGACTTCAACGAAGCGCGCAAAGACGCTTCCAAGCAATCCTCGATGAGCAATCCGATTGCAAGCAGCAACAAGCCAGGATTCAAGCTCTCATCGAGTGGCTCGAGGCGCGAAGTCGCATAGAGAATCATGAATCCAAAGTGGATCCAGAGACCAATAGCCAATCGCTTGCCCAGTTCGAGTTGCAAAGCTTCGAGCTGATCGAATCGTGGCGCCGCGCCTGGGCCCTGCGCACCGTTCGGAGCTTGACTCCCGAACAAGTCGCTGGAGCGACGTACTTTGCTCTCGAAATGGATCAACCCGTGCGGATCAAAACCCAGGCCGATTGGCAAGCAAGCCATCGAGAAGCTACCAATGGCTCAGAGGATCCCAAAAAATACGATCAATCGCTCAGCGCTGCCCTGGCCGGGAATATGTGGGAAACCGTCGAAGACCTCATCGTCACAAAGTTTTCCGCCCCCGCTGGTGCTCCTCAGGATACCTTTTTCGCGACCGTCGATCAGGCATTGATGATCCAAAACGACCCGAGTTACCAATCGTGGCTCAAAGCCAACCAAAGCCATCTGATCGATCGCCTTGCCCGGATGCAACAGCACCAACAAATCGCCGAGCAACTCTATCTGTGCGTGCTTTGCCGAATGCCACAGGCCCAAGAGGTCCAACGCGTCGGTACGCTCTTGGACCAATTTCCAGACCAACGCACCGAGATCGTCCAAGAACTCGTTTGGGGCCTACTGGCATCGTCCGAATTCCGTTTTTCCATGTGATCACACCATGAGCAACCCCCAATACAAACCCTGTGGAACGGTCGATCATCGGATCGCTCGCAGGCAGTTCATGGGCGAGTTCTTCACAGGACTCGGTGTTACAGGACTCGGTGTCACAGGACTCGGTGTTACAGCAGGCACGAGTCTATTTTCGCACCCGCTCGGTGCCAGCCAAGTCGCCAAGGCTGGCAAGTCGGTGGTGGTGGTCTATTTGAACGGTGGGGTCAGTCAGTTCGAATCCTGGGATCCGAAGTCCGATCTGCAGACCGGCGGTCCATTTAAATCCATCGCCACGAGCGTGCCGGGTATCCACGTCTCGGAACTGATTCCGCATACGGCCAAGCAGATGCATCACATGGCATTGATACGGAGCATCAGCACCGATCTTGACGACCATGCCCTATCGAACAACATTGTACGCAGCGGACGGACCACCCGCTCTGCGACCGAGTATCCCGAGTTGGGAGCCGTCGTGGCCAAGGGTTTGGAGCGAGCGGATTTTCCGCTGCCAGGTCACATCACAACCATGCTTGGCGGGATCGGTGGGCGATCCAACAATGCAGCTTACCTGGGACCTCGCTATGCCAGCGTGGCCGTCGGAGCTGAGAAAGGTGGAATCGTCAATTCTCAGCTTCCCGATGGGATGTCGGTTCAGGTCGATAGCCGACGTCACGATTGGCGACGGTTCGTCAACAGCCAACATCGCAGCAAGGTGCAATCGGCCGAGATCGACGCCTACGCCCAGAGCTACGAGCAAGCGTTGCGATTGATGGAGAAACGAGATCTGTTCGATATTTCACGGGAACCCGAGGCTTATCAGCAAGCCTACGGCAAGACCGAATTCGGCAAGCAAATGCTCCTGGCTAGGCGGTTGGTCGAACAGGAAGTCCCCTTCATCGAAATCCAACACGGCGGATGGGATTTCCATCACAACAACTTCGAGTTTCACTTGCACTATGTCGCTGACTTCGATCGGCCTTTTGCACATTTCATCGCAGACCTTTCTCAGCGCGGATTGCTCGAAAGGACGCTCGTAATCGTCATGACCGAGTTTGGGCGAACCCCGACGATCAACGCAGGATACGGTCGGGATCATTATCCCAAGGCCTGGTCGATCGCTCTGGCAGGCTCCGGGATCCAGCACGGCGCTGTCATCGGTAGTACGGACGCCAAAGGGGTCGAGGTGACGGAACGGAAAGTCGACCATCGCCACTTATTCCATACCTACCTGCGCGCCGTCGGAATCGATTCCTCTGGCGAATTCGAAGTAGCCGGCAGGAAATTCCCCATCGCCGATCCGGCCTTTGGACCTATCGAGGAGTTGCTGGCATGAGTTTCCCAAACCCCGCGAACTTGGCATCAACGGACCCGCCAACAAAACAGCCCGACGAGCTACCTCGATTCGATCCTGTCGGAGCCAAGCCCCTTGCCGATTGGGAGCACGCGTCGAAGCTCCTATGCTGTCGAGTCGATCCGACGGGTACTTATGTCGTCGCAGGCGGAATCGACCAAGCCATCCAGCGTTGGCACATCGCTACGGGATCCAAAACAACGCTTCTGGGGCACGAGAATTGGGTTCGTACCCTAGGGTTCTCGCCCGATGGTCAACGGCTTTATTCCGGCGGTTACGACGGACGTTGGATCGCCTGGGACATCGCATCCGAGGTGCCCAAGCCCCTGAAGGTCGTCGATGCGCATCGCGGGTGGCTGCGCGGCTTGGCCGTCAGTCCTGATGGCCAACGGATCGTCACTTGCGGGAACGACCGATTGGTCAAGCTATGGTCGGCAGACGACGGGCGGCAGATTCAGCAATGGTCGACCGAGCCGAATATCCCCTATTGCACACTGTTTGCCCCGAGTTCGGATCCGACACACAGCGGGGATATTCTCTGCGGGGATGTTGTCGGAAACGTGTACCATTGGACTCATCCAAGAGCGGAACTACTGCGTAAATTCGATGCAACCGAGCTGTTTTTCCACATCGGCGATATTGCCCCTTTCGGGGGGATCATCAATATGGCGTTTAGCCCAGATGGCAAACAACTGACGGTTGTCGGACTGCACCAATGCACCAACGCCCCGGCGGGCAACCGACGCGCTGTAGCCATGAGCTTCGATTGGCAAACCGGCCAAAAGGGTCTCAAGCAGGAGTGTTTGAAGAAGGAGCTCGACGCGACCCTATGGCGAGGGTTGTATCATTCGAGCGGCACGTTGATCGGGATCCTCGAAAAGGAAATCGCCTTTTGGAATTCCGGCAGTCACGATGTTTTTCACCTAGTTACAACTCCGAGTGAGATCTTCGACTGCGACTTGCACCCCAACCAAATCGATCTCTACACAGCGCATTTCGACGGCCATGTCCGTTCGACACGTCTGGGCAGTCTCTAGTTCGCTCGCTCGCTCGATAAAAGGCCTGTTTCCCAGGGAAAGTGTTGGATTTTCCAAGGTGGACAAATCGAGGGCATGAGGTAAAATCAACGGAGATTGCCCAGCGGCGGTCTTGATGCCCTAGTAGCTCAGTTGGATAGAGCGCGGCTTTCCTAAAGCTGAGGTCGCAGGTTCGAATCCTGCCTGGGGTACTCGGTAGAGCCGATACTGGCCGACAAGCTCGGTGTTGACTGCTTTGAGTGCAGCATATTGCGCAGAACGGACGCGATTCTACCAACCGTGCGAACCATGTCCTCGACGCCTAGCAGCAGGGTGGACCCCATACGCTCTAAGATATCTGATGAAATCTTTTTGAAACACAGAGGCACAGAGAGCACAGAGTTGCGAGGACTTATCCCATCCTCTCTAGGTTTCTTCCATTGCCGAAATCGTTTGCCAGCCGAGCGACGCAAAGAGCCCGATGGCAGGCTGTTCGACGAGCTGGTCTTCGGTGTAGGCGTGGGGGCTCATGGATCCAAGCCCTCGAGCAAAGCCACGATCTCCTCGGGCCGAGGTAATTGCCCCTTCAGTTCTTTGGGTAGCGTCCGAGTGATCTCGTAAGTCGCCACGCCGATGGGCTTGTTGGCATCATGCAGTGCATACTCGACGATGGTGCGGCTCTTTTCCTTGCAGAGAATGATGCCGATGGATGGGTTCTCATCCTCCTGCCGCACCTGCCTGTCCAGGGCGGTCAAGTAGAACTGCATTTTGCCCACGAACTCGGGCTGAAAATCACCGATCTTCAGTTCGATGGCCACCAGAGCGCGTAGTCGGCGATGGAACAGCAGCAGGTCCAAGAAATACTCACGGCCGTCGACCTCGAGCCGATACTGGCTGCCCATGAAGGCAAACCGGCCACCCATGGCCCGCAGGAAGTCTTCGACGCGAGTGATTAGAGCCCGCTCAAGCTCTCGTTCGCTGTGTTCTTCGGCGAGTTCTAGGAAATCGAAGGTGTATTCGTCTTGGACGGCCAGCTTGGCCTGTGTCCGGAGCGAGGGTGTCAGGGTTTGGTCGAAATTGGTCTGCCCCAGCAGAGACTTCTCGTAGCTCTGGTTCTCGATTTGGTGGATGAGTACGTTTTTTGACCAGCCGAACTTGCGAGTCATGCGCAAGTAGAATTCCCGCTCGAGAGGGTCTTTGCACTTGCTCATGATGACCAGGTTGTGCGCCCAGGCGACTTCTCCAACCAGTGGTTGGAGTTTTTCATTCCCTCGGTATTCCATGTGGAATTGCCGCATATACCACAGATTCTGAACTGAAAATCCGGCCACGCCGGGGAATTCCCGCCGCAGGTCTTGGGATAGTCTTTCGACTACGGATTTGCCCCACCCAGCTTGCTCCTGTCTCTCTACGATCATCCGGCCCAAGTCCCAATACAGTCCGACAAGCTCGGTGTTGACTGCTTTGAGTGCAGCATACTGCGCAGAACGGACGCGATTCTACCAACCGTTCGAACCATGTCCTCGACGCCAAGCATCAGGGTGGATCCCATACGCTCCAAGATATCTGATGAAATCTTTTTGAAACACAGAGGCACAGAGAGCACAGAGTTGCGAGGACTTATCCCATCCTCTCTGTGACCTTTGTGTCTCTGTGTTTTCATGTTTTGAAAAGGAGTTAGTCGTCGGTGTTCGGCTCAAGATGCCATCGCCTCGACATCGAGCCAGCCGCAGCAACTTGGTAGCTGCAAGTTCCGCCTCCGCCGGGCAAGCCCGACGGGAGGCTCATCCTCGTTCTTCCTCCCAGAGGGCGGATGCTAGTCTCGGGTACGTGCGGTTCGTCCCAGCGGGCTCATCAGCAGCGCAGGCAAGAGGACCAAGTCGCCAAGGATCGAACTGCTCATCATCGCAATCATCAATGTTGCGAATTGACGGGTCGGGTTGAACTCCGCAAAAAGGAATGGCAACATCGAACAGCAACTGATGAGCATCGTATGGACCATCGCCCTACCACAATTCGAAAACGAATCCGCGATGGCTTGTTCACGCGTGTCACCGACCTCCAGGCGGTGGCTGTACCAATTGACAAAGTGCAGGGTGTCGTTGACAGCGATTCCCATCGCCACCGAGGCAGTCAGGATCCCCGCGATATCGATCGAGTAGCCAAACCAAGCCATCATGCCAAAGACAAGGGTCTCAGGAAGAATGTTCGGAACCATGATCAGCAATCCGGCTCGAACCCCTCTTGCGATAAGCATCATGACCGGGGTGATCAGCAAAAACGCCGTCGAGAAGCTCGATCCTAGATCGTCCAACAAGGCCAATTGAGTATCGTGCATCACCGGCGAGAGTCCGGTGTAGATCGCATCGAAGGCCTGTTGTTCTCTTCGGATCGGTTCGACGACTTGACGTACTCGCTCGGTCAATTGTCCGTAATCGAGTTTCGATAACGCCGAGACCTTGGCCGTGATGCGCCACGCCGTCGTCTCGGCATCCTGGGCCACCAGATTGCGATCGATGAGTTGATCGAATTGCTTACCCACCTCCGTTCGCATCACCGCTCGTCGAGAGACGTCCCTTATGCGTCCCCCGGTCGGCAGTTTGGGCAAAAACGTCGCAGCGCTCGTGACCCCCCCGATCTCCGGGTTTGCTTTGAGTTCTTGTGTCAGGCGATCGACCCATACGAGTTGGTCGTAGGGCTCGAGCGAATGGGACCGAGGGAATCTCACCAGCACCTCGACCGATGCGATCGGACCGAGGTGTTCCTCGATCCAAGCCATCGACTGCCTGGTTTCGCTTTGCTCGGGAAACATATCGTCGAATTTGGTCGAGGACTTCAGATGCCAAAGCCCGTAGAAACTTACCGCAAGAAGGCTAAAGCCCAAGACGCAGATCACTCGGTGATGGGATTTGACCCAAGCGGCATAGTCTCTTGCCCACGCGGAGACCGGTGGAGAGGAATCCTGAGCGCCGAGCCTCTCGGGGGAGTCCATCTGGCTGTCGCCCGATTGGATCGCTCGGTAGTGACTCTTGCACAACCAATCGGATAGTTTGGGAAAGGCTAGGAACAGGACAATTGTTGCGATGCACAAGCAGCAGGCCGAGTAGAGGCCGAAGGTTCTCACCGGGGCGAGTTGACTTGTGGCCAGCGCGATCATCCCCAAGGATGTCGTCAGGGTGGCCAGCGCGCTGGGCTTGAGTCCCAGCAGGATCGCGCGCGCCCCGAGGTGATCGCGATGGGAATAAGCCACATCGCCGTAGTAGTTCATGAAGTGGACTGCAGCCGATAACGTCAGCATGAAGACCAACGTTGGCAGAACGATCAAAACTGCGCTGAATTGACCTCCTGTCGATGCGACCAGTGCGACTGCAATCAATTGACCCACACCGGCGATCAAAAGGACGGTGATCGCTCCGCGTACGCTTCGGAGGCACAGCCATGCAAGCACCACACCCATGATGCTCGAAGGGATCACCAAGCGTTTAAGGCTCTTCTCGGCCGCTTCATCGACCGCATAGGCTTCGTAAATACTTCCTACCATCTGCAACTGACTGCGCCCGAGGCCCTCGACCCGATCGGCCGCTGCGCGGACAAGTTCGATCGAATCCTTTTGAGAAGCGATCCCCAGGGGGTTAAAGCGAATGAAGATCGCGGCTGTTCCGTCCTTGCCGATCACGGAGCCTTCGAGCCTAGCCCGAGCCGCAAGAGGGGTCAGGGAAAGAGGGGGCGCGACCAATCCATTGAAAATCTCCTCGGAGGTCTGAAGCGATTCGACGAGCGGTTCGGTCCGGGAGTCTAGGTCTTGGATGCTCTGAGCAAGCGAACCGAGGCGTGGATCGGAAAGGGTCAGGTTCTCCCAAGATGCGATCAGGTACTGATCCGAGCCGAAATGGTCGATGAACCACTCGTATCGGGCTCGCTCCACCCGCCCCTCGGGGAGCCAAGCATGGGCCGATGCGGACCCAATCTTGATATGCGATGCAGCCCAGAGAATCAGAGGCATCAGCAAAGCCAAGAGGACCAGGAACCAGAATGAGGTTCGGTCTAACTGCTTTGCTCGGGAAACTTGCTCGCTTGTCGACACAGAGGATGGATTCCCGAAACGAGGGATTGAATCAAGGGGAGCGTCGACGAGGGATCAAGCGGTCGAAGAGCCCTTTTTTGGGGGCAGGTACCGTCGAGGCAGTTTCTCTGGGGTGATCGACCCGTTGGTGGGCCGTGCTGACGATCTCTAGATCCGCCAACTCACCGAGATACTTTTTACGGACCTGAGGGTCTTTGCGCACGGTGTCGGGATCTCCCTCGCAGAAGACTTTTCCTTCATCGATCACGTAGCAACGATTGACGCTTTTGAGGATCTCTTGGGCATCGTGATCGGTGATCAAAACCGAAATCCCAGCGGCCCGCAACTGATGGATGATGGGCCTCATCGATTGGACGGTCACCGGATCGACCCCGGCGTAGGGCTCGTCGAGCATGATGATTTTGGGATTGGAGACCAAGCATCTTGCGATTTCCAATCGACGTCGTTCACCGCCCGAGAGCGTGGCGGCCTTGGAGGTGCGGATGTGTTTGATATTGAGCAGTTCGAGCAACTCGTCGGTCCGCTTGCTGCGGTCTCGCCATGAATGGCCGAGCATCTCCAAAATCGCAGAGATGTTTTGCTCGACGGACAGCTTTTTAAAGACGCTCGGCTCTTGGGCCAAATACCCCATTCCACCGTCGCGGGCTCGCAGGAACATCGGCCAGCGGGTCACGTCGTCTGGCCCTAAAAAAACCTTGCCATTGTCGGGTTGGACCAACCCGCAGGTCATCTTGAAAGAGGTCGATTTGCCAGCGCCGTTAGGACCTAGGAGCCCAACGATTTCGCCTGCTGCGACGCGAAAGGAAACCCCTTGGACGACCTTGCGCCGTCCGAATGTTTTCTCTAAATTTTCGACTCGTAGAACGTCCATGCTCCAGCGAATTCCTTGGGTTAGCGAATCAGGCTCATGCGCCGGAAGTTGGGGATGAATGGGATTTTGCCATAGGTCCAATAGTGGGGCCAGAAGACCATGACGGCTCGACCGATCATCAAACGGCCGGGTTGCCCGGCCTCTTGGCGGACGTTCCACATCCGAGCGTCGGAGGACGCTTGGGTGTTGTCCCCCATCGGGAAATAGTCCCCAGGACCGAGTTGGTAAATCAATCCTTCTGACGACCAGTCGCTTTGCGATGCACCCTTTGCCACACGGTAGGGATCCTTGGTGTTCCTGACGTTGATCGGTTCGTCGTAGCGGGATGAGGAGCTACCCCCAAAGGTCGTTGCGGTGTAGAAGATATCTCGGAAGACCTCGGCCTGAAGGATCTTGCCGCTGCCACCCTGGATGCCGATTCCCAGAGGAGCCGCATCGAGAGGATTCTCTGGGCGATAGACCGGAAGATGGCGATAGTTTTCCACTGCAGCCTGGATCGAGTATCCGCCGTCGATTCCCCAAGGGATCGATTTGCCATCGACCCACAATCGCAACGCATCGTCGACGTTGGCATAGCGGATGCGATGCGTCGAGCCGGATCGTACGGGGGTTTGCGCTTCGAGCGTCGGTGCAAAGCCTTGCGTCGCTTCGAACACCGAAATCGCCTTGCCATCAAGCAACGCTCTTGCGGTCGCTTTGCCCGTGCTTAAATCGATCTGGCACAGGAATTCGATTCCCCCCTCGACGAGCAAGAGTTCCAGAGCCTGGGTTCCTTTGGACGTTGAGACGTGCCACTGGCCTGCCAAGTCGCCGACCCAATGCGCACCGTCGGTTTCGATATTGTCGGAGCGACCGTTTGCGGTTCGAAAGGTCTTTTGGTTGTAGGCCGTAAAGTCGGTGATGAATCGGAAGTCGCCGGAGTTTGAAGATGCCCCCGAGCGGTTCGATTCTTCGAGCCGATGGGTAAACCGCAGCATGGCCGTCGAGCCTTGAGGCACATCGGAAACCTGTGCGTCCCAGCGGTACTTCGATGCGCGATTCGTCGGCGTCGCTTGAATCTGAGTTTGCCACTTAGGTACCGAATCCTGCGAGGCGTCCTGCCATGAATCCGCGATGCGTCCTTCGCCCACGGCCGGCGAGAGATGCTCGGTGTCGGCGATGGCCTGAAGGGTCGCGCCGACGACCGAAGGTGGTTTGCGAGCGATCCGGAATCCGTCAGCCGATTCGTAGGTGGATATCCCTTTGGGGTATTTAGGGTTCTTGACGTAGATGTCGCCGTGCCAAATCTTGAGGGTCTCGCCCGGCAATCCTACGCAGCGTTTGATGTAGTTTAACTTGGCCTGCTCGATGAACTTAAAAACGATGACTTCCCATCGCTTCGGATCGCTCAGCGCATAGGTCAGTTTGCTCACGAGGATCCGGTCGCCCGAGAAGGTGGCGTGATTCTTGTTTTTCTCGATGTCCATCGACTCGCGTTTGCGGCAAAGCGGGCAGATCGTCTCGACGACCATCACTTCTTTGCGAGCGCCCGTGCTGCTATCGAACTCTTCGCTCGCTCCGCTTTGGTACTGGTAGCCGCAATGCTCGCACTGGATGTCTTTATGGGCACCCATCAACGTCGGAGCCATCGACCCGGTCGGGATGATGAACGCGTCGGCGACGAAGGACTTGAAGAGCAGAGCGAGGATAAAAGCGACTGCCAAGCTTTCGATGGTTTCGCGAAAGACCTGAACCGGGGGCTGGGATTGAGCCTCAGAGTCAGCTCCTAATTCAGCTTGGGGTTGGCTTGCAGAGGCCGAGGGATTGGATTTCGTTGAGGACAAGGCCATCGTCGAGGGAACGCTTCGGATAGATAGATGAAGGGTAATAACACAAGCGGTCGGTTCGCTATTGTAGTTTTTAAGCCTCAAGCAGACTGCGCTGATTGCCGGAAATCGTTTGGGTTTGGGGCATAAAAAAAGCCTCGGAACCTTTGGGGTTCCGAGGCTTAGCAGTCGGATCAGTCAGATCAGGGGACTACTTAGCAGCCTTGGCGAACTTGGCCTTGCCGTAAGCTTCTTCGCCGAAAAGGTTAGCAACCTTGTCGTCGTCGCTCATCTTTTCTGCTTTGCCTTTGCAGTTGTTGCAGCAGAAAGAAACCTTGGCACCCTTGAACTCAACGGTAGCGTCCTTGTTGAGCTCTCCGCCGGAGAATGGGCAAGCCTTCTGGGTCACTTGGCCAGTTGCGATCAACTGGTGATTGGCCTTGGCTGCCATGGCCTTTTTGTCTGCATCGAACTTGCCTTTGCAGTTATCGCAACAGAAGTAAACGTTGCATTCTTTCCATTCGCTGGTCTTGGCTTCCTTGGCTGCAGCCCCGGATACCATGCACTTGACCTTGGCGAAATCGATCTTTTCAGCGTAAGCGGTAACGGCTGAGAAAGCGACCAGAGCGGCGAAAGCCGCGGCAAAAAGATTCTTCATTGTGAACGGACTCCAAATGGAATAAGCGGTGACGAAACGAAGCGGTTTGACCATATGGTAGGGTGCGCACAATCCCGATGTCAATCTCGCAACGGTAAAAACCTAGAAATAAGCATCGGTTTTGCTTATGCCATTCGAGCCATGAGAAGTTCGTGTTGGCATAGAAGTTCTTTGGGCATGGAGTGGTAGAGTTTCAAAAAGAACTGGTTTTGGCTTGTGATTTCGGCCAGGAAGTCCTCGCGGCGGAATTCCATGGCCGCATCAAATTGGTCGTGGGTAAAGCCCTCGAGTCCTTCGACGCAGAAGTCCTCCCAATCCGGGGTCCAACCGATAGGGGTTTCATGTCCTGGGATGCGTCCGTGGCATCGTTTGACGATCCACTCGAGGACGCGGATATTTTGTCGGAAGCCGGGCCAAAGGAAATTGCCTTGGGTGTCTTTCCGAAACCAGTTGACGTGGAAGATTCTCGGGAGACGGCGGATGTGTTTTCGCATATCGAGCCAGTGGGCAAAGTAGTCGCCCATGTTGTATCCGCAGAACGGGAGCATCGCCATCGGATCGCGGCGGACGGTTCCGACCGTACCGCTTGCGGCGGCGGTCGTCTCGGAGCCTTGGGTGGCACCGAGGAATACTCCGTGGGTCCAGTCGAAGGCTTGAAAGACCAGAGGCATGGTTGTTGGTCGACGTCCACCGAAGACGATCGCATCGATAGGCACTCCATCTGGGTTTTGCCATTCGGGGTCGATGTTGGGGCATTGGTCGGCCGGTGCGGTGAATCGGGAGTTGGCATGGGCGGCGAGTCGATCTGATTGCGGCGTCCAGTCCTGCCCGGTCCAATCGATCAGATGACTCGGTGGTGCCGAGAGGCCTTCCCACCACACGCCGTTTTGGTCCGTCAGAGCGACGTTGGTGAAGATCGTGTTTTTCGACAGAGCGTGCATCGCGTTTGGGTTGGATTGCCAGGAGGTACCCGGCGCGACGCCGAAGAACCCGGTCTCGGGGTTGATCGCATGGAGTTTGCCCGACTTGCCGGGCCAGAGCCAAGCGATATCGTCTCCGACGAGGGTGGTTTTCCAACCGGCATTTTGGTAGTCCTCCGGGGGCGTGATCATCGCCAAGTTGGTCTTGCCGCAGGCGCTAGGGAAAGCCGCGGTGAGATAGGTTTTGACCCCATCGGGGCTTTCGAGTCCCATGATGAGCATATGTTCTGCCATCCAGCCATGATCTCGAGCGATGGTGCTGGCGATCCGCAAGGCGACGCATTTTTTACCGAGCAGGGCGTTGCCGCCGTACCCGCTCCCGAAGGACCACACCTCGCGGGTCTCGGGGAAGTGGACGATGTACTTTTCATCGTTGCAGGGCCAAGCCGAATCGGATTGGCCTTTGGCAAGTGGAGCACCGACACTGTGCAAGCAGGGGATAAAAGCTCCATGAACACCGAGCTTGCGGAATACTTTTTGCCCCATGTGGCACATGATCTTCATGCTGACGACGACATAGGGCGAGTCGGTCAGTTCGACTCCCACGAGTGCCAACGGACTATCGATCGGTCCCATGCAAAACGGGACGACATACATGGTCCGTCCTCGCATGGAACCTTGGAATTTGTCCCCGAGAAGCGCTTTCATTTTTTCCGGATGTTGCCAATGGTTCGTCGGACCGGCATCGGATTCCCGAAGCGAGCAGATGAAGGTCCGGTCTTCGACGCGGGCCGTATCGGAAGGATGGCTGCGTGCCAAGAAAGAGTTTGGATGCAGCTTCGGGTCAAGCCGAATCAGAGTCTTGGACTCGACGAGTTGGTCCGTCAGGGTGTCCCATTCCTGATCGCTCCCATCGCACAGGACGATGCGGTCGGGTTGGCACACACCGGCCATCTTGCGAATCCACTTCTCGAGCGCGACGTTGGGGCAATCGAAGGGTAGTTTTTCAGAGTCGATGGTGTCCATGTTTGCATTCATTCTTTTAGATCGGCGGATCGGCCCGTTCGGAGTTCCATGAGGAATTCTAACGGTAGCGAAAACTAGGTCGCTTGAGAATGCGAGCCGCAGCAAAGCCCTGGCGGATTTCGAAAATCGGCGGATTTCCGACTCGGTTCGATCGCTGAACGATTTGTTATCTATGGGTCTTTAAGCAATTACTCCGAATCCGAGTTTCCGCCCTCGCAGTAAACGCTCTATACTCGATTCTGCGTGGAAGATCATCCCGGACCCAACACGTGCCACGATACTGAAGAAACAAAATTGGATACCAAGCCGTCAGCCTTCTCGCCTGAGCAGGTTCAACATGCCATCGAGCACGCAATCCACTATCTGCCCTCTCAAGGGCCGATTGCGGTGTTTGTTCACCACAACACCTTGCATGCCTTTGAGCATCTGCCGTTTGAACTAGCGGTTATCGAGGGTTGGAAAAAATACGGCGCCGAACCTTATTTGTCTGAGGATCGATACCGTCAGGAGTTTCTTCGAGGGCGCATCGCACGTGAGGATATCGAGCAGGTCCTAGCCAAGGACTTGGACCAGCGCGCCGAGCAACCGATCGTGCTTGGCACGACGCGTTATGAGCTGCGATTGGCCATGTTGCTCCACCCGATTCGAAATGCTCCGGAGGAGGAACTCCGTTGGTTCATCGCCGAGACCAAAGCGCTCAGGGAGTTCCGCGATGATGTATCCCCTAACGTGGAATCGAAGGTCATCCGTTCCGTACAGGATTGGATGGAGCGAAATTCGAAGGTCACACAGCAAGTCACGCAGCAATTTACACAGCAATTTACAAAGGGGTCCAAAAGCGAGGATCCGACGGCGGCTTCCTCTCCTGAGCAATGGAGAGCGTGGACATTGGCATGGTTGCACCGAGTCTGCATCAAGGGCGCATCGCTCGTCGGTGAAGTTCTCAACGATGCGATCCCGGTCCGTCGCCATCGGGATATCGTGCTAGGCTCGCACGGCATCGATTGCGATGTGTGTGTCAACGAGCAATTGATTCGTTTTTTGGGAAGCGCGACCGACCAAGGTTTTGCGCAATGGGGGCTACCTGATCGGGATCGACCCTTGTTCGAGTTGTTTCAGGAACTCTACGGCGTACGCTCGATTTTTCAGCCCGGCTGGCTCAAGGAGCTTTCGGATCTGATCGCACAGGACCGCGCGTCGGATCGCACTTCGATCGAGTCGATCGTCCACTCTTTGGAATCGCTAGGATTGCGGGAGTATGGACTCGATGATTTCATCGATAGCACCTTGCTGAGCTTGCCGGGTTGGACCGGAATGATTTGGCAACTCGAGACCAATGCCGAATGGACACCTCGCCCCTTGCGCGACGGTTCGCTTCAGGACTATCTTGCGATCCGACTTCTACTCGACCGCGCCAGTCTGCGCTCGGCCCTGGGGCAAATCGCGGAAATCGAGGACCAACCGTCGCTCCAGCAGGGGAGCTTGTCGATGGAGCGATTGGCTCAGGTACTTGCGTTTCATCAGCGACGAAATGTTCGCCAGACCGTATATCAGCGAGCGTTCATTCTTTTTCAGGTCGCTCAACTCCTGGGTTGGTCTCCCAACGAACTCGAGTCCCTCTCGGCCACCGAGTGGCAGAGCCTAATGGACGAGATCAGCCATTGCGGGACCATGGAACGACGTCGTTTGCTCCACCTTGCTTACGAACGGCATTACCGCAACGAAGCCCTCGATGCGATCGCATCGCAACCTGCACCTGTTGCGGTTGCAGTGCCTACCAAGGCTTCTAGGCCTATTTCGTTCCAGGTCATCACGTGCATCGACGACCGAGAGGAGTCCTTTCGGCGTATCCTCGAGGAGATCGACCCGGCGGTCGAGACGTTTGGAGCCGCAGGGTTTTTTTCCGTACCGATGTACTTTCGTTCCAGTTCCGATGCTCACTACATCCCGCTCTGTCCGGTCGTGATCAAACCCAAGCACTTCGTCGACGAGATCGGGCAACTGTCCCAACAGGAGCTTCAAAGGCGGCAGGCCGAAGCCAGGCGGGTCCTCGGCCAGGCCTCGCATCGTCTGCACATGGGGAGCCGATCGTTGGCTGCAGGAACTCTCACGAGCCTGCTCGGGTCCCTAGCCAGCCTTCCGATGGTCGCTCGCGTACTAGCTCCTCGGCTGACGTCCCGCATCCGCGAGTTGGTCGCCAGGGTGGTAAAGCCCAGCCAAGCGACATTGCTTCTGATCGAAAGGATCGCGCCCGAGACGAGCATCGACGCGGCCGCATCGGAGTCGGCTCACTATCGCGAAGCGAAGCTCGATCAGGAGGCGAAGCTCAATCAGGGCTTTACGCTCGAGGAGATGGCCAACATGGTCGAGCGCCTTTTAGGGGATCTGGGACTCCATCGCTTTGCACGCTTGGTGTTGATTCTGGGACATGGTTCCTCGAGTTTGAACAATCCTCACGAGTCGGCTTACAACTGCGGGGCATGCGGGGGAGGGCGAGGCGGCCCGAACGCTCGAGCCTTCGCGATGATGGCCAACGATTATCGGGTTCGCAAAATCCTTCAAACGCGTGGTTTGGAAATTCCCGAATCGACTTGTTTTGTCGGCGGCTATCACAACACATGCACCGATTCGGTCGATTTTTTCGACATCGACCGTTTGGCGCCGAGTCGCCATATGGACTTTTTACAAGCTAAATCTCTGATCGATCAGGCTCGTGAGCGCAACGCCTCGGAAAGGAGCCGTCGATTCACTTCGGCTTCCTTGGGGCTCAAGCCTCCCGAAGCGCTCAAGCATGTCGAGGCCCGCGCTGAGGATTTGGCGCAAGCGCGACCCGAGTACAACCATGCGAGCAACGCGGTCTGCTTTGTCGGGCGGCGATTGCGGACCCGGGGGTTGTTCATGGATCGCCGATCCTTTTTGACATCGTACGATCCTACGAGGGATGGGCCCGGCTCGGAGATTCTCACGAGGATCCTTCAGGCGGTCATTCCGGTGTGCGCAGGGATCTCCTTGGAGTATTACTTTTCGACCGTCGACAACGCGGTTTATGGATGCGGCTCGAAGTTGCCGCACAACATCACCTCGCTTTTGGGGGTCATGGAGGGTGCCGCGAGCGACTTGAGGACGGGTCTGAGCCAGCAGATGGTTGAAATCCATGAGCCCATGCGGATCTTGTTCGTCATCGAGAGCACTCCGCGTGCTGTCCTGGAGATCTTGGCCAAGAACCCGGGTCTGGATCGCTTGGTATCGAATCGATGGGTACAGCTTGCGACACTAGCTCCGGATTCGAATCGAATCGAGCTCTACCAGGACGGTGGGTTTGCGGATTATCAACCGACATCATCGGCGATTCGGGTCGTTGCAGATTCGTATGCCTGCTACCATCATCAACGAGACCATCTTTCGTTTGCAAGATTGGGAGTGCAATAACTCGCTATGAGTTCCGTGCTGAATTGTCTTGCGGCCATCGTGCTGGGTTGCCCGATTTTGACATTGCTGATTCTCGGGCTGTCGGGCTTGATTCAAAGGCCTTTGCCCGAGCAACTGGTCGATCGACTCACCAAGTTCCATGTCGCCATGGGTCTGGTCGCTACGCTCGGTATCTTGGGGATCATGATCGGAACGAACCACTCGATGGAGGTTTTGGATTTAGGGAATTTCGTCGAGATTGGCCAAGAGCATTTCCATTTTCATTTGGAGTTCATCTTCGATCGTTTGAGCATCCCGATGGTGCTTATGACGTTCGTATTGGTCGGGGTGATCGGTTCATTTGCGAATATCTACCTTCAAGGCGACGCGGGGTATTATCGGTTCTTTGTTTGCTTTTCGATGTTTCTCGTCGGACTGCTTTTTGCTTTCTTGGCAGGCACGATTGAAACGCTGTTTCTGGGTTGGGAGTTGGTCGGTTTATCCTCGGCGCTTTTGATCGCTTACTTTCACGAGCGCACTTCGCCAGTTGAGAATGGGTTGCGGGTATGGGGGATTTATCGGGTGGCCGATGCGGCTTTCCTGATGGCCGCCTTGATGATGCATCACTGGACCGATCAAGGGGAGTTTTTGCGGATGGTCAACGACCAGCCCTGGCCTCAGGGGACCTCCCACTTGGACCCCTTGGCCAGCCTATCGGTTGGGCTTTTGCTCCTGATCGCCGCAGCGGGCAAGTCGGGACTCGTTCCATTCTCGGGATGGTTGCCCAGGGCGATGGAAGGACCGACCCCATCGAGCGCGGTCTTCTACGGAGCGTTATCGATCCATTTGGGTGCGTACTTGCTGTTGCGATTGGCACCGATCTTCGCCGACTCGCTCGTGATCCGCGTGTTGATGTTTGGGTTAGGTGCACTGACTGCAATTTATGCTGCAATGACCGCTAGGGTTCAGACCGACATTAAAAGTGCATTGGCGTTTTCTTCGGTTTGCCAAGTCGGCATCATCGTCATGGAGATCGCCCTGGGGTTTTGGTACTTGGCCCTCGTGCACATCATCGGCCATGCCTTCTTGCGATCCTTGCAACTGCTTCGCGCACCGACGTTGCTCCGAGACTACCGAACACTCGAAAATGCCATCGGAGGGCGATTGGCCAACGGGCAACCGGCCTGGATTGCTCGCATGGCCAACCATCGCCAAATCCAATGGTACCGATTCGCTCTGGAGCGAGGGTACATGGATTCGATGATCGACCAAGCCCTATTGAAGCCCTTTCGCAAGCTTTTCAAAGCGTTCGAGCGGATGGAAAACGATTGGTTAAGGTGGTTCGAGGGCCCGAGTCGCCCAAGGGGTCAGGATCCATGAAAAAAACGATCAGACAGGATTGGTTGTGAACGCGATTCCTTGGCATGAACTGGTCATTGGGTTACCGTTGCTCGGTTTTTTTTGGATTCGAGCCAATGCTTCCAGGGACGCTCGCAGCGTCTGCTTGGCCTTCGCAGGGATTACCCTTGCACTCGCGTGCTGCTTGTACCTCGGGGGCCTTCAAAGCCCAGCCGGGTCATTCGAAGGTTGGTTTGGTTGGAATCTGATCCATATCGACCAGTTCAGCGCACCGCTGATCCCGTTGACCGCGTTGATCTACTTTGTGACGCTCCTGGCGACCGTTGGGCACAAGACCCAGCAGTTTCCTTTTGCAGGCGCTTTGATCAGCGAGTCGCTCACGCTCGGAACCCTATCGACCGATACGACATGGTGGATGATTTTGCTCGTGTCCCTGAGCGTCGTTCCGATGTGGTTCGAACTCAAGGCTCGAGATTGTTCGACGCGGGTCTACGAAATCCATCAAGCGATCTTCGTCGGTTGTCTGATCCTCGGCGGTTGCCTGTCGGAGCGGATCAGCACTCCGGCGTTGAATCTCAGTGTGGTCCTTTTGACTCTTGCCGTACTGGTGCGAAGCGGAGCGTTTCCTTTTCATCTCTGGCGGATTGATATGTTTGAAAAAGCATCGTTCGGATCGTCGATTCTGATGGTCTCGCCGATGCTCGGAGCCTACCTGTGCATGCGATTGGTCTTGCCCAC